>CALZOZ010000013.1 GCA_945828095.1 uncultured Clostridia bacterium
AATAAAAGTACCGCACTTGCAAATTTTATATAATGTGGTACAATGGAATATACATTTAAAAATATTACGAGGTACGTGAAATTATGAAGATTGCAATCGTTGGGGCCGGCAAACTCGGTCTCAAGGTAGTTAATGCTCTAGTAGGCGGCGACCATGCCATAACTGTATTCGATGTCAACGAGGCTGTTCTTAACAAAATCGGGCAGCAGTACGACGTTATGACCGTAGCGGGAAATGCCAAGCAGATAAGCCTTTTGAAGGATCGAGGCATCGAAAACTTTGACTTTCTCATTGCCTGCACAGACAGCGACGAGCAGAACATCGTCATTGCATCCTTTGCCAAAAATCTTGGATGTTCCAAGGTTATCGCCAGAGTCCGTGACCCTGAGCACATGAACCAGATGGACTTCATCATGGAGACAATGAACATTGACCATATTGTCAATCCTGACCTTTCCATCACCAAGGAAATCTACAAGTATCTCGTGGAAAAGTACACCCTCACCAACGGAATTTTTTCCAGCGGCAAGGTTTCCCTGGTTCAGTTCAAGGTGCAGAAGTACAAAAAACTCATCGGTCTTTCAATGATAGATGTAAGCAAGGTTCTGCCAAACATGCTGGTTGTTGCTATTTCCAGAAACGGCAAGATAATAATCCCTCACGGCAAAACCGTAATCGATGATCACGATACTCTCTATCTTATAGGCGAAAAGTCTGAAATCGTAGAGCTTCATAAGAAGGTTCACGAAAAAGGTAAATATACCAACCTGCAGAAGGTTATGATTATAGGAGGAGGAAAGACAGGCTATTACCTTGCAGGCAAACTGTCTGAGTTTGGTATCGCCGTAAAGCTTATAGAAAAGAGCAAGGAACGCTGCTACTACCTTTCCACCCATCTGGATGACGTAATGGTTCTTCACGGAGATGCTACGGATACTTCCCTTCTTGAGGAGGAAAATCTTGACGAAATGGATGCCTTCGTTGCGGCAACAGGTTTCGATGAAGAAAACCTGCTTCTGGCACTCATAGCCAAACAGCGCGGCGTAGAGGATGTTATCTCCAAAGTAAGTCATCAAAGCTACAAGGATCTCATCGAAAAGATGGGTGTCGACATGGCTTTAAACCCTTTGGACATTGTAGCCAGCACAATTCTGCGCTACATCCAGGGCTCCAAGAAGATTATCGCTTCCCTGCTTATTCAGGGCCAGGCAGAGATTATGGAAATTATAGCTTCAAACGAAATGAAGCTTGCAAATGTACCTCTTAAAGATGTAAACCTTCCTGACGGTGTTCTCATCGCTGCAATACACAGGGGTCAGCAGGTTATCATTCCAAACGGCGATACCAGAATACTTGAAGATGACAAGGTTACCATCTTCTGTCTTCTCACAGATATCGGTGAACTCGAAAAGCTTTTTACAGCCAAGAAGGCATTTTTATAATATTCCCGCGTCATGCGGATCAGAAAGGAGCTTGCAATGCGCGGCAAGCACAGAGATTTTGTCAGAATCGAAGGCGCAGCCCTTCTCGTTCTGGCAGCAGCTATGATTATACCCTTCATACTGGCACTGTTCTACATGGAAAAGTCATCCGTCATAGGATTCGGTACGGTTATAGGCTTTTGTATTCTTGCGGGAGTGCTTATACGTATTACCATTAAACCTTCTCCGGAAAAGTTTAAATCCAGAGACGGGTTTTTTGTTGTGTCTCTGACATGGCTTGTATGTTCACTGGTCGGCGCTGCACCGTTTATGATTTCAGGATCTATACCTGATCTTGCAGATGCAGTGTTTGAGTCCTGCTCCGGCTTCAGTACTACCGGTGCTTCTATCCTTACCGATATAGAATCTATGCCGAAATCAATTCTTTTCTGGCGTTCTTTCACCCACTGGCTGGGCGGTATGGGCATCATCGTTTTTGTAATGGCCATCCTTCCTGCTCTCGGCATCAGCGGTCAGATGGTAGCTTATGCCGAGACTCCGGGTCCTATTAAGGATAAGGTTACAGCCCGATTCTCCGATACGGCCAAAGGGCTTTACAGGATGTATATAGGACTTACGGCTGCTGAGGTTATACTCCTGAAGCTTGGAGGTATGAACTGGTATGACGCTTTTGTACACACCTTCGGAACTGTAGGAACCGGCGGCTTTTCCACCTATAATTCCAGTATTGCCCACTTTACCAGCCCCTACATCCAGATAGTTATAATTGTCTTCATGGTGCTGGCAGGAATGAATTTCAATCTTTACTATGTGGGAATAATTCAGAAGCACGGTCTCAAGACAATATTCCGTGACGATGAAACTAAATTCTACCTTTCGGCAATGGGTATCGCTACTTTGGCGATTTTCATATATAACAATGTTATGGATGGCTTCCGCGATGCCGGACATACGCTTCTCAGCGCTGCATTTCAGGTCGCTTCCATCACGACAACTACAGGTTATGCCACGGATGACTTTGACCTTTGGCCAACATTTTCCAAAATGGTCATATTTGCCATGTTTTTCTTCGGCGGCTGTTCAGGCTCTACAGGCGGCGGAATCAAATGCGTGCGTATGCTCGTCTGCATGAAGCTTCTGCGCAGGAGCTTTTCCCTTAAAGTTCATCCTAACAGAGTGGTTCCTCTGTCTCTCAACGGAAAGGATCTTCCGTCTGATGTAATCATAAAGATAACCAACTTCGCATTCACATACGTTGCTGTGCTCTTTGCAGGAACTCTGCTGCTGTCCGTTGACAATATGGATTTTATTTCCACTCTTTCAGCGGCAGCCAGCTGTTTGGGCAATATCGGCCCGGGATTTAATCTGGTGGGTCCTACAATGAACTACGCATCACTTACTGATTTTTCAAAATACGTCTGCTCCTTCCTTATGATCGCCGGCAGACTGGAACTTTTCACCGTGTTTACACTGTTTTCACGGCATTACTGGAATTCAAATCGTGTTTAGAGAGGTTAAAGCTTAAGATGCATATAAACTATAAGGTTTACATTAAAATACTCGGTTTTCTGACGGCTATCGTAGGTCTGGGCATGCTCATGTGCTCGGCTGTAGGCATGTTTTTCGGAGAGTGGACTGCCTCCGGTACACTGCTCATCACTTCGCTGGTGTGTATCGCCATAGGTTTTGTCATACTTACTCAGCTCAGATTCCGCAAAATAAACCTGCGATTTCACGAGGGGTGGCTTATCGCCTGTATGAGCTGGGTGTACTGCTCTCTTCTCGGTGCTGTTCCTTTTTATTTCGGAGGCATGGATTATACCATAATAGGTTCGTTTTTTGAAGCGGTGGCAGGCTTCACTACCACCGGATGTTCTGTATTCGATATCAACCAGATGCCAAAATGTCTGGCACTGTGGAAAGCCGTTGCAAGCTGGTTCGGCGGCATGGGTATCCTGGTGTTTGTAGTTTCTGTATTTCCTGCCTTAGGAATCAGTGGTCAGTCTATTGCATCAGCAGAAACTACCGGTCCTACCATTGCCAAACTAGATGCTAAATATGCAGATACCGGTAAATTCCTCTATCTGGTATATCTTGCCTTCACTGTAGTTGAGTTTATACTGCTGATCATAGGACCCCTGGACTGGTATGATGCACTCATAACCACCTTCAGCAGCGTAAGCACCGGCGGCCTTGTCATAACTTCCGAAAACGAAGCCCTCTTTACCTCCACCTATGTACGTATGGTGGTGCTGGTATTCACGGTGCTCTCATCCCTTAACTTCTGTTCCTACTTTCTTATCAGGCAGAAGAGATTCAAGGAAGCTTTGCTGAATATAGAAACTCGTATTTTCTTTATAATTATAGGTATAGCAACCACTATGATAGCCCTGTGTCTTAAGTTTACCGGTACCTATTCCAGCCTGTGGCAGGCTGTCAAGGACAGCTTGTGTCAGGTGACGGCCTTTATTGCAACATCCGGATACTATGTCTGTGACTATACAAAATGGCCTACTTTTGCAGTAGTTATCCTTTTTACCCTACTGTTCATCGGAGGCTGTTCCATGTCGACCTCAGGCTCCATGAAAGTAATCCGTTTCGTTGTTTTCCTGAAGCTGATCAAGAGAGGCATATTCAGGCAGATCCATCCAAGAGCGGTAAAAGCAGTAGTGGTAGACGGAGAAGCCGTTCCCGCAGACAAGGTTTCTGCTATAACTACTCACATACTGCTGTACTTCGGAGTATTCTTCTTCTCCTGCATTATGCTTTCTTTCAATAATTTTGATATGGAAACTACTATCACCACAGCCATAGGCTTTTTCTCCAACACCGGAATGGCTATGGGTGAAGCCGGCTGTACGGGATATTTCGGTATGTTCAGCCAGTTCTCCCAGTTCTTCCTTTCACTGCTGATGATTATGGGAAGACTTGAGATGTACGCGGTTCTTCTGCTCTTCTCCAAATCATTCTGGAGACTGGATAGTGCTAAATCGGTATAGATATTTTAAGGAAAAACGGTCACTCTATCTAATAGAAGGAGGACCGTTTTTATGCTTGTAAAGGATTTAATGACCACCGCCGTGACATCAGTGCCACCGGGAAGTCCTGCCGCAGCGGTGATAAAAATCATGCGTTCTGAGGATGTGGGCATAGTACCTGTCTGTGATATTCAGGGACACCTGCTGGGCGTTATCACCGACCGTGACATTCTGATTCGTGATGGCCTTGATAAAAATGTTGATGAAATAATGAGCCGCAATGTGGTCTGCGCCGCGCCTAAAGATGACATTCACGATGCGGCATTAAAAATGTCCAAGTTCGGTGTTCGCCGTCTGCCTGTTGTTGAAAACGAAAAGCTTACGGGCATGCTGTCCCTGAAAGACCTGGCCGGTAAGAGGATTTTCACTGCGGAAATCGGCCATATCATATATAATATCTGCAACAAAAAACCGCAGCACTATTAAATGCCGCGGCTTTTCTCTATAATCTTAAAATCTATCTGTTTCTCTTGCGGACGTGCATCCATAACACGGATTCTCACCCTTTCACCAAGCTGATAAGGTTTGGCAAGCTCTGATGCAAAAGCCATACCCCCAATGGTATTAGGCAGTTCCACATATACGCCGAAATCGGTAACACCGCTGACAACACCGTCATATTCCTCCCCGATGTGTGCCTGCATAAACTGAGCTTTCTTCATCTTGTCAACCTCACGCTCCAGCTCCTGGGCCTTTCTCTCAGTCTGTGATGAAATGTCAGCTGCCTTTTCAGCATCTATCCTGTACTTTTCCAGTTTTTCCTCGGTCATGCGCCCTGTAATTGCTTCCTTGATTATCCTGTGAATAATAAGGTCCGGATACCTCCTGATAGGTGAAGTAAAGTGGCAGTAATATCTGAAAGCCAGACCAAAATGCCCCTCGCACTCCGTGCTGTAGCGAGCTTTTTTCATAGTCCTGAGCATTACCCTGTTTACCACGCTTTCGTACGGCTTGTCCTCAATATCAGCAATGATGTCTGCCAGTGTCTTAGGATAAATATTGTCTGCACTTCCCTTTAACTTAATGCCGAAGTTCATGAGGTAGGTCTTGAGATCCATGATTTTTTCAGGATCGGGTTTTTCGTGAATTCGGTACACGAAAGGATAGTTAAGCCAGAAAAAGTGTTCTGCCACCGTTTCGTTAGCCGCAAGCATGAATTCCTCAATAAGCCGGTTTGCGGTTCTGCGTTCCTCAAGCTCCACTGCAATGGGATTTTCCTCTTCGTCTAAAGTTATGACAGCCTCTGAGATGTCAAAATCCAGGCTGCCCCTCTGCTTCCTTCTGTGGCGAAGTATTGCCGCCAGTTCCCCCATAAGCTTTATATCTTCACATATGCTGCTGTATTTTGCCATCAATTGAGGATCTTCCTTTTCCAGAATATCCGATACATCATCGTAGACCATTCTGGCCACAGATCTGATGACAGATTCTCTGATGGAGTGGTCCACAACCTTTCCCTCACCGTCAATCTCCATAAAGCACGAAAGAGTGAGCCTGTCCTGTCCTTCATTAAGACTGCAGCTGCCGTTGGAAAGTGCCTTTGGAAGCATTGGAATCACTCGATTAATCAGATAGACGCTGGTACCTCTTTTTAAGGCCTCCTTGTCCAAGTATCCGTCTTCGGCCACAAAGTGGCTTACATCTGCAATGTGAACCCCCAAAAGGTAATTTCCATTTGGTAATATCTCTATGGAAACTGCATCATCCAGATCTTTGGCTGTGGGCCCATCTATAGTAAAAATTGTTTTATCCCTCAGATCAAGTCTGTACTTGAGGGTTTCATCCGTTATGGTTTCCTTTGAGCGTGCTTTTGCCTCTGCATTTGCCCTGCTTGGAAAGGTTTCATACAGTCCGTAAGACCTTATCAGACTCAGCACATCACTTCCCGGCTGTCCTTCCCGTGCTATAATCTCCGTGATTTTTCCTTCCAGGCTGCGCGCGGCATCAGGATAGGCAGTGATTTTAGCCACTACCTTGTCTCCGGTCTGAGCATTCCTGAAAAAGTCCTTTTTTATAAAAACATCTTCTCCTATTTTCTTATCATCGGGCACCACAAAACCGTAGTGCTTATGCCGTTCAAAGGTACCAACCACCTCTGCAGTCTTTCTTTCCAGAACCTTGACTACTGCAGCCTCTCTGTTCCTTCTTGTCATATGAGGCGGAACTATTTCTGCCTCTACTTTATCACCATTCATGGCTCCCGCCATCCTGTCGGGCGCAACAAAAACGTCGACCCCCTCCTCTTGGCGGATGAAGCCGAAACCCTTCTGGTGTTTCTCTATTATTCCTGTAATTCTCTCTATTTCTCTTTTCATAAGTAAAAGTATATTCTGCCAGCTGTCCTAAGTCAAGCCCCGTTAAAAAAGTCAAGGTCTCCCCGTGTGACAAGGAGACCCGCTTTAATGATTTAATGCTT
This sequence comes from uncultured Clostridia bacterium, assembly GCA_945828095.1. GTDB lineage: Bacteria > Bacillota > Clostridia > Peptostreptococcales > Anaerovoracaceae > SUG1106. The sequence continues at coordinate 6,897 of CALZOZ010000013.1, forward strand.
TTATGTGGTTTTCTTTTGAAGCCGTCGGCACTTGCACCGTTAGGCTGCTCCATTTACTTTATTATTATCTCTGTTGTCAATGCCATTGTCATTCACATCATTATTTGTTCTGCCTTCATTATCATTTCCGCCGAGCATATTGTCAACATCGTCTCTAAGGTTATCGCCTGCTCTTCCGATATCATCTCCCAGGTCGTTGCGTGTATCGTTGTTGTTTACTCCGTCGTTTACTCCGTCGTTTACTCCCGGTGTATTGTCATTGACATCGTTGTTGTTGCGTCCGCAGCCTGCCATAACACAGGATAAAGCAAGTAATAAAATCATTAAGATAATGGTAGTCTTCTTTTTCATAAAAACACTCCTTTCTTCATTCACACTTAGTTTGGAGTGTTTTTTTGAAAATATGCGATGAAAAATTTAAAAATTTTTTAAAGCCTCCCTACACACTGCCTGAGCAATGCCTGAGGAGGCTTTCCGGTCACAGACTCAATGGCCTTTATGTTTTTCCTTGCGCTTCTGCTGCTTCTGCTCAAAACGTCGCTGCTTTTCGGCTTCCTTCATCTCACGGCTGATAACCTTTCGCTCGACTTTCATCTGCTCGTGCTGCAGCTTCAATGCCTGCTGAGACCTGGTACCGATTCCGGTCTGCTCCATCTGGCGTCTCGCTTCGCGCTGCATCCTTTTGGGATTCACCTTCGTTTCCTTAAAGTCAATTGCATAAGGCTCTGAGCTGAACCATAAAATTTCTTTTTAAATGAAAAGTAAACCTTTGTCGACGAAATTTCAATGCCTTCAGGGAATTAGTGGTTTATAAATTTTAAGGCAACGAAAAACTCGATTCAATGGAATATACATTTTTCTGAAAAAAATAAACCAATTTCTGTGTAGCGTGCCGAAAAAGGTTTATAATATGTATTTAAATTTAAGTTTCCCCTTTCATCAAAATGGGCAACAAGCAAAATAGTAAACCAGCTAAACCCGAAAACCGTTGAAAATTAAAAATTTAGGTTTATTTGGGCACAATATTATACGTTTGAGCTCGCTGTCATAGAGAAAGGAACTGCCTACCGGCCCTTTTTAAGCCCGTTCAGCAAAACATAAACTCCTATCAGAACCACTACCGTTACTCCGAGAATAATGTACATGGTACCAACCTCAACTTTATCATCGAAAAAGTAAATATTGCAGTCGATGGAATCTTTGATAGCCTCCACCACCTCGTCAGGAAATCCCACATTTCCCATTTCCTCAAACACGCCGCGTAGTGCATGATTTCTCAGAAGTGAAGTCCCATAGGTTCCCGGAAGGAAGGAAAGAACTTTCTGCAGGCCTTCGGAAAACTGTGAAATAGGCATGTATGCACCGCATATGAAACCATAGCCTGCGCTGACCACAGTTCCCACTGCCGAAATCTGTCCCTGTGTGGACAGGAACAGGTTTATAATAGATGAAAGCGCCGTACCAAACAATGACAGCAGGAAAATATCCAGCATAATCATCAGCACATCAGATGCCGTCATGTACCATCCGGTAATTTTTATGTAGATAAAGCACACGCCCATGGCCACATAGCATATAATCAGCGTCGCAATCAGCGTGGAAAGATAATATCCCATGGCCAAAGACCAGCTCTTTACCGGCGTTATAGTCAAGTCGTTTCTGGTGCCGTTTACCTTGTCCTGAACCATCAGCATATTGGAACAAAAAGCTACAGTAACACAGCACACCGCCAAAAGCGATGAAAACAGCTGTCCACCGACACAGCCGTCTATAAGGTCCCCGTCTACCGGAAATGCCGCCGGAATGGCACTTGTAAATGAATCCTTGTATACATTTGCCAGGAAGGTAGCATATAGAACCAGCAAAATCACCGGTGTAATCAGGGATGTGAAAAACATACCTTTGTCCTTGAAAAACAGCTTTGTATCTCGTTTTACCAGTGCCTTAAGCTCTTTCACCGGTCTCACCTCCTGTCAGAACCTTGCCTGTTGCGGCAAGGAAAATATCGTCCATTTTTCCCTTTGTAATCTCATAATCTCTGAAAATTTCCGGATGCTGCAGGATAAGTTCCGTCGCATGGGCCGTATCTGCAACCTCTATGCGATAGGCCCCCGGAATTTTTTCGGGTGCAGCACCCAGTACCCTGGCTTCATCCTCTGTTACCCCATAAAGAGTGATGAAGTCTCCGGTATATTTATTCTTAAGCTCCAGAGGCGTACCCTCCGCAACAATTCTGCCGCTGTCCAGAATAATCACATAATCCGCATCAGCAGCCTCCTCCATATAATGAGTTGTAAGAAAAACCGTCATGTTCTGCTCTTTTCTCAGTCTGGAAATGGCACTCCATAGCAGCTTCCTCGTCTGCGGGTCAAGTCCCGTAGTAGGCTCATCCAGAATCAAAATCTTCGGGCTGTGAAGAAGGGCCCTGGCGATGTCGATTCTCCTCCGCTGACCTCCCGAAAGCTTGCCCACTGTTCTCTTCATCAGGTCAGCAAAGTCCAGAAGTTCGGCAAGCTCCGTCAGTCGCTTGTTAAATGCCGCCCCGGTAATTCCATACAAGGCTGCCCTGCTTTCAAGATTTTCCTTTACGGAAAGGGCTTTGTCCAGCACGGAATTCTGGAAAACAACTCCCAGCTCTCTTTTTATTCTGTCCACGCTCTCATCAAGGTCCGTGCCGCTTATGATAACTTTACCGCTGTCCTTGGACTGCTGACCGCACATTATGGAAATGGTGGTGCTTTTGCCGGCGCCGTTTACACCCAGAAAGGCAAACAGTTCCCCTTCCTTTACGCGAAAACTCAGGTCGCGTACCGCATTCACTTCTCCGAAGGTTTTGTTCAGATGCTCTATTTCAATTATTGTTTTTCTCTCACTCATATATAATCTCTCCTATGTCAGGTACTAAATCTGAATATTATAGTTCTGCAAAAATCTTTGTTCCCCTTTTTCTGAGCCACATCAGAAGAAGGCATGCCACTGAGGCTATAATGACTATCGCCAGCGCAAGATAGGCCATAGGCGTCATCAGGTTTCTGAGAAGGAAATATAAGCCTCCCAGAGCCAATACCTCCAGCCAGCTTCCGAACATGGCTATCATCACAGCCATGCTTTGCTTGATTACCACCGTCTCGTTGACCCAGTTAAGGTTAGGCATTTTCAGATTCACCGCCAGACCCACAGCTGCTCCCAGAGCGATAAAAATCAGTTCAAACAGACCGACAAGAACTGCCTCCACAGGACTGATTCCGAGCACAACAGAAATGCTGACAATGCATATAACAGCAGGAACTGATGTCACAAGCACGTGCAGCATCAGCTTTGCCTTGAGTACCGTCCATGGGGATATGGGCATGGACTGAAGAATCCATATATTCTTTCCTTCCAGGGAAACAGACGGGGCCGTAATATCGTTCATGGCAGTCACCAGACCCAACATTCCCGCCAAAGCCAGCGGTATCAGACTGTCTGCACCCGGCATCATCTGATTGAGCATCTCCATAAGCTGATGCAGATAATCGGATTTGACCACAGCCATGACTGCTCCTGCCAGAAAAGCAACCGTACCCAAACCGCAGTTGATAAGATATACAGTGCTTCCAGTAAAACGCTTTGCTTCTTTCTTAAGGAGGGCGCCCAGCTGGGAGCCTGCTTTCATTGTTTTTTGTTCGTATCTGGCCTTAACCACAGTGTCCTTTGCAATGGCAATCTTGATAAAGCTTACCGACAGCAGTAAGTACACCAGCGCAAACAGTGCGATAACTATACCTGCAAAAATCGCCAGCGAACCTGCTTTACCCTCACAGGCCAGACCCATATGATAAACAGGAAAAAGCGCCTTTCTCACGGTACTTCCGATTTTGTCTCCATTTATAAGTATCAGCTGCAGGTAATTATAAACCTTTGTATATACATAGAAATATCCGCCCAGAAGACTCAAAGTCACAACTATGCTGATAAGTCTTTTAACGCTGCCTTTAAGGTGAGCAGAGATCAGGCCCATGAGCCATCCCAGCACGCATGAAAGCACCAGTGCAAACAGAGAAACCAGAAGTGTCACCATAATCTGCGAAGCCACGCTTGCGGCTCCGCCGAACCCTTTCATATGATAAACCAGCATTGACGGTACCATAACCACCAAGGTAAAGTCAAAGCTCATAACAAAAATACTTGTCATTCGTGCCAGCAAAAGCGCCGAAGGCTTAACCGGCATGGAAAGCAGAAGCTCATTATCCTTGGCCCGGTAAAGTCCCGAGTATGCAGTAAAAATACTGCCGAAAACGCCTGCCACAATGGCCATCAATCCTACAATGGCAAAGTACAGCCAGCCAAGACCTGCATTTACCAACGGCTCACAGAGAGTATCCGCTAGAAGATAAAACATCCAGCCCATGGCAACCACCACATATACCATAAGCAGAGCATACATAATCAGCGAGCCCTTGGAACGTCGTTTCCCCTTCTTTGCACTTTGGTAGAAAAATGCGCCCAGCTCCATAAGCTGCTTTTTAACGAGAACCTTAACCATGATTTTCCTCCAGCTCAAGGAATACGGACTCCAGGGATTCGTCTCCCCTGACTTCCTCCATAGTTCCGGATTTAATCAACCTGCCTCCCTTGATGATGGCGATTCTGTCGCAAAGCTTTTCGGCCACCTCCAGGACGTGAGTTGAGAAGAAAATCGCTCCGCCCTCATCGCATATTTTACGCATAATCTCCTTGAGTTGATGTGATGCCTTAGGATCCAGCCCCACGAAAGGCTCATCCATTATAATCAGCTTCGGCTCGTGTATAAGGGCAGAAATCAGCGCCAGCTTCTGCTTCATTCCGTGGGAATATGCACTGATTGGCTGCGCCAGGTCTGCCGTAAGTTCAAAGGTATCCGCATAAAGGTGAATCAGTTCTTCTCTCCTGTCTGCGCTCACACCGAAGATATCCGCCACAAAATTCAGGTACTGAATTCCCGTCATAAAGTCGTATAAATCCGGATTGTCCGGTATATATGCCATCATGGATTTGCACTCCAAGGGGCTTTCCTTAATCGATTTTCCTCCGATGTAAATCTCTCCGCTGTCAAAAGGCAAAATCCCGCAGCATGCCTTTATGGTCGTTGTCTTGCCGGCTCCGTTATGGCCGATAAAACCATATATCTCTCCCGGCTTTATATGCAGTGACAAATCATCCACTGCCTTTTTCTCTCCATACTGCTTAGTAAGATGTTCTATTTTGAGCATGGTTCTCATACCTCCTATACTGTTTTGCCCGATTATATACCTTCCAGTCGGTGTAAGGTCAAGATAAACTTTTTGATTTTATCCTGCAATATCTTTTTTAGTGTATTTTATGTAAGCAGCAATAATTCCGATTACTCCAAGCGCCATGCCTACGGACACCATTGCCGCATCTAATTCGCCGCTTGTGATTATATCAGCACCGTCGGAAAATCCGAAAGGTGTAATGTACTTTACAAATTCAGCTTTGTCCGAAATGTTGGCCACGATGTTAAGGAAATACATCATCACTGCAAGCCCCAGACCTATTCCGATTCCGCCTCTTCTTACGAATGCCGAAATCCCGAAACAGATGCCTCCTATTTCAAGCTGCAGGAGAAAATATGCCATGTGCATAAGCAAAATATTTTCCCATGGGATTTCTTCTCCCACTATGTACATGGAGCCTACGGAAATTGCCAGAGTGAGAACATTCATAATAACGATCTGCGCCAAAACAGCCGCCAGCTTTTCCGTAATTATGCGCGCCCTGCTCACCGGGTGAGTCAGTAGAAATTCCGCCGTGTGGTCCTTTTCCTCCTTGGCAAGAGCCGTAACCGCACAGAAAGCCGCGAAGAAAGCACCGCCAAGACCCAGAATATTTCCGCATTCTATTGCGTAAAAGCCGTCAAGACTGCCGAAACTTATTCTGTCCATACCGAAAGCCGCTGAAAAGCTGCCCATTGATGCAAACATATCGCTTACGCTGTCCATCTCGCCCTTCATTTCAGGGAACATCAGAATGCATATAGCCATGAGGAACCCTATAGAAGCCGTCCAGATTATAATGGAAAGTCTCGCTTGTCTCATTTCGTGTTTAAAGAGTGTCATTCTGCTCACCTCCCTTTAATGCTGCCGTATCCTGCGGTTCGTCTTGGTAGTAGTGCATAAAGATTTCTTCAAGGTCAGGTTCTGCTATGGAAAGGTCCGTTACCCGGCCTGCTGCCAGCACCCTCAGCAGTTCCTTCATGCCGCCGCCGTAAAGAAAATTCACGCCTCCGTCAAATTGCTGAACATCTCTTACATCCTTAAATCCACCAAGGAAAACATCTCCGTGAACATTTACCCTTTTTGCACTGGTCTTTGCCAGTTCCTCCACACTGCCCTCGGCAATCAATCTGCCTTCTCTGATTATGGCTGCACGAGTGCAGTTTCTCTGTATCTCCGATAACACGTGTGATGACAGAAACACGGTCATTCCATTCCTGTTCTTTTCCCTGAGTATGTCAAAAAACTCTCTCTGCATCAGCGGGTCCAGTCCGCTTGTAGGCTCATCCAGAATACAGAGTTTCGGATTATGCTGAAGGGCACATACTATTCCTACTTTCTTTCTGTTGCCGAAGGAAAGCTCCTCCACCTTCTTCTCGGTGTCAAGCTGCAGTCTGTCGCAAAGTATTGTCGCCTCTGCACTGCAGTCTCTCTTCCTGAGATCAGCCGACAGCCTTATTACATCCTTCACCTTCATACCGTTATAGAAAACAGCCTCTGAAGGCAGATAGCCCACATCTGCCAGTATCTCGTCTTTTTTTCCGGATACGTCCTTTCCGAATATACTTGCGCTGCCTCCGCTGCTCTTAATAAGCCCCGTAAGGATTCTTATTGTGGTCGATTTGCCTGCCCCGTTAGGTCCGATAAAACCGAAGAATTCACCTTCTTCTACAGCAAGGTCCAGGCCCGTTATTCCCCTTGCCTTGCCATAGAACTTGGTCAGTCCCATTGTCTCTATTGCTTTCATTTTACTCACCATCTGCAGAGCCTTCCGACACCTGCCCTTTTCTTAAAAAAATGCTTTTCCAGAACCCGATTATCTCGGTAAATTCCTTTTCCATCTTATCAGCATCGATTTTTCCGCTGCTGACCATTTCCCAGACATAGCCCTCCGATGCCAGATACATTTCCCTGTACATCATCCTCAGGTCAAGCCCCTCCGCAAACTGCCCGGGATCGAGTCCGGCCAGTGTTGCCGATGCACTCAGTCCTTTCAGCTGCTGATAGCTCTTCTGTATTTCTCCGCAGACCTCAGGATCTTTCTCATAAAAAGCTTTAATCACGAAAACGCCCATATCTGGATACTGCTTCATAATCCTTATCTTCACCTGCATACCGCTGTACATCATCTCGAAGAGATCTTTTTTATCGTAACAGCCGTACTCTCTCATATACTCGATGGTGACCTGTGCACACTTTTCCCACAGGAACAGATAAAGCTCCTTCTTATTGCGAAAATAGTAGAAAAGCAGTGATTTGCTGATGCCCGCCTCTTTCGCTATCTCGCTTACCGGGCTCTTTTTATATGTGTTCTGTGAAAACACTCTGAGGCCCGCATTGATGATTGCCTGTTGTTTTTCCTCAGGCAGTGAAAAGAATTTTTCGTTCATGGAAAACCTCCGCTGAGCGTATCGGTCAATTCTAATTATACACTATTGACCGTTTCACGGAAGACCCTTTTCTTAAGGAAATCAGGCTTTTTTGATTCTGAGATCACCTGACGTGGTGTCCACTGTAAATATGTCGCTGCCTTTACCGGCCACATATTTGCTGCCTTTTTGAGCCATCTCTATGTCACTGTCAAAATCTCCGCTGGTGGTGTCGTAGTTTATGGTGAAATTTCCTGTCTTAGGAAGGAAAAGGGTAACTTTACCCGACACTGTGCTTATTTCACAGTCGCCTGCTGATTTTTTAAGGTTCATCTGCACGCTGCCGCTGGTGGTTTCGATGTCTGCATTTTTAGGTCCATCAGGTGCTGTTATATCTATATCCCCCGATACAGAATCAGCATCTACGCTCCTTACACCATAAAGTTTCGCTTCAACGCTTCCTGAAACCGTTTCAAAATCAACATCCTTTACATACAGTTCCGAAGCTTTTACATCGGCCGAAACAGTCTCAATTTCTGCCTCCCTCAGCTTAAGGCCCTTTGGCAGTGTCAGCTTCAATGTTTTGTCACAGTTGTTTACGTTTATTTTTCCTGCCTTGCAGAACTTGATATGAAGAGTGCCGTCTTCCACCAGCCATCTCATGGCAAGCTCATCCTTAATCTCGTCCTTGGACGTTTCCTCAAAAACAACTTCGTCTCCCTTGCCGTATGAGATATCCACATTTCCTGAAATCCAGTCGATTTCAATGTTTCTGATACTTCCGGATGTACGGCCGCTTCCTATGGTATAGCTATCCGCGTTGTCATATTTTTCCTTCTTTCTTACTTGCTTTGATGTTGTTTCTGGTCTTCTAGCAGTCCATTGGGATATTATTCCATACTCTGGTTTTCCAAAAATGCCGATTTGTTTTCCTTAAGAAAACCAAATGGCCTATATGGAAAACTTTGCACTGTAAAAATGTTAAAACACATCAGATATGTTAAAATCAGGAGCAATATATGCATCTTTGATATTCCATATAATGTCGTTAATTCAATTAACTGTGAAATCGTTTTCCAAACAGCCATTTTTGTTTTCCCAAAGAAAACAAAACAGGCAAACTGGAAAACCCGCATATCTTCCCTATATGATTTCCATCTTCATGGGAGTATATCTTATCCCGTTGGTAATGCATTCGTCGTCTGTAAGCTCGAAGCCCAGCTTTCGATACACTTACACGGCATAAGGGGAAGAATTAACCGTAAATACCCCGATTCCCTGCAGCTGATAGTCGCTGAGCATTTTTTCAAACAGCTGTCTGCCTATGCCCTGTCTGTGATATTCAGCCTTCACGAAGAAAAGGCTGATGTGAGATGGTTTTCTCATAGCCAGCACACCTACAATATCCGAAGCTTTATCGAAAGCCCCGTAAAAATCAAGCTTTCCTATTTCCTCTTTATTATTGAGAAAGTTTCTGAATTCTGCAATTCCTTCTTGGGAGTACTCAGGTGCTTCGAAGCGGCAGAATACCTCCCACACCAATGAAAGTGCCTCTGTCAGCTGCTCAGCCTGCAATGATTTCACCTTGTACATTGCCTTTACCTCATACATCCCTTCACAAACTTCAGCGGCACATCCATGCGCTCCGCTACCTGTTCCGGGCTCATTCCGCTATCAAGAAAGCGTCTGCACACAGTCTTTATGTTTTCACCCACCTCTATGATATGTCCGTCAGGGTCGAAAAAGCGAACTACACGCTGGCCCCAGGCATGCTCCTTTATCGGGTGTACGTAGTGTATGTCAAGACCGCTCAGCTTTTCTGCGAAAGCATCGAAGTCATCTTCCTCAAAATATATCTCGCTGACTTTGCCGCACCAGCCCAGCTCCCCGCATTCCCTATCTATAAATTCAGCCCAGCTTTCCGCAGTCTGAAGGCTCAGTCCGCCTGTAAGAGTAACATTTGCACCGAAATCTACAGTCTTGCGCAGTCCCAGCACACTTTTATAAAAGTTTACAGACCGTTCCATGTCGGTCACAACTAATAGCGGGTTCTTAAATTTCATATCGGCAGGTCACCTACTTCCATTTCAGATTCTTCTTTTTTCACAGGTGTTACTGTTTCCCTTTCCAGTCCGCCTGACTTGATAAACATCATCATTCCCATAAAGGTCTGTCCCAGCAGCTCATTTATCTCCGCTTCAGTGAATTTATATACCCCCGCAGCACACAGTGTTCCGATGCCGAATGTAAAAATCCAGCTTTGTTTGAACAGTGCCATGGCCTCTTTCTCCGAAAGGCTGTAGTCTCTCATTATTACATCTATGCATCTGCTGGACATGATTCCCAGGTTATCTAAGATCTGCTCGAAGCTCAGAGGCTCTTTAGTCTCGGTCATAAACAGCATCTGGAAAAGCTTCGGTTCCTCTATGGAAAAAAGAATCATCTGCATACCGAACTGTTTGAATGCAGGTGTGTATTCTTCTGCCCTGAGTGCAAAATCGTTAAAACGATTGATGGCCGCCTTGCGAACTTCCTGCTGAACTTCTTCCATGTTTTTAAACAGGGTAAAAATCGGTCTTGCCGAACTGCCAAGTCTTTCTCCCAGATCTCTTGCTGTAAGTGCTGACATTCCCCGCTCGCTTACCAGCTGCAGAGCTGTCTCAATTATTTCTTCTCTGGTAAATTTAGGTTTCGGAGGCATTGCAATTCTCCTTTCGTATCTCTTCCCCTTCTTCTTCAATGCAATTTACGTTTTAAAACATTTGATTTAAAACATCCGTTTTATTATAAGGCGACAAAACACTTTTGTCAATATATGTTCATGTATCTTCTAAAAAATCAACCCCTGCTTTTTTAAGGCTAAGGGCTGAATACTTACTTACTATTTACGAATTCTTTCTGTTGACAACCGCTGCGGCGATTCCTCTCCATGCTGCAAATATAAGTGCGGCTACAGGCCAGATAATCCATGTTTCATCCCAGTTGTCATTCGGCAGGCTGACTGCCAGATATACAGCAGTTGTTAAAATCCAGTATGCCCCGGACAGTGCTCCGAGAATTCCCTTCTTTCCCGCTTTGTTTCTGCGGGTATACTCACCCTCTTCGAGAAGTTTCTCGTAGCTGGTCCACCTGATTCCGCCGTTGATAAAGAAAACCACACCGATTCCCACCATTATGAGCAGCAAACATACTCCCACGATTGCTGCAAAACCGCTTTCCGATATAAGAAATGCTCCGAACAGAGGAACAACCGAAAGAATAGCAAAGCATGTTCCTATTACATTGTTTCTGATATAGGTTTCTTTGTAGGTCGCCTTGCGTTCCTTTACCATTCCGGTCACACCGTACTCTGTTTCTATATTTTCCGTTTCCAGAAAATCAAACTGTTTTGTCATGCCGCCACATGAAATGAATATGGCTACTGCAAAAGCTACCATGATAAACATTATAATCAGTCCAGCTATTCCGGCTTTGTCCTCATTAAAGGGAAGTATTCCTGCTTCAGCTCCTCCTGCCATAAATATCACCAGAACAGGCGATACTATACAAAGGAAAGTTGCAAGCGCGACTTTTCCGGCTGTCCTTTCTTTCGCTGCGAGGAATTCGTTTGCTTCCTCCATAGAAACCTTTCTGACCGGTTCCGCCGGCTCGTCATTGTACCCTGCTGAGTTCGAAGCAGCCCCGACAGCAGACTGCATCGCCTCTATCTCGTCCTTAAGTAGATAATCTGTAGTAACTCCGAAAATCTGAGCCAGAAGCAGTATCTTATCCAGATCCGGTATTGACTGGGCGCTTTCCCACTTGGATACGGACTGGCGGGTTACGTTAATCTTTTCTGCCAGTTCCTCCTGTGACCATCCGTTTTTCTTTCTCAATTCTATAAGCTTATCTGCAAAAATCATTTTTTACCTCCGATTCCATCCGGCTGTTTGCCGTGTGCTTTTGATGGACTAAAATTACCATTTTTAACCGGCTCAATCTACCAAGCGAGCCCGTCAATTTGTCAACTGCCGGTTGCATTTCAATAATATATGGTTTTTTCGGTTCTGTAAAGCAAAAAACAGCACCTACAATATGCAGGTGCACCTTTATCCCCTTTCCCTGATGATATAAACAGGCCTTTTCTTACTTTCCAGACAATCTTTATAAATATAAAGTCCCATTATGTAAATGCTTATAAGCTGAACTCCGGCCAAAAGCATCACAACACAGATAATCAGTTCTGTTCCGCTCATCTGCCCTGTTCCTGAAATGAGCTGAATAGCCTTTACCATAGCAAAGACGAGTCCGGCAATGATGGATGTCAAACCAAGTAAGCCGGGCAGCCTCAGCGGAGCAGAAGAAAAAGATATTATTCCTTCAGCAGCATATTTGAACAGGCTTTTAAATGACCATTTGGTGCTTCCGCAGGTTCTTTCAACATTGTCAAACTCAAGCCATTTGGTTCGAAATCCCACGAAGCAGAAGATACCCTTCATATAACGGTTGTACTCGCCCGTGTTAATGATAGCATCCGTCATTTTTCGGCACATCATCCTAAAATCTCCCTGGCCGTCTCTCATATCCATGTGTGTCAGCCTGCTGCTTACACGATAAAAAGCTCTGGAGAGGAATGCTCTTAAACCGCCGTCACCTTCGCGACCTTTGCGTTTTCCGCCGCAGCAGTCCCATCCCTCTATGCTTACGGCTCTATACATATAAGGAAGGAGAGTCGGAGGATGCTGCAGGTCCGCATCCATTATGACACAGTAATCACCCTTTGCCTCTTTGAGTCCGGCGAACATGGCGGCTTCCTTTCCAAAATTTCTCGAAAATGAAATGTACCTGCATCTTTCATCTTGTCTTTTCAATTTTTTTAAATATTCAGCCGTTTTGTCGGTACTGCCGTCATCTACAAATATAAACTCATAATCTGCATTTTCAATACTGCAAAGTACCTCTGAGGTTTTTTCATAAAACATAGGCAGGCTTTCTTCCTCGTTGAAACATGGCACTATGACGCTTATCAGATCTGTTGTCAGATTACTAGGCTTCATGTCTAAGACCTCCTTTCCTGAAAATACCGTATTTGCAGGCTGTATAGTTTGCGATAACAGTTACGATGCTTACCACCAGTTTAGATATGATCTCATCTGCTCCCATAATGCTTATTAGCAGGTAAAGCAGCATATTTTCTGCAATCAGTGTGGCAAAGCGCAGCCCGGCAAAACGAAAGAATTCTCCGACAGGATTGCCCACGGATTTAAAAACTACTCTTCGATTCATGAAAAAGGCGAAGGCTACTGCTCCGCACCATGCCAGCGTGTTGGCCAGAATATACCTCACGGATACGGATGTGAGTCCAAAATATATTACATAATTTACTGCTGTAGTCATACCTCCTGTCAATATGTAGCGCAGCAACTCCATCTGTAGCAGTTTGCTAAGCTTTGCTTCCCATTCGGTTGATAGTTTTTTCATTTTTTCTCCTTCTTTCTGTAATCTCATATATCCAAATCAGTACGAATACTGCCGCAGCCGTCAGGCTTGCAATTTTTCCTTCAATGTATCCCGGAGCGGTGAAAGTCAGTTTTATGTGATGATTTCCGCCCTCAAGAGGAAAGCCCATAAAGGACATGTTTATCTTCTCTATTTTTGTTTCTTTACCGTCTACATAAGCTTTATATCCATTTCTGAAAGGGTAGGATGATGCGAAAAAGCCTTTCTTCGGCATGCTGACAGTACCTTCAAAGACCATCTCTTCGTTTTCGTTTCCCGCAGTGTGCTCATAATCAGTCTGAGGAACAATTATGCTTTTAAGATTCTCATCGCCTGTCAGTCTTTCTGAATTCATAACCCATAAACGAATATCCCTGATGCTGTATTCTCCTTTTGAAAAAGTGAGGTCCAATGTACCCTCCTGTTCTGAAAGTGCCGGCAGTATAAATATGAAGTCATTGTTGTTGTTCGGGTACGGTGCTGTCGCCCCGGAAAGCTTGTTGGTTACCCCATTGATTGTCACGACAAGTTCATGCCCGCTCGGTGCCTCCACATGAAACGCTATTATCAGAATTTTATCTTTGATACTCTTGTCTAATGGCAATGAGATTTCTTTCTTCTTTTGTAGAGCAAAATCATATTGTTTTTTTCCATCCCGGTCCAAAGAAGCGCTATCACTTAAAAGCTGTTCGGGCAAAAGTTCCTCAATGGCCGTCTCAAAATCATCTGCAGATACAAAATCTCCTTGGTCTACAGATACCGCTGCCCCATCACTTATTACAGTTCTAAAGCAAAGTGCCTCAATGTTATATGGAAAATCCAGGTTTTTGAATTCACTTTCTTTCATAAAACTTGTGGTGCCATAGCATACGGGAAGCACTTTTTTGTTTTCCTTCATTATCTGCTGCGCGCCTCCCAGTCCGTACCTTACTCCCATAAAGTAATTGAAGAAAACGTTTCTGCCCGGTACCAGAGCCACTCTGTTTCTTATAGGTATGGCATTTTTCATAGTGTCGTAAAAGAAACTGCTGTAGCAGTCATTGGTGACTGATGAATACATTCCTGTGCTTCCTGCCCCTTCTGCCTCAATCAGGTTGCAGCAGGTAAAGCTTTCGTCAAGGAGTTCGTACCTGTAAAGCTTATTAAGGTCAAGGTCAGCATCAGGCAGCAGCGATTTATCCCCTGCAATGTATTTTTCCGTGCAATTGGCTGTTAAACTTACACACACCGGCAGCACAAGCATTGCCGCTGCCAGGTGTCTGCTTCTGAAGATGTCCATACATGTTTCTCTGCACACAAGGCATACCAGCGGAAGCATCGGTATTAAAATCTTAGCTCTGGCATAAAGAAAGCCGTTAAGTACCAGGCTAAAAACAGGAAACAAGAAAAACACCGCAAGGCATGCGGATAATAATCTGGTTTTTTTCTTGGCAACTCCTGCTGCCAGACAAAGAGCACCGACAATGTCCATACCACAGCCATATGGGCTGAAAAGCAGCCCTTCCAAAGTGAAATCAAATACTTTAAGATTTTCTGCTGCAAATGCGCCTCCGTCCTTGCTGGTGGAAAGGATATCAAGGCCTGTAGGAAGCAGCAGCACAGCTGCCATGCCTGTAGCCAAAATCACAGCTGCTGCCGCTCTTACTAATAGCGTACCCCTATTCTTAAAGCCGCTGCCATCCTCTGCAAGTCTGCTTAAGAAATAAATGAAGCACGCAACAAGACATGAAAAAGCATAAAAAAAGCTATGAATATATATCAAGAAAATCCCTGCCGTAAGCATACAAATCTTATTTTTTTCTATGAGCCTGTCTACACCTAGCAATGCTGTTATCAAAAACGGCATATAGTTTACGAAAATTATCTGATGATGGCTGTGATAAAAGCACGTCGCACATGCAAACAGCACCGATGCAAAAAAGGAAGTAAATATACTGTGAGAAGTCGCTCCTTCTGATCCTTTCGGATGAGGTTTTCTAAGCCAATAAAAACACAGATTCACGGAAGCCACGTAGCCGAGCAGTGCGTATCCGGCGATAATATATTTCATGTTCACAGATGGCATCAGGCATGAAATCAGCACGTCAGGCCTGAGAAGCCCGTAATATGCGAAATCGTAAATGCTGCTGCCGCCTCCCAGAGGCACGAACTGCGGTATGAGCTTTCCTGTGTCCAGCATTAAACGCCGCAGGCTTTCAGCGATGGTCAGGTGCTGAGTATACCAGTCCCCTTCTGAACCGTAAAACGAACCTGCCGGTACCGGCAGCAGCGCCAGTGCAAGTACAAGCGCTGTCAATGCCATATGACACAGAAGTATTTTTTGTTTATCTCCTGCCATTTTCCATCGGTCCCCCTTCTTTCCCTTTCTCTTTTATGCTCTTATCATAATGCCTGAAGCTTAAATCATTTGGAATTTAATCTTAATCTTTCTTAAATAAATCTTAATTTCATTTCCGGCGGCATAAATGTCCGACGGCGAAAACCGAGTAAAAAAAAGAGCCTGCACCACTCATCCAAGCTCCTTAGTTCAGTTTATTTAATCAAGTTCTCTTGATTCGCAATTTCATCCATACCATCGGGAAATGCCAGGCGCACTTTGAACTGGTCACAGTCGATAAATATATCGAAAAGACCTCCAAGTGCTCCTGTGTAAGTGCTTACTATTGCAAGTCCGAGGCCGTTCCCTTCACTGCTTCTTGACTTATCGCCTCTGGCAAAGCGCTCTATGATATCTTCTTTCTCGAAGTCCATCATGTAACCGGCAGTGTTGGTTATCTCCAGGCATATCTTTCTGCCCTCAAGGAGACTTTTTTCTTCCGGCTCAACGAAAGTCTTGACAAATACCCTCGTGCCTTTTGCCGAATACTTCAGAGCATTTTCTATGAGATTCTGGCAGATGCGGTACATATGGGCATTATCCGTAACAAGGCGGGTATCCTCTCCGGACAGCTGTTTGACAAAGGTCAGGCCGCTTTTATATATTTTGTCCTCCATATCGGCAAAAATCTGCTCGATAAGCCTGTTCATGTCAATGACCTCCTTATGCAGCTCAATGTTGCCACTGCTAGCCTTTGCCAACGAAAAGAGACTTTCTATCATTTCCTTGAGTTTTTCCGCTCTGCTGCTGATAACGTTCACATAATCTTGACACACAGGGCTCAGTTCCTCTTTCTTCAGCAGCTCTATGTAGCCCACCATGGATGTGAGGGGTGTCTTCAGGTCATGAGATACATTGGAAATAAGGTCTACCTTGAGTTGTTCGCTCTTAGCAGCCTTTTCCATACTCTGCCTTTCCATTTCCACCGCCTCAGCCATCTTTTTACGATTGATCTCAGCCGCCAAAGAAACAAACTGACTGAGTTTTTCCTTAAGATATCCAACTACCGTTACTTCAGCTCCAGTCCATTGAACTCCCACAGATATGATTAGAAGATATCCGAAGGCATAATTGTAGTAAAACCTGCTCCTGCCAAACATAATGTTCAGGAAAAACATAATCGCACCAAGCATCAGGGCGGAAAATACAATTATAATCATCTTCTGCTGCCGCTTCCACTCTTCATTCCATTCATCATAAGGAGACTGGCTTAAAGGTGAGGGCTGCCATGCTCCATATCTCTTTTCCAGACTCTCCTTCAGAATATTATGTATACCGTAAAGCACCAGAATATTTATTATTATTCCTGCGAGAAGAACTATCCTTGTAGGCGTGCTCGGTGCTTCCCGGAATAGTTTCAGGAACAATACAAGTGCTGCCGTCAATGAAGTCCAGCCTGCGATTATCCTGCGGTTTCTCTTCACAATGTCCGATGCCCTACTTGCTATACTTTTCCATTTTGTATCCAATTCCCCACACCACCTTTACATATCTAGGATTTTTTGCGTCTATCTCTATTTTTTCTCTGATGTGCCTGATATGCACCATAACAGTGTTTTCTACCGCAAAGTCCGCCTGTTCGTTCCACACTTTTTCGTATATCTGCTCTGCTGAAAACACCTGTCCCGGATGCTCCATGAGAAGCGAGAGTATCTTATACTCGGTGGCAGTAAGTTTAACAGGCATCCCCTCTGCCAGCACAATTTTCTGTTTAAGATCCAGCACTAACCCGCCGTTGGCTATTGTATCTCCGCCGGATTCCGGTTTGCTCCCGCCGTATGCCTTGTAGCGTCTCAGCTGTGCCTTGACCCTTGCAATGAGTTCGGCAGGATTGTATGGCTTGCTTATGTAATCATCTGCACCCAGTACCAGTCCGGAAACCTTGTCGCTTTCCTCGGTTTTGGCAGAAAGTATAATGGCAGGTATATTGCAGTTTTCACGTATTTTCATCAATGTGGAAAGCCCGTTGAGCCGAGGCATCATCACATCCAGAAGTATCAGGTCAACCCGTGTTTTTTCCAGCACATTCAGTGCTTCCATACCGTCATATGCCTCCAACACATCATATCCTTCAAAGCTCAGAAGTTTACCCAGCGAGTCCACTATTTCTCTGTTGTCATCTACTATTAAAATTCTTTCCTTATCCATTGATGCGTTTTTCTATCCTTCCCCATTTAGTTTTCTCTTTCTTTCTCCATGATAATGCATGAGTCTTAACAATCTTCTTATGTAAATCTTAAAAATCTCTTAATCCGGTTCTTCTCAGAAAAATACCCGCAGCGCAAACCGCGGGCATTACAAATACATTTTCAGAAAACAGCTATGCTGTTTTCGCTGGATTTGCTAGAACAATCCGGTAATCACGCCGTTTTCGTCGATGTCGATCTTTTCGGCTGACGGAACCTTAGGAAGTCCAGGCATAGTCATAATGTCGCCTGTCTTGGCAACGATGAAGCCTGCACCTGCACAAGCCTTGACATCCTTGATGGTGATTTCAAATCCGCGAGGAGCACCGAGAAGTGAAGGATCATCGGAGAAGCTGAATTGAGTCTTTGCCATGCATACAGGAAGATTTCCAAGACCCAGTCCCTCGATGGTGGCCAGCTGCTTCTTTGCATTAGCAGTAAATACAACACCGTCGGCTCTGTAAACCTTTGTTGCCACAGCTTTGATCTTTTCTTCGATTGAAAGCTCGTCTTCATATACAAAGTGGAAATTGTTTTCCCCTTCTACAAGTCTTAATACTTCCTCTGCAAGCTCAAGACCGCCTTCGCCGCCTTTACCCCATACTTCGGACAGAGCAACATTAACGCCGAGCTCCTTGCATTTTTCTCTTACCATCTCAAGCTCAGCTTCGGTATCTGTCGGGAATCTGTTGATTGCAACCACGCAAGGAAGTCCGTAGTGCTGAGTAACGTTTTCTACATGCTGAAGCAGGTTTGGAATACCCTTTTCCAGAGCCTCAAGGTTTTCATTGTTAAGGTCTGCCTTAGGAACTCCGCCGTGGTATTTAAGAGCTCTTACTGTAGCAACTACAACTGCTGCAGATGGATGGAGACCTGCCTTTCTGCACTTGATGTCAACGAATTTTTCTGCGCCCAGGTCAGCAGCAAATCCGGCTTCAGTTACAACTATATCTGCCAGTTTAAGAGCCATTCTGGTAGCCATAATGGAGTTGCAGCCGTGAGCGATATTTGCAAAAGGTCCGCCGTGTATGAATGCCGGAGTATGTTCAAGAGTCTGAACAAGGTTAGGCTTGAGAGCATCCTTGAGCACTGCAGCCACAGCGCCCTGAATCTTAAGGTCTCTTACTGTAACCGGCTTGTCGTCATATGTATAGCCTACGATAATGCTTGCAACCTTTTCCTTAAGATCTGTAATGTCCTTTGACAGGCAGAGAATAGCCATAATTTCGGAAGCAACGGTGATTTCAAAACCGTCCTCTCTTGGAACGCCCTGCATTCTGCCTCCCAGACCGTCCACAACATTTCTAAGCTGACGGTCGTTCATGTCAACTACTCTCTTCCATGTAATCTTCTTTACATCGATTCCCAGCTGGTTGCCCTGCTGAATGTGGTTGTCAAGACACGCAGCGATAAGGTTGTTTGCGATGCCGATTGCGTGCATATCTCCTGTAAAATGAAGGTTAATGTCTTCCATAGGAACAACCTGTGCATAGCCGCCGCCTGCAGCTCCGCCCTTTACTCCGAAAACAGGTCCAAGGGATGGTTCTCTTAAGGCTGCAAATACGTTCTTTCCCATCTTGTGGAGCGCATCTGCCAAACCAACTGTAGTTGTAGTTTTGCCTTCGCCTGCCGGTGTAGGTGAAATAGCAGTAACCAGAACCAGCTTGCCGTCAGGTTCATTCTGTTTTTCCTTTAACAGATTATAGTCGATTTTGGCCTTGTACTTGCCGTACTGCTCGATGTACTTATCATCGATACCTGCCTTTTCAGCGATTTCACTGATGTTTGTCATCACTGTTTCCTGTGCAATCTGAATGTCGGTTTTAAATTCCATTGTCACATTCTCCTTCTCTTTTTCAAATTTTCCTGATTTACAATTTACAAAATGTTTTTCAGAAATGATTTTCTGTGAATCGGCGTTATGCCGTATTTATCAATACCTTCATAGTGAGCTTTGGTTCCATAACCTTTGTTGCTGTCAAAGCCGTAGAAAGGATATTGTCTGTGATATTCTGCCATGAGCCTGTCACGAGTTACCTTGGCAATTATAGACGCTGCTGCTATGGAAAGGCTGTTTGCATCGCCCTTTATTATAGAGGTCTGGGGAATATTCACATCCTTAAGTGAAACAGCATCTATGAGAAGATGCTGGACACCCGCGAGCCCCTTTTCCTTCAACTGTCTGTCTGCCTCGTCAATGGCCTCAGCCATGGCTTTTTTTGTAGCTTCCAGTATATTTATTTCATCGATAACCTCATTATCGCACATTCCGATTCCGCAGGCCAGCGCCTTTTCTTTGATTTTGTCATAAAGCTCTTCCCGCTTTTTTTCGGAAAGCTTTTTGGAGTCGTCTACGCCCAGAACATCGAAGTCCGGCGTAAGCACAACGCAGGCTGCAGTCACAGGCCCGGCCAGTGGACCTCTTCCAACCTCGTCTACTCCTCCGATATATGTGATGCCCTTTTCTCTGATGTCACGCTCGTAGGTCTGCATTGTTATGATCTTTTCCTCAAGAAGCTTCTGTCTTTCTGCCTTAGTCATCTTCTGTTACCGCCTGTCCATCATCGGTTGCATGTTCTGACTGGACCTTTTCCAAGGTAATACGCCCGATTTTGCCGCCTCTGAACTCGTCCAGCACCGTCTTGGCGCATCTTTCGTAATCTATTCTCTTGCCCGGCAGGATAAATCCCCGCTTCAAGGCTATAGCCTCCATATTTTCCAGACCGTCATCGCTGATACCGTCCAGCTTGTATCTTTCTATGAGCAAATCCGGATAGTCTGCCGCCAGAACCTTTATGAGTTCCAGTGCCAGAGTCGCCATATCAAGAATCTCATCCTTTATGGACCCGCAGAAAGCAAGGTTAAGTCCCACCTCCGGGTCCTCGAATTTAGGCCAGAGGATTCCCGGTGTGTCCAGAAGCTGCATTCCGTTTTCCAGAGCCAGCCACTGCTTTCCTCTGGTAACGCCGGGCTTGTCCCCTGTCTTTGCACTCTTTTTGCCGGTCATCCGGTTGATAAGTGATGACTTGCCTACGTTAGGCACGCCTACTATCATCATACGAAGGGGTTTCTTTCTGATCTGATCCTTATTCTTTTCATCCTGAAGTCTGCTGAGGGTTTTGAAAAGCTGGCTGACGCCCTGACCGCTCATACAGTTCATCTGAATGACAATGCTGCCGTCCTTGCGGAGTTCCTCTGCCCACGCCTCGTTGGCTGCGCTGTCGGAAAGGTCGCTCTTGTTTAGTGCAATTATGCGCTTCTTGCTCTTTACCAAATCATCTATAATCGGGTTGCGGCTTGAAACCGGGATTCTGGCATCAATAACCTCAATTACCAGGTCAACCATTTTGAGATTTTCCTGTATGAGCTCCCTGGTTTTTTTCATATGTCCCGGATACCAGTTTATGTTTTCTATCACTTCTTGCCACCTCCTTTATTTTTTATGCGTCTGCTGATTTAACGCTATACGGCTACAGAATGCTGTAAATTTTTCTTTTGTTCGTCTTATTTTACAACATTGCACCGTTCACGGCCAGATTGCCGTCGCGTATATGGTCGAAATGTTGTATAAAATCAAAGGTTACATCTGATTTTACAACCTATTTTCTTGGTACGTTGTAAAATCGGCTGAGCACAGGTATTTTTTACAACATTGCCGTCCTGTTTAGCATCTCTGCCTCGCTCCCACATGTGCTATGTTGTAATAATCTGCGGTTCCCCAGATTTTTTACAACATAGCTATGGAATTTCACACGAGAAATCTTAAAACTTGTTTTTCTTTGAATGATCTGCAATACAAATCGTCTCTACCGCTTTAGTATAAAAAAGGGGAATCAGCACGATTCCCCGTCAAAAGCTGTTATTAAGCAATTACCACTCTTTTTATACAGTGTTTTAATTACTTTAGTTCTTGTCATCGCAATGTTTCCGTTTCTACACCGAAATGTTTCATAGTCCTCGGTGAATCTCTCCTTATTTTACAAAAAAATGGTGGTGCTTGTCAACATAAAAATTGCTAAAAAACTTTTCCCCTTCCTGTGACATTTCCCCCATCTCAGATGTATAATAGGTGAAATGCATTTCAGTTTCATGCGAACGGGAGCATAATAAGAGCATAACAGGAGCAGCACATGATCATAGACATGAACAGTCTGGAACCGGTCTACGAAAAGTATAAAGACAATATTTTCGCAATTGGTTTCAACTACTTCAAAAACTCCATAGAGGCAGATGATGTGGTACAGGAGACCTTTCTCAAGCTGGCACGCTCAGGCAAAGAGTTCGAAAACGAAGAACACCTTCGAAACTGGCTCATCCGCGTAGCGGTCAACGAATGCAAGAGAGTAAGTCTTTCATCCTGGGTGAAGAAAAAGGTCAGCCTGGAGGAATACACCGGCCAGATAGATTTTGAAACAAACGAGGAAAGCCGGCTTTTCACCGCCGTCATGAGCCTGCCAAAAAAATACCGGCAGGTAATTCACCTCTACTACTATGAAGACTGCTGCACGGCGGAAATCGCAGATTATCTCGGTATAAGCCAAACTGCCGTCACCACCCGCCTGCTCCGCGGACGCAAAAAATTAAAAGAAGATTTGCTGGAGGTATGGAAAGATGAGTAACAGGGAACTTTATAAGCAGACTTTTTCCCACCTTCACACGGACCATACCCTGGATCCGGAAGGAGTGAAAATGAAAATGCAAAAGAACACAAATATGACAGGACTGCGCTGTACCCGTCGCATTCTGGTAACCGCCATCATTATGACGTTAATGCTGGCCATGGCCGGTATAAGCTATGCAGCTACTGACGGGGCAGTACTGGACAGCATCATGGTATGGATAAACGGTCATCCTGCCGGAGAAGGTAAGGTTACCGTGGAGGAAAACGGTGCTTATACTGTGCAGGTACAGGAAGGGGATAAAATTAAAATACAAGGCGACGGATGGACTTCTGAAGCACAGGTCGGTGACATGGAAGGTTCCATATCCGTTTCGAATTCCGAATCGGAGGATGGTCTCAGCGTGGAAACCACTATAAATATAAACGACACATCGGACGAAGAAAAAGAAGATTAAGATTAAGAAAAAAGCCCTTGGAACTTCACACATCAGAGAAGCCCAAGGGTTTTGTTTTGACTATTTTTCAACTTTCTTCTCAATATCACCATTTCCCAGCATGTTGGCTGACGCAATCCGTTTCATGGATTTAACGGAGAAGACACAAATAAGAAGTGTTAGAATGTCCGCTGCAGGCTGCGCGAAGTAAATGCCTGTCACGCCCAGAAGCTTTGGCAGAATCAGAATCAAAGGCTCGGAGAGCAGTATATACACAGCTGCAACCAGAACGGTCAGCAAAATAGAGCCCTTAAGTGCAAATCGCACAGACTGGTGAAAACGCTCTTCATCCTTTGCTCCAAAGGCGTAGGATGCCACCGGTCTGAACCACACCATAGGCCGCGATTATTTCGTCTGCATTCGGTAATGGCGCCGCAACAGTTTTAATAAGGTCCCAGCTGAGATGGAAGGACTTCACTTTAATCTTGATGACGGAACGGCCGCTTAAGTAGAACCAGGTCAAAATTCCAAAGGTGACAAACTGTGATACCGTAGTTGCCATAGAAGCCCCTTCTACACCCATACCAAGGCCCCACTCAAACATGAAGACAGGGTCGAGAACCACATTCAGAAGTGCACCTGTGATGACCGCAACAGATGAAATTTTAACCGAAGACTCTGCACGAGCAGCACAGTTCATGCTCTGTGCAGGCAGATTTGCCAGAGCTGCAACGAACATCCAGAATGCATAGTCCTTGGCAAGGGGCAGGGATGCGTCGGAAGCTCCAAAAGAACGCAGAAGAGGTTCAATAAAGATAATGCCTCCCACGCATAAAGCCACACCTATGGCAATGGAAAGCCCTATGATGGTTGTGACAATGCGGCTGGCACCCTCGCTATCCTTTGCACCAAGCTGACGTCCTGCCAGAACAGCAGCACCGGCAGCAAAAATGTTTTCAATAGATACCATTATGAGCAGCAAAGGTATGGTCACACCTACTGCTGTAAGGGCTATATGCGAATGGAGCATTCCAATTTCTATGACACCATAAAGTAAAATATTCAGTGCTTTGCGACAGCTCTCATCGCGTTTTTCAAACTCCTCACTGTTAATTCCGGCTATTTGATACTTGGCATTGATGAAATCCTGATACTGCCTGAAGGCATCTACCACTTCGTCCTTTGTAAGGTCGGCACATATGGAATTTACCGAACTGCTCCGTATCCCTGTTTAGCAAATTCCGCCAAAGCACTGTCCATGATACGGCGTCGCGTCTGCTGATTTTTTTCTTCACTCTTCATAGTGTCACCTCAATAAAAAAATCGACCTGTTGGTCAATATTATCACATCATTTATCATCAAAACTTCATAATAGCACAAAAAAACCCTTGAATTATCAAGGGCTTCATTGTTGTCTTATTTGTCTTCTTTAGTCTTGATCTTAGCAGCCTTACCTGTTCTCTCTCTCATGTAGTTCAACTTAGCTCTTCTTACAGCACCGCGTCTTACTACTTCGATCTTCTCAATCTTAGGTGAGTGAAGCGGGAAAGTCTTTTCAACGCCAACACCGGATGAGATCTTTCTAACAGTGAAAGTTTCGCCAACTCCGCCGTTCTGTCTCTTTAAAACAAAACCTTCGAAAACCTGAATTCTTTCTCTGTTACCTTCTTTAATTTTGATGTGTACCTTTACTGTGTCGCCCACACCAAACGCAGGGATATCGTTCTTTTCGTACTCCTGAGTAATTGATTTGATTAAATCCATTATATGTTCCTCCTTCCCTCCAAGACGTTCATGGCACAGCAACACCAGAGGACCGCCCGTAATAACCTCTATATTTTAGCACGTCCTACTCTCATTTGCAAGCAGTTTTTTTGCAGTTTTTAAAGTTTTTTCAATATCTTAAAGACCCATCCGCTGAAGTTTATGCACGCGGATGCGCCTTATCATATACATCCTTGATTCTGTTCTTCGTCACGGCTAGATATGCCTGTGTTGCGGCAATATCTTCGTGGCCCATAAGTTCCTGCAGGGATTTTACATCGGCACCGTTCTGGAGCATATGTACAGCAAAGGAATTTCTGATAATCTGCGGCGTCAGACTGATTTTAAGCCCCGCAAGCTCGCCGTACTCCTTCATTATCTTCCAAAGCCCCTGTCTTGTCATAGCTTCGCCCATATAGTTGACAAACAGAGCTTCAGTCTCTTTGCCGCGCAGCATCTTATCACGGACATCCAGTATATAGTCCTCCATAGCCTTTCGGCAAAGTCTGCCCATTGGAATAATTCTGGCCTTGCTATGCTCTCCATCGCATTTGATAAATCCCATTCTCAGATTGACATCGCCGGCTTTCATCTGGATCAGCTCACTGGCTCTGATTCCTGTGGCGTAGAGAAGTTCAAGAATGGCTCTGTCCCGCTGGCCCTTCTGTGTCTGGTCCGGAAGGGACATGAGCCGTTCTATCTCCTCTATGGAAAGGAATTCTATTTCTTTTTTTTCAATCTTCGGGGATTTTATCTCATCAGCAGGGTTGGTGTTTACCAGTCCATCCCTCTGCAAAAATTCAAAGAAAATCCTTATAGACGCAAGCTTCCTGTTTACGGTAGACTGGGAGCGGCCTGCAGTTTTTAAGTTCATCAGGTATGCAACAACCTCTGCATTGGACGCATCTGACACATCAGCCACACCGCGGCCACTGACAAACTCGGCAAAATGCCTGATGTCCCTTATATACGCCTGCACCGTGTTGGCAGACATTTTTCTTTCATTCTTAAGATACGCCTCATACCTGTCAATACTCACGCCACACTCTCCTCTTTTCCAATAAAAACTGTAGTGCCTTAAGTATAGTCTCTTTTTACAAAATAATCAATCGAAAAATGTCGATATTGCTAGAATTATGTAAACTTTTTTCTAATATCACTGTCCTCTTAATCAAGTATATTATTCTGTGGATCTTTTTGTATCGCACCAGGAGGAAAACATCATGAAGTTAAATTACAAGCCAATTGTCGTTCTGCTATTTGCTCTGGCAGTCAGTATCTGTGCCGGTTCATTTTTCGAGGTGTCCATGACCGGCGATGGAAAGCAGCAGCTTGAGAATATGCTGTCAGGGCTTCTCAACGCTGAAAACGGCGGCAGTGAAAATGTACAAAGTACAGCCTCGTTTGCCGGCTGCTTTTTTAGAATTCTTGCAAAGAACCTGGTTGTTATCGCCCTGGCTTATATTTCTCCTGTAGTCTTGATAACATTGCCTGTTCTTCCGACCTTCATGCTTCTTCGGGGCCTTTCTTTCGGCTTCTCTGCAGCCATGACCCTGGAGGTTACAGGAATCAGAGGTATACTATACATAATTACAACCCTTCTGCCGCAAAATCTGATTCAGCTTCCCGTGTACTGCGCTCTGACAGCCTTGTCCCTGCAGGCAGGTGCAGTGCGAATCAAGCGGGCTGCCGGCAGAAAAAGAAACGCCATGCAGCTGGATGCAAAGCGTTATTCTCTGATATTTTTAACAGGGCTGGGGGTTATCACCCTTTCCTGCCTGCTTGAAGCTTTTCTGGTGACATCTGTCTAGCCTGCCATGGCTTTCACCATAAGTATTGCTATTATGGTCTTGGCATCGTCAATTTCTCCTGACATGGCCATCTTAAACAGTTTATCAAGTTCCATCTCTTCAATGTCTATGGCTTCGTTCTCGTCGAAGCAGGTTTCTCCGGGAGTAAGTCCTGTGCAAAGGTAGAGATACAGTCTTTCCTCAGAATAACCTACTGACGGGTAGAGCGCCGTCAGAAATTCCACTTTTGAAGCGGTATATCCCGTCTCCTCTTTCAGTTCTCGGACAGCAGCCTCAAGAGGCTTTTCACCCGGATCAATTTTACCTGCCGGAACCTCCAGCATTACCTTTCCAGCCGGTTTCCTGTACTGGCGCACCATCACCAGCTTTTTATCATCTGTCATCGCCGCTATAACTGCACCGCCGTTATGCTCGATGATTTCTCTGTATGACGTGCCTCCCTGCACGGTAACCTTGTCACGGCGCAGGTTGATAATAGCTCCATCATAGATTTTTTCGCTTTTCAATGTTTTTTCTTCAAATGTCATGTTTCTTTTCTTCCCTTTCCCAAGAGGTTTTCTCTATCCTATAACTTTCTCAATATCCTTAAGATGCATACTATAGTCTTTACCCTCTCTGCGGAGTCTTAAAACAGTCTGAAGCGCTGCGAATGATTCTTTGTTTATAGGGAAAATCTTCAACGCCAGTGCTCCTATGAGAAAGCATACACCTGGTACCAGTATGTACATGCAGTCAAGTACCGCTATTACACCCTCAGACTGTACGGGCAGTGCAGAATCAAAGCCTGCTAAATCAAGAGCAATCCCAAAAACTTGTACCATTACAGCCGTTATCAGAGTTCCCAGCACTGAAACCAGAGACATTATATCCCCTTCCCTGCGCTGATTGTTCACATACTCATCTACCTCTACCACATCGTAAAAGATTGAGCTGCTCAACTGCCAGAAGCTGGTCTGGACTATAGAGAATAAACCGATATAAATTATTCCGCCTGCCGTGCTGTTAGGGGATATCAGAAAAACAGCTATGCCGCCAATTCCTCCTGTCAGCATCACCGCCATCTGCTGCCGTGCTTTTCCCATGAAAAGAGCCATTTTATTAATTAAAGGGGTAACCAGAACGAAGATGGTAATCTGGAAAGCGTACATATATGATGAATATTTATTTCCCAGGCCGAGGCAATTCTGCAGGTAATAAAGCGTACCTACATTATACAGCGCAAAAGCACAGGAAAAAGCGGCCTTGTATATTATCAGTATGCGCATTGCTTTGAGTTTACAAAGCTCTATATAGTTCAAAGCGATGTTTTTAAGAATATTTTTCTTTTTTACCACCTGGCTTTTATCTAAAACAATACTTTTTCCTCTGGTCATATAGATTGATATAAGCCAGGTTAAACCACAGGCAAAGGCAGTCACATATCCGGTAGCTTTCCATCCCATAATCTGATTATCCTTATAGATTTCAAGCATTATGAGTGGAGAAATATATCCTATAGCATTGCCGACTATAGCGAAGGCTCTTGTCACCGTTCTCAGCCTGGTTCTCTCATCATATCCTGAGGCTATCTCTGCTCCGAAGGCGTTGTTGGGAATCTCAAAGCATGAAAAGAAAACTCTGAAAAGTATGGCAAGAACCAGATACGCCGACATAAAGTTATAAGAGCTTCCCTGACCAATATGACCTATTCCATAGCCGAACATTAAAAAATACACCTTCCTTTTCGGATGAACATTTTTGTCCGAATCCTTCCGGAAATTAGCATACCATTTTGCCATGTCTCAGTCAACACGAAATAAAGCGGCGTTTCCGCCGCTTCAGACTGTAGACAAAGGCCATGAATGTCATATGATGTTCGTGGCTTTTTCTA
>CALZOZ010000014.1 GCA_945828095.1 uncultured Clostridia bacterium
ATTCCTCTACGTCTCGTGGGCTCGGAGATGTGTATAAGAGACAGACCTTATTCCGGGCTAAAACAGGCTCTTCAGTGCCCTCTTGATATATTCCTCTCCGGTGAGGCCTTCCTCCGGCACCCTGGACACAGCGGCAAATGCTTCCGCCTTGCTGTAACCCAGGCTTACGAGGGCGTAAATAGCCTCTGTTCTGGCATCGTCGGCTCCGGCATCAGCAGCGGCACCTGAGATTTCAGCACCACCTGCCACAGCATCTGAAGTGCCTCCAAGCTTGCCTATCTTGTCCTTCAG
Organism: uncultured Clostridia bacterium; assembly: GCA_945828095.1. Classification (GTDB taxonomy): domain Bacteria; phylum Bacillota; class Clostridia; order Peptostreptococcales; family Anaerovoracaceae; genus SUG1106. The sequence goes on from CALZOZ010000014.1 coordinate 292, forward strand.
CTCCAGGATAAGTCTCTCCGCAGTCTTTTTACCTACTCCATTGGCCTTGCTGATTTCTTTTACATCCTCAAAAAGTATGGCCCTTCTCAGCTCGTCTGCTGACATTGAGCCCATTATTGACATTGCCCCCTTCGCTCCGATTCCGCTTACTGTAATGAGCATTCGGAACAGGTCCAGACTCTCTCTGTTATGAAAACCATAGAGGCTGATATCGTCCTCTTTGACAATCATGGCGGTAAAAACCGTTATCTCCTCACCCTCGCCGTACTTATACAGCGGCGAGCCAGCAGGAATGTTTATTTCAAAGCCTATGCCGGATGAAGTCTCAACTACTATTCCCCCGGCAAGGGTCATTGCGTAATATCCTTTTATGTATTTAATCAAAATCAGATTCCCTCCTTGATGCGAAGCTGGCGCCTGCCGCCCGCTCCGGCAGAATGTCCGTGGCAAATGGCTGCAGCCAGTGCATCGGCCGTATCATCAGGCTTAGGCACCTTCTCAAGATTGAGAATAGCCTTGACCATGGCCTGAACCTGCTTCTTATCAGCTCTGCCGTACCCAACCAGGGCCTGCTTAATCTGAAGCGGCGTATATTCACTTATCTTAAGACCTTTCTTGGCACAGGCCAGAACTGCCACTCCTCTGGCTTCACCTACCAGTATAGCTGTCTTTGCATTGTTGTTAAAGAACAGCTCTTCTATAGAGGCTTCCTCAGGCTCATATTCCTCGATTATTTCACTAAGCCTGTCATAGAGCACCTGAAGTCTTGAGGGCATGTCCATTCCTGCATCTGTCAGGATTGAACCATATGTAACCACCGAAAACCGGTTGCCCTTCATGTCAAGAATCCCATACCCCAAAATGGCATATCCGGGGTCAATTCCCAATATTCGCATTTCACTTCTCCCAGCTTTTTTCTTCATAAATTGTAACATACAAACATTTGTTTGTCCAGTTTGTTTGTCTAGATTTATGTTGAAAAAATCCATTATTTGTGTTAAAATCATAACGAAATTATTCCATGTTTATTGTAAAGATGTATATTACTTTACAGGTGGGAGGTATGTATGAGGTATTCAAGACAGAACAAAATTATTGAAATTATTACAAATAACGAAGTGGACACTCAGGAAAAACTGGCGTCTATGCTGAAAGAAAGCGGTTTTGAGGTTACACAGGCCACTATTTCCCGCGATATAAAGGATCTGCAGCTTATTAAGACCCTTTCCCCTTCAGGAAAGTACAAATATTCAGTCAGCAATTCCAAGGATCTCCCTGTGACAGATAGATTTGTAAAAATATTCAGACAGACTGTCACTTCAGTGGATTCTTCCGGTAATCTAATTATCGTAAAAACCCTTTCAGGATGCGCTGCAGCTGCAGGCGAAGCTGTCGATACCAGCAATTTTGAGCATATCAAAGGCTCAATTGCAGGCGACAACACTTTGCTTCTCGTAGCTGATGATCCTGAAAATGTACCGTTCATCCTTGATGAATTCAAAAAAATGCTTTATACGAGGGCAAAAAATGATTAACCACATAAGCATAAAAAACTTTGCTATAATTGAAAATACTGAGGTTGATTTTGAAGATGGCCTTAACATTATTACCGGCGAGACAGGCGCCGGTAAATCTATTGTTATAGAGGCTGTAAGCCTTGCTTTGGGCAGTCGTGCAGACACCTCATCTGTCAGAACAGGTGCGGACAAAGCAGTTGTGCAGCTGGCCGGAGAACTTGATGGCGAGGAAATCGTCATCACAAGAGAAGTTTCCGCTTCAGGAAAGAATCTCTGCCGTCTTAACGGTGAAATTGTCACCCTCACCCGTTTGAATGAAGTTTGCAGAAGACTTGCGGACATTCACGGGCAGTACGACAACCAGTCCCTTCTCAATCCGGAATATCACATGGTGCTGGTGGATTCGTACCATAAAGACAAAACAGGTCCTGCCCGGGAGGAAGTTTCTCAGAAATACAACTCTTTTGCCCAGTGCAGAAGTGAACTTGCTTCCCTTCTTGCTCTGGAAAAGGAAAATGCCCGCAGGAAAGATTTTTACAGATTCGAACTGGACGAAATAGACAGTGCCAATCTAAAACCTGATGAAGATATCGAATTGGAAGAACGGATTTCTCTTCTTCAGAACAGTGAAAAAATCTTTGAAAACATAGAAAAATCTTATGCCCTGCTGACAGAATCAAGTCCTTCTCTCATAGACGGAGCCGGAGCCTGCCACAGAGCCATCGAAGAAATTGCTTCCTACTCTCGGGAACTTGAAAGCATTTCGGGAGAATTTGGAGACATATATTACAGGCTGCAGGATTTAAGCCGTAGTCTGGGTGAAATGCGCGAAAACATCTCATTCTCACCTGCCGAACTGGACAGCCTGATTTCCCGTCTCAACCAGGTAGACAATCTTAAAAAGAAATACGGTTCATCCATCGATGAGATTATTACTTATAGAGACGATATTGCTTCCAAGCTGGAAAAGATAGATAACTTCGACGACGAAAAGCATCGTCTTGAGAAGCAGCTTATCGCATCAAAAAACGAACTTCTGGCAGCCTGCAGCATCCTCACAGCACTGAGGAAAGAAATTGCCGCAGAGCTTGAGACTAAAATTCTGGCTGAACTTTCGGACCTTAACTTTAAGGACGCACGGATGGAAATAACTGTGGAGCCCCTTTCCACGCCTACAGAAGAAGGTATGGATAAGGTTGAAATTCTTATCTCCGCCAACAGAGGTGAGCCTCTGAAGCCGCTCTACAAGATAGCTTCCGGCGGTGAAATGTCCAGAATCATGCTGGCCTTTAAGAATATAATCAGTTCATCAGACATGATTCCTACCCTTATCTTTGACGAGATAGACAACGGAATCAGCGGAATCACAGCCAGCATAGTAGCAAAAAAGCTGGGGGAAATCTCCCGCCAGCATCAGATTATCTGCATTACCCACCTGCCGCAGATTGCAGCCGCAGGTGACAGAAATTATAGAATTTATAAGGAAACCGACGGCGAAAAAACCTTCACACGAGTTGAAAAGCTTTGCGACGAGGAAAAGGTTTCCGAAGTTGCAAGACTTCTGGGCGGCACCACGATTACGGATACCACCCTGAAGAGTGCAAAAGAGCTTATCGAGAGCAGCAGGAGCTGAAGTACTCCTTCATTACTGCCAGTGTTTCTTCTAAAGCCGCATCATCGTGTGCGGCGGAGATAAACATAGCCTCGAACTGAGACGGAGCCATATGGATACCCCTCTGCAGCATATATTTGAAGTAGCTGCGGAAAGCTTCTGTATCAGCGGTTTTGGCGCTTTCATAATCTTTAACCTCTTCCGGTGTAAAGAAAATGCATCCCAAAGAACCGATATGGTTCAGATGATAAGGCAAGCCTGCTTCACGCAGTACTTTCTTTGCTTCTTCAAAGAAGGTGCTGCTTTTTTCATTGAGATCTTCATAAATCTTTGGATTATCTGCAAGGATTTTAAGCTGGGTCAGACCTGCCGCCATTGCTACAGGGTTCCCGCTCAATGTTCCGGCCTGGTATACAGGTCCCACCGGAGCCACCTTCTTCATAACATCCAGCCTGCCGCCGTATGCGCCCACCGGCATTCCTGCACCGATAATCTTTCCGTAGGTTACCAGGTCAGGTTTTATGCCAAAATACTCGGCTGCTCCGCCGAAGCTGAGACGGAAGCCTGTAATTACTTCATCAAAAATCAGGAGGGCGCCGTTTTCATCGCAAAGTCTGCGAAGTCCCTCAAGGAAGCCCTCACAAGGAGGCACCAGACCCATGTTCGCACCTACCGGCTCTACGATTACAGCCGCCACGTTTTCAGGGTTAGCTTTAAAGAAAGCCTCTACAGAGCCAAGGTCATTGTAGCGTGCGATGAGGGTATCCTCTGCACAGCCTGCCGGTACCCCTGCACTGTCAGGCACTCCGCTGGTCATAACGCCGCTTCCGGCACTTACCAGCATGGAATCAGTATGCCCATGGTAACATCCTGCGAATTTGATGATTTTATTTCTTCCGGTAAAGCCTCTGGCAACACGAAGTGCACTCATTACAGCCTCTGTGCCTGAGTTTACCATACGAATCATATCGATATGAGGGATTCTGCTGCAGATGAACTCTGCCATCTCAACTTCTATTTCTGTAGCACAGCCAAAGCTGAGACCGTTTTCAGCCGCCTCTATAACGGCCTTGCGTATTTCCGGATGGTTGTGTCCCAGAATCATCGGCCCCCATGAACAGATATAATCTATATATTCATTTTCATCTACATCATAAATATGGCATCCATCAGCGCGCTTTATGAACCTGGGGGCTATTCCTATGGCTCCATAGGCTCTTACCGGGCTGTTTACCCCTCCGGGAATATGTTCTGCCGCCCTTTTAAACAGTTCTTCTGATCTCATCAGCCAATCCTCCCTTCAGTCATAGCCTTTGCCAGTTCCTTTGCAAAGTATGTAATGTAAATATCAACACCTGCACGGTAAGCACTTACGGCCATCTCGCACATGATTTTATCTTCGTCAATGTATCCCATCTTGGCTGCAGCCTTTACCATTGCATATTCTCCGCTTACTGAGTATGCTGCCAGCGGAAGGTCAGTCATGTCCCTTACCTCGCGAACGATATCCAGGAAAGACATCGCAGGCTTAACCATAATGATATCTGCACCCTCCCCAATATCAAGAGCTGCTTCCTTAAGTGCCTCTCTGCGGTTGTGGAAATCCATCTGATATGATTTTCTGTCGCCGAATGATGGTGCTGAGCCTGCCGCCTCACGGAAAGGTCCGTAGAATGATGAAGCATATTTAACAGCATAGGACATGATAGGTGTATTCTTATATCCGTTCTCATCAAGCATTGAACGGATTGCAGCCACTCTTCCATCCATCATGTCTGAAGGAGCAACCATGTCAGCACCTGCCTGCACATGGGAAAGAGCTGTCTTTGCCAAAAGATCCAAAGTCTTGTCGTTTTCCACATCGTGACCGCAGAGCACTCCGCAGTGTCCGTGAGATGTGTACTCACACATGCATACATCAGTAATGAGCATCATTTCAGGATAGCGCTGTTTAATTTCACGAAGGGCCTGCTGTACAATGCCGTTCTCTGCATAGGCCTGGCTTCCAACCTCGTCTTTTTCTTTCGGGATTCCAAAAAGTATTATCTTGTCAACTCCGCTTTCCAGCAAAGGTTCTATAGCATAAGGAAGCTTATCCACACTGTAGCGGAACTGTCCATCCATAGAAGGGATTTCTTCTATGATGTTCTTTCCCTCCTCCACAAAAAGGGGATAAATCAACGAACTTTTATCCATTCTGGTTTCTCTCACCAGTCTGCGCATACTGTCGCTTGATCTGAGTCTCCTTGGTCTTATTGTCATTTCCATTTCCATTTCTTTTTCCTCCCCCGTCATTATTTATATTATTTCGTCTTTTCTCAGTTTTTCTATCAGCTCTGTCAAACTGTCCATAGTAGCTTTTTCGGCTATATATGTCTTCATTCCCAAAGCCTCTGCAGCTGCCGCTGTCTGGTGTCCGATGCATGCAGCCTTTATCTTAGTCATATCTGTGCCTTCGGAAGTCTTGGCAAAGCCTCTCACTGTAGAAGCGCTGGTGAAGATAACGCAGCTCAGCTTGCCCTCGTCAGCCAGCTTCTTTATATCTACAGTTTCCTGATTAACATACTGCGTTTCGTATATAGGCACATCTGTAACCTGCTGATCCTTAAGCTCTCTTGTAAGGTCCTCGGAGCCGATTTCCGCACGGGCCAGCAGCACCTTGTCACCCTTTTGGCAGAGCTCCGCCAGTTCCTTTCCAAGCATCTCACCTGAGTAAATCTCGGGTATAAGGTCAGTGAGCAGCCCTCTGCTTTCCAGAGCTCTTGCTGTAGCCGGTCCTATAGCGGCGATTTTAACCTCTCCCAGCCTGCGAACATCTATCTTCTGGGCTCTCAGTTCATCAAAGAAAACCTCAGCGCCGTAAGGACTTGTAAATACAAGCCACTTGTATTCCGATATATGCGTAAGAGTATCTGCCAGCTGTCCCTGGTCCTTCTTAGCCACTGTTTTAACAGAAGGAAGCTCGATTACCTCTGCACCCAGAGTTCTCAGCTTCTCAGCCATTACTGACGGTCTGTTCTTAGGTCTTGTGACCAGAATTCTGCATCCGAAAAGCGGCAGTTTATCGTACCATGCGAAGGTGTCCGAAAGATTGCAAACCCGTCCGACAACGATGATTGCCGGGGTTTCTATTCCCTGCTTTTCCACCTCATCTGCCAGCGTTGATACTGTAGCTACTATTTTCTTCTGTCCGGCGGTAGTTCCCTGCTGAAGTATTGCTGCCGGCATATCCGGGCTCATTCCTCCATCCATAAGGCCGCAGCATATATCCTTAAGAGCTGATACGCCCATCAGAAATACCAATGTACCGCCGGTGCGCACCAGTGCCTCGAAATCTATGTCGTACTCTTTGCCCTCACGCTTATGTCCTGTGACGATATGTACGGATGAACAGAAATCACGGTGAGTAACAGGAATTCCGTTGTATGCCGGTACTGAGACAGCCGCAGTAATTCCGGGCACGACTTCGTATTCAATATTTTCCCGGCTGAGAAGTTCAAGCTCCTCGCCGCCTCTGCCGAAAAGGAACGGATCTCCGCCCTTAAGTCTGACTACACGCTTTCCTTTTTTAGCCTCGTCAGCCAGCACCCTGTTTATATCGTCCTGCTTCATGATGTGGTGTGAAGCACGTTTGCCCACATTTATGGTTTCCGCACCTTCAGGTATCATGGAAAGCACTCCCGGTCCTACCAGAGCGTCATAAACCACAACATCGGCCTTTTCCAGCACATCTTTTCCTTTGAGGGTAAGGAGTCCTGCGTCTCCCGGGCCTGCTCCTACCAGCCAGACCTTTCCTTGCTTTCCGGCACCGCAGCCTCGTTTTTCCACGGAAGCCTTAAGTTTATATGCCAGCTCTTCTCCCAACTTTTCCGGTTCTGAAACTGTTCCTTTTATCTCCATCTTATCCCAATCCTTGCTTTCCTCTGAATAATACAGACCCATGAGTGACAGTTTCCCATCCTTAACTCTGCCATGGGCAGCTATAGGTGATGAACAGCCTCCGTCCAATGCACGCACAAAGGCACGCTCTGCTCTGGCGCATACTGCACTTTCTTTATCTTCATAGCCCTCAAGGAAGCCGTAGTCCTCTCCCTTGCGGCCCTGTACCGCCAGAATCCCCTGACCTGCTGCCGGCATCATTTCCTCCGGCTCAAAATATCTGGTGATTCTGTCTTCAAGACCAAGTCTTTTAAGACCTGCCGCCGCCAGAATCAGTGCTCCATACTCGCCTCTATCCAGCTTTTCCAGTCTTGTAAGCACATTCCCGCGCACAGGCTTCACACTGCATCCCGGAAAGATTTCCTGAAGCTGAAGCTGTCTTCTCGGCCCAGAGCATCCTATAGGCTTGGATAAATCGGGCTCTGTAATGCCCTTATCCACAGCATCTTTAGGGAGCACAAGTACATCCCTTGGGTCTTCTCTTTTTGAAAAGGCAATCAAAGGAAGCTCTTCCGGCACCTCCATAGGCATGTCCTTAAGACTGTGAACTGAAATATCGCTTCTTCCTTCAATGAGGGCCCTGTCCAGTTCCTTTACAAAAAGTCCTTTGCCGCCCACTTTGTCCAGGGTTCTGTCCAGAATAATGTCCCCGGTAGTCTTCATTGTAAGAAGGGTTACTTCTGTATCCGTGTTTTTTTCTATATACTCCTGAACCATCCGGCTCTGAATTACTGCAAGTTTGCTTTCCCTGCTTCCGATAACGATTTTTTTCTTCATAGATTTTATCGATTTCCTTTCTCTCTGCCAGTGCTGAGCCATTCCTCAAGCCGCTGCCGCAAAAGTTTTACCTTTCTGTGGTCTCTGCCGCCTCCGTTAAAGGCTATGACGGCATCGTCCTCTATTATTACTCCCGGGAAGTGAAAGTCACAAAGACTTTTATCGCTTGCGTTATTGACCATTATGCCAAGGCGATGACAATCATCATAAATCTGCCTGTTCACCCCATCATCGGAGGTGCAGGCCAGCACCATGTGCGCGCCTTCAAGGTATTTTTCATCATAGGAGGCTTTTATCCAGCAAAGCTCATCTTCCCCTCTTTGGGAAAGCATTATCTTCATTTCCTCGGAAATCTCCGGTGAAATCACCTTTACAACTGCACCGAATTCCCCGTCCAGCAGAGTTTTAACTCTTCTGGAAGCTATTCTGCCGCCTCCTACTGCGACTACACTTTTTCCTCTTATATCCACGAAAAGCGGGAACATTCTCGTGTCCCGCTGATTTTCTTTACTCTTCATAAAGTTTCTCCAATCCTCTGATACAGTCCTCAAACTCCTGAGTGCCGACCATATCCCGAATTCCAAAGAGCAGTTTGCCTGTCACCTTGGCTGCAGCACTTTCCACCGCTTCCATCAGGCTTTCTCCTGTCAGTTTATCCTGTTCATCCTTTTTAAGTGTATGTAAAACTCTCAGATACATGTCTTCGGCTGCCGCATCCTGAATCTTATGAATTTTAGGGAGCATGTTTCTTCCTGTAAGCCAGAGCTCGAATTCATCAATCTGCTGGCCTATAATTTCTGCCGCTGCCTCCATGCTCTCAGTAAGGCTTTCGGACACAGGCTCTATTCTGAAGCTGTCTATATCGTAAAGGGCTACACCGCTGCACTGAGCCACAGAAGGCTCAATATCCCTTGGAACAGCAAGGTCAATCATAACAATGTTACGGTCAACTCCAGTGCCTTCGTACAATTCTTTTGTTATGGTATAGTTAGGGCTGGCAGTGGCTGAAACCACCATATCACAGTATGGCAGAAGCTCCATTCTCTCGCCGTAATTTATTCTGCTGCAGCCTTCGGGAATGTTTACAACACCGCTTCTGTACTGGCGCACCGTCACTGTTACATCAGCACCTGCATCCTTAAGGGCAAGAGCTGTAACCTTTCCCATCTCACCGTTTCCTATGACCATACATTTCTTTCCTGCCGGGAAAAATCCTTTCTCGGCAAGCACTGCCAAAGCCTGATGTATAACAGAGACATTCCCTCTGCTGAATACAACCTCCGTCTTCACCTTCTTGGCCGCTGTCACCGCCATGCGGAAAAGCACTTCCAGAATGCTGTCGGTGCAGTATTCCTCTCTTGCACGGTTTAGAGCATCTTTTACCTGTGTGATAATCTGATCCTCAGCCAGTATCTGAGATTTAAGACCGCCTGTCAGATAAAAAAGATGTTCGATAGCATCCCTTCCTCTGCGGCTTAAGAAATACTGCCCATAGTCCTTGGGATCAAGACCCTTTTCCTCGCAGAGAAAGTTATATAGCAGCCTTGTATCAAAATCTTCTCCTCTGGTGCTTACCCATAATTCCATGCGGTTGCAGGTAGACAGTATAATACAGCCCTGTATTCCTTCCATATCTATAAGCCTGTGCATAGCCTCCGCCGATGCTTTTTTTGTAAAGGCAAACAGCGCTCTCACATCAACAGGCGCTCTGTTATAGTCAATTCCGATCATGGAAACGTGCTGCATTTTATTCTCTCCCGTAAAAAAATATATTTCTTCTGACTTTATCCATCTTAGCACAAAGAGTCAACCCTTGCAAGGCGGGTTTGACAGAAAAAAAGAATAAGTATAGAATGGTCATATTTAAAACGAAAGGATTTCATGTCTATGAAAAAGAATAACTACGCAGCTTTTTTGGCTCTTCTTGCAGCAGCTATGTATGCTGTAAGTATCCCGATGTCAAAACTTTTGCTTGGCTACGCAGGTCAGGCTATGATGGCCGGATTTCTGTATCTCGGTGCGGGAATCGGCATGTCTTTTTATACCTTTGTGGGAAAGGCATCAGGCAAACTGCCCGAAAAAGAACCTCTCACCAAAAAGGAGCTTCCCTATACTGTAGCAATGGTGGTGCTTGATATTGCAGCCCCTATAATGCTTATGGCCGGAATTGCCCGCACAAACTCGGCCAATGTATCATTGCTTAATAATTTCGAAATTGTTTCCACCTCACTCATAGCGCTGGTTGTTTTTAAAGAGGTTGTCTCTAAAAGGCTTTGGCTTTCTATAGGACTGGTGACGGCAGCAAGCATACTTCTCAGCTTTGAAGGCCGAGAATCCTTTGTATTCAGCACGGGTTCTATCCTGGTTCTTTGTGCCGCTGCCTGCTGGGGTCTTGAAAACAACTGTACCAGAATGCTCAGCACGAAAAGTTCCGAGGAAATAGTAATTATCAAAGGACTTTTTTCCGGTCTTGGCAGCCTGGTGGTAGCTCTGACAATAGGCGAAAGGCTTCCTGAATTAAAATGGGCCGCAGTGATTATGCTTCTCGGTTTTATTTCATATGGAATGAGTATCAACTTTTACATTATGGCTCAAAAAGAACTCGGTGCTGCTAAAACCAGTGCGTACTACTCCGTGTCTCCTTTCCTGGGAGTAGCCTTCAGCCTGTTATTCCTCGGTGAAAGGCCTGAGCCCCAGTTCTACGCCGCACTAGTCATAATGGCTGTAAGCACCGTCCTTATGACAAAGGATACTGTACAGCTTCAGCACAATCACAGCCATGAACATGTTCACAGTCACATGCACAGTCATGGAGACATTACTCACAGCCATGAACATTCCCATATCCACAGCCACCTCCATGTACATAATGATAGTGAGGAGACACATATGCATGGTCACATGGATCTCCATAACCATGACCATCTGCATGATAATATTTCTTGACACGAAAAACCTGCTAGTATATAATCTATACGTAAAAATCGAATGCGAATGGTTCCCTGCGGGATTAATAGGAAAGTTGAGTAGAAGCTCACACGGTCGCGCCGCTGTAAGGGAGTAGTCATGTTTCATTATGTCACTGGAGACGGGAAGGCGAAGCATGGCGATGATACCTGAGTCAGAAGACCTGCCATTTGCACGCAGTTACGCGGGTTACGAACGATGGCCACGTGTAAGAACAGCGGCAGGGCTATCCGGCTTTGCTGCGAACTGTTCTTTATACATGGCCTGCCCTTTCACGGCAGGTTTTTTTATGCCAATCCGCACGTTCATACGAAAGGAGAAAGCAAATTATGAACAGAAAAGAAAGAAGAGTTGTCGTTTTTGCGGCAGCCGCGGCACTTGTGCTGGGCGTTGCGCCTTGTGCAGATGCCATGCACATTATGGAGGGTGCCCTTCCGGCATCAAGCTGTATTGTCTGGGGTGTTATATGTCTCCCATTCCTTGCAGCAGGTTTCTTCTCCATTAAGAAAACTTTAAATCACAACAGAAGCTCTATTACATTACTTGCTATGGCAGGCGCCTTTGTATTTGTGATTTCGTCCCTTAAGATTCCGTCAGTAACGGGAAGCTGCTCTCATATGACAGGAACAGGACTTGGAGCTATTCTCTTCGGTCCTGCTGCAGTATCAATTCTGGGAGCAATAGTCCTTTTATTTCAGGCTATTTTGCTTGCTCACGGCGGCCTTACAACCATTGGAGCAAATATATTTTCAATGGCAATTGCAGGTCCCTTTGTGTCCTACGGCATTTTTGTGTTATGCAATAAGATGAAGGTTAACAGAAAGGTTTCTGTATTCCTTGCAGCAACATTAGGAGACCTGTTTACATACTGTATTACAGCTTTCCAGCTTGCTTTTGCTCACCACGCTGATACCACCTTAGGCCATGCTCTTGGAGAGTTTCTGGTAATATTTGCACCTACTCAGCTTCCTCTCTCAATTGTTGAAGGAATCCTGACTGTGCTTATCATTGCAGCTCTCGAAAGCTATGCTAAGCCTGAGCTCAGAGCCATCGGATATCTTAAGGAGGGACAATAAAATGAAAAAATCAACAGTTTTTATACTTTTAATTGCGGTAATACTTATTGCGCTGGTTCCCCTCTTTGCACTGCCTCAGGCTGAGTTCGGCGGTTCTGACGATGCGGGAAACAACGTTATTTCCGAGGTGGATTCAGGTTTTGAGCCAATCGCCTCACCGCTTATAGAGAATATTCTCGGCAGAGAACTTCCCGGAGAGATTGAGAGCCTGTTCTTCTGTATCCAGACAGGAATAGGTGTAGGCATAATCGCCTTCTTTATGGGTCGCTTCTACGAAAGAAGAAAGTCGGAGAAAACAGAAAAGGAGAACGAATGATTCCGATCGACAAGCTGTGCTATCATTCAAAGCTCAGGTATGAAAGCCCGGGAGTAAAGCTTGCTTTTTCTCTCATTACACTGGCTGCATGCGTTGCAAATCGCTCAGCGGTGCTTTCACTTGTTATACTGGTTATCATGGGGATGCTGACCGTAGTACGGGGCGGTATCCCCTTTTCCCGTTATCTGAAGCTTATGACAGTGCCCCTTGTCTTTCTCCTGATGAGTACCCTTGCCATTGCTTTTGACTTCGGCTTCTGGTATATCACATGTTCTGCCGCTTCAGTATACTATGCTGTAAATCTTGTAATTACAGCCTTGGCGGCGGTGTCATGCCTGTACTTTCTTTCCCTGACAACTCCCATGACGGACATTCTTGCGGTTCTGTCGGCAATGCATATGCCACGCACCATCATTGAGCTGATGCTTCTGATTTACAGATTCATTTTTCTGCTTCTGGAAATAGCAGAAGCTGTTCAGGTGTCACAGTATTCCAGGCTGGGAAATCGCGATTACAAAACATCTATAAAGTCCTTTTCGGCTTTATGCTCAATTCTGATGATCAGGGCGGTAACCCGTTCACGGGTACTGTATCAGGCCATGGAGGCAAGGTGTTATGACGGCACCTTCAGATTTTTAAATGAGGCAAAGAGAGCCTCGAAGAAAAACAAAGTATTACTGACACTTTACGGTCTGGCATTTTTGATTTTTACTCTTTGGAGGTTTTACTATGGATAACCAGGAAATAATTCTTCGTGCAGAAAACCTTTCCTTTTCATATGACGAGGGAGAAAGCTACGCTTTAAAGGATTTGTCCCTTTCCATCCGCAGGGGCCGCAAAATCGCATTTATGGGCTCCAACGGCTCTGGCAAATCAACCTTTTTCCTCTGCTGCAACGGCATCAACCGTCCTTCCGGCGGAACTCTCTACTTCAAGGAAAAGCCGGTATCATACGACAGGAAAAGTCTTCTTGAACTGAGAAGCAAAGTTGGAATAGTCTTTCAGGACCCGGACAACCAGCTTTTTTCGGCCAGCGTTTTTCAGGAAATCTCCTTCGGAGTTCTCAATCTTGGAATTGACGAAAAGACTGCCGCCGAAAATGTTGAAGATGTCATAGAAAAGCTGGAAATCACCCCTTTCCGCCATCAGCCTGCACAGGCTCTCTCCGGCGGACAGAAAAAGCAGGTTTCCATAGCGGACATTCTGGTTATGGAACCTGACATAATCATTCTGGACGAGCCTGCAGCGGCACTTGACCCTAAGCATCAGAAGATAGTTAATAAAATCATAGACTCCATGACTGAGGCGGGCATAACCGTCCTCATTTCCACCCACGATGTAGATTTTGCCTATGAATGGGCTGACGAGGTTATGGTTTTTCATAAGGGAAGTCTTCTGGCTGACGGAACACCTCAGGATGTTTTCAGCCGCAGAGACCTGCTGGCACGAGCCAATCTGAAGCCGCCGGTTGTACTGGAAATGTTTGACCGACTCTGTCAAAAGGGAATTTTGAAATCGTCTCTTGCCCTGCCAAAGAATATGGCAGAGCTGGAGTCATATATAGAAAAAGTAAATTTAAACACTCTTTCAGGAGGAAAAGTAACATTGAAGAACGCAGAAAAGAAAGCAATACTGGTTGTAAGCTTCGGCACCAGCCATGAAGATACCAGAAAGGTCACAATTGATGCCATAGAAGAAGCCATAGGAAAAACATATCCGGATTACACCATCTACCGGGCATGGACCAGCAAGATGATTATTAAGAAGTTGAAAAACCGTGATAATGTTATTGTTCCGACGGTGAGAGAAGCTATGGAAAAGATGGCGGAAGACGGTATTACCGATGTAGTAGTTCAGCCTACTCATGTAATCAACGGTATCGAAAACGACCTCATGAAGGAGGATGCCCTCTCCTATCGCGACCGCTTCCATTCAATTCTTTTTGGGGACCCTCTGCTGACAACTACAGAGGACAGCCACAGGGTTATCGAGGCCATCGCTCACGAGTTTCCTCAGCTCACAGACCGTCAGGCTCTGGTTCTCATGGGACATGGTACCACCCATTTCTCCAATGCTATTTATGCCGCTCTTGATTACACCTTCAAGGATGCAGGATATCCAAACATTTTCCTGGGCACTGTAGAAGCATACCCTAGCCTTGATTCCATACTCAAGCTGGTAAAGTGCTACGGACCTGAGGAAATCATACTGGCACCGTTCATGATTGTTGCTGGAGACCACGCAAAAAACGATATGGCCGGTGACGATCCCGATTCCTGGTACAGTCGTTTTACGGAAGAAGGATATAAGGTCAGCACAGTTCTCAAGGGTCTTGGCCAATATCCTGAAATAAGACAGATTTTCATTGACCACATCGGTCAGGTTATAGGCGAATAATAAAAAAGGCTTTCTCTGTGCCGTTACACGGAGAAAGTCTTTTTTAATGTCTTACGTTTTTATTTCCAGTAGTCTCTGTCGTTGTCAAGCATATAAAGCAGTGCGTTTACGATGCAGGCGGCGATATTGCTTCCGCCCTTTCTGCCTTTTGCAACAATATACGGTACATCTGTACCCATTATAAGTTCCTTGGACTGAACCACATTTACAAATCCAACAGGCGCGCCGATAATGAGTTCCGGCTTAACCTTACCCTCCTGAATCAGGTCGTAAAGTGTTACAAGGGCTGTAGGTGCGTTGCCGATGGCATAGATAAAAGGCCTGTTCATAGCTGCGGCTTTTTCCATGCTGGCTGTGGCTCTGGTGGTACCCTCTGCCCTGGCAGCATCTGCCACATCTGTGTCGGACATAAAGCAGTGAACCTCTCCGCCCCACTTTGCCAGTGCGGTCTTATTGATGCCGGCCTTGGCCATCTGAGTATCTGTAACTACAGAAGCGCCATTCTTTATTGCCTCAAGTGCAATGGCAACAGCGTTATCCGAAAAGCAAAGGTTGTCTGCATATTCAAAGTCAGCACTGGTGTGTATGCATCTTTTGATAATCAGTTCCCTGTCCTTTGGCAGCTCCTTTCCTGAAGCGGCGAGCTCCTCTGTGATTATTTCAAAGCTTCTGGTTTCGATTTCCTTCGGCTTTACATTCTCTAACTTATCTCTCATGTTCATTTTTAAACCCCTTCCTCTAGAATTCTATATATTGCATCTATGTCCAGATGCTCCCTCAGACCTGCTGCCAGCAGATCATACTGTGTTTCCTTATACTGAGCAAAATCCACAGTTCCCAAAGTTCCCAGGTCTATGCCCTTTTTCTTTCCGAGGGCACTAACAACAGCTTCCGCTATTCCCGGTGCATCAAAGACTCCATGCATGTATGTGCCGTATACATTGTCTGCATAAGCTCCGTCATCCTTTGATTTGCCGCTTACGCTGTCTGTTATGTGCTGGAGCGGTCTTGCGCCCTCTTTTAGTGTGGATTGTCCCATATGAATTTCGTATCCTTGGGTTTTAAGGCCGTCTCCTAAATAGAGAGTACCCTCTACTCTGGTTCTCATCTTTTCACCTTCAAAGACGGTATCCACAGGAAGAAGTCCCATTCCTCTCACCTCTCCTCCTGTTTCTACGCCTAAAGGATCGGCGATGGTCTCTCCCAGCATCTGATATCCGCCGCAAACTCCCATAATGGTCTTTCCGGCAGCAGCCTGCTTGAGAATTGCAACCTCAAGTCCGTTCTGTCTCATCCACAGCAGGTCGCCGATGGTGTTCTTTGAGCCCGGCAGAATTATCATATCAGGGTCTTTAAGCTCCGCAGCTGACTTTATGTATCTTACTGAAACTCCGGGAATAATCTCGAGAGCATTGAAGTCAGTGAAATTTGAGATTCTCGGAAGTCTCACAACAGCTATGTCGATGAGATCCACTTTATCTGATGTGACCAGTCTTTCACTTAGGCTGTCCTCGTCTTCCACATCTATATTCATATACGGTGCTACGCCTATTACCGGGATTCCTGCCTTCTCCTCCAGCATTTTAACTCCCGGTTCCAGAATGGTCTTGTCGCCTCTGAACTTATTTATTATGAGGCCCTTAACCATCTTTCTCTCGTCATCTTCCAGAAGGTCAACGGTTCCAAGCAGCTGGGCGAATACTCCGCCTCTGTCTATATCTCCTACAAGAAGCACAGGGGCTTTTGCCATTTTAGCCATGCCCATGTTTACCAGGTCTTCGTCCTTCAGGTTTATCTCTGCAGGACTTCCTGCTCCTTCGATAACTATGACATCGTATTCATCTGCAAGGCTGTTAAATGCGGCCATTACATCAGGTATGAGATTTTTTTTGTATGCAAAATACTCTCTTGCATCCATGGTTGAACGGATTTCCCCGTTGACAATGACCTGACTTCCCGTATCGTTTGTCGGCTTAAGTAAAATAGGATTCATGCGCACATCAGGTCTGATGCCTGCCGCCTCTGCCTGCATTACCTGTGCTCTTCCCATTTCAAAGCCATCCTCCGTAATGAAAGAATTGAGGGCCATGTTCTGGGATTTAAATGGGGCCACCTTAAGGCCGTCCTGCTTGAAAATCCTGCACAGTCCCGCCGTTATAAGACTCTTTCCCACATTCGACATGGTGCCCTGCACCATTAAAACCTTTGCCATTATTTAATCCTTTACCTTTCTCAGGACTTCAATAAGCCTGTCGTTTTCCTCTTTAAGCCGCACAGCAGCTCTGTAATATCCCTTTTCAAGGCCGCGATAATTGCTGCAGTCTCTCAGCATCACGCCCTCAGCAAGGCACTTTTCCCAGAGGTTCTTCTGCCCTCTAAAGAAAATATAGTTTGCGGAGGATTGGTATACCGTAAACCCTATATCTTCAACAGCCTTTCTGAGTCGGTCTCTCTCCGACCGAATTTCAGTAAGGCTCTTATTTACATATTCCTTTTCATCAAGAGCCGCTATTCCCGCATACTGAGCCGGGGTTGAAACATTCCACGGCTGCACTGAGTCTCTCATCTTTTCTATGAAAGCTTTGTCGCTGCAAAGGCCGTATCCCAGCCTGACTCCTGCCATGGCATAGAGTTTGGTGAAAGCCTTAAGTATCAGCATATTGGGATATTCCTCAAGAAGTCCTGTCATTGTATATGATTCTTTATCCTCTACGAAGTCCAGAAAGCATTCATCCAAAATAAGCACTGCGCCATTTTCTCTGCATTTTACTGCTGTTGTCTCCACAAATTCTCTGTCCAGCAGTACTCCCGTAGGGTTTGCCGGATTGCAGATAAATACAACATCTGTGGTTTCATCGATTCTATCTATGAAGTCATATCCCGGTCTGAACCCCTTTTCCTCAGAAAGCATGTAATAATCCGTTGTACATCCACATGCTCTGAGGGCTTGCTCATACTCAGCAAAAGCCGGAACCGGTATCAGTGCCTTTTTAGGCTTTAATGCCGCTGCAGCGCAGAATATGACCTCAGCTGCCCCGTTTCCGCAGAAAATACTTTCTTCGGGTATGCCGGTCTCACCGGCAAGCTTTTCTTTAAGCCGGGTATATTCAACATCCGGATAGTTATGTACATCCTCTGCTGCCCTGCATATAGCCTTTTTCACACTTTCAGGCGTTCCGAAGGGGTTGCAGTTAGAGGAAAAATCCATAACATTTTTGTAGCGGTAAATGTCACCGCCATGAACGTGATTACTCATAATTTATCTCCCGCCTGACCTTTTAAAAGATCAGAACTGCACATATAAAATGTAAAAGTGCGAATACAGCTGCACCTGCAAAGCTTCCTATGTACATCAGCTTATTCACCCTCTTTATATCCTCTGCCTCAGGCTCTTTGACCGAATCACCCATGGTGGGCTTTTCGTAAAGCTTGCCGAAGTAGTAAGCGTTTCCCGCAAGCTGTATGTCAAGTGCTCCTGCCGCTGCCGATTCAGTCTGTGCCGAATTAGGGCTTGCATGATTGAACCTGTCTCTTTTAAATATTTTTACTGCGCCCTTTCCATTGAAACCGCCAATGTAAGCAGCCGCAATAAGCAGCAGTGCCGCAAGTCTTGACGGAATAAAGTTGGCTGCATCGTCAAGCTTTGCAGCGCATCTTCCGAAATAGATGTATCTGTCGTTCTTATAGCCCAGCATGGAGTCCATTGTGTTGATACCCTTATAGATGTACATGAGTACGGGTCCTCCTATGAACATATAGAACATAGGTGCAATTACTCCGTCGGAGAAGTTTTCGGCTACAGTTTCAATGGCCGCCTTGGCCACTCCTTTCTGGTCAAGGTTCTGGGTATCCCTTCCCACAATCATGGAAACGGCTTTTCGGGCATCTTCGATGGTGCTGCCTGTCAGCGCATCATATACCTTCATGCTTTCGTCCTTTAAGGACTTTACAGCGAGGAGCTGATAGCACATAAAGGCTTCAAGAATTACCCCTGCCACAACGTTTAAGCCAAATACCAGATGCAGCAGAACCCAGGGCACTATGCCGCATAGAAGAAGAACAAGCACTACGGTTATAAAGCCTCCCGCAAGCTCTCCTGCCTTGCTTGCCGGCATGATTTTTCGTATTATCTTTTCAAGCAGTGCAATGAGATTTCCGATGAGCCTTACAGGATGATAGAGCCATCTGGGGTCTCCGAAAATCAGGTCGGCGGCATATCCCGCCAGAAGGGCTGCACCTGCGTATTTTAACATAAAAGCGTTTATCCTTTCAGTTGGTTTTTTCCGTATTTCCTGCACTTTGCCAGGAAAGCATCGGGAAGAGCCGGGTTTCCATAGTAATAAAAATGAGGGAAACCGGCCAGCATTGTTTCGGTGCTGTGAATACAGCGCCAGTTTATTTCAGATGCAGGTTTTTGAGCAATCAAGCAGTTCCCTGCATCGGTGGAATCAAAATAATGGAACTCGTGAGCAGGCATGGGACCCGGTCCATGTCCATGCTCATCTTTATAGTCCTTAAAGAAATCTCCCTTGTCTTCAGTCAGGCTGATATAGCCGAACCGTCCGAGACGAGGTGTCTTGTAGGCCTTTCCTTCTATAAGGCCGACGCCCTTGTGAGGATTTCCGTCTATGTCCTCCATGGTTTGGTGAAGATACATGAATCCTCCGCATTCAGCGAGAACTGGAAGTCCCTGCATACACCTGTAAGCTATGTCATCTGCCATGGATCTGTTTACGCAAAGTGTCTGTGCGTAAAGCTCGGGATATCCTCCGCAGAGGATAAGGCCCTGTACGCCCTCCGGCAGCCTGCTGTCATGAAGAGGTGAAAATTCTACTATCTCCGCTCCCAGCTTTTTTAAAAGCTCTATATTATCCTCATAGATAAAGCAAAAAGCCTCGTCGCGGGCAATGGCAATATTCACTGCCCCACCATCAGTCTGGGGAAGCCGCGGCTCCTTTGCATCCAGCTCAGGTGCCTCCCCTGCCATCTCAAGAAGCAGGTCAAGGTCCAGAGTTTCTTCAAGAATTGATGCCAGCTTCATCAGCTTTTCTCTGAGCAGATCAATCTCATCAGGCATGACAAGTCCCAGATGTCTGCTTTCAATCACACAGTCATCAACCTGGGGCACATAGCCTATGACCTTTACGCCGCAGCTTTCCTCGATGCAAACCTTCAGCTTTTCGTATACCTTGGGGCTTACCCTGTTGAGGATTACACCTTTGATATGGCTGTCTTCTCTGAAGTTCTTATATCCTTCTACAAAAGCTGCCGCAGAAAGGCTCATGCCTTTACAGTTTACTATGAGTGCAGAAGGAGTATCGGTCACTCTTGCCACATCGTAAGCGCTGGCACGTGTAGTTGTGCCGCCGATACCGTCGTAATATCCCATTACACCTTCGATTACAGCCACATCGGCCTGCTGACTGTTTTGTGCCAGTACGTATCTTACCGTCTCATCACCGGCAAAAAATGTGTCCAGATTTCTTGAACGTGTTCCAATAACCTTGGTATGAAACATAGGGTCTATATAGTCCGGGCCGCACTTAAATGAAGCCGGCTTCAGACCTCTGTTAACAAGGGCCTGAAGAATTCCGCAGGTTATAAGGGTTTTGCCGCTGTTGCTTGACCCTGCACAGATAAGTATGCGTGGAACCTTCATAGTCTTTATACCCCTTTCCCTGTAAACGAAATAATTGTTATCGGATTTTCGCCCGTCATCATGGTGTAACTGCCCACTTTGGACGCTCTGCTGACGGACATCTGAATAACTTCCTCATCGCCGGCACCCAGTTCCTTTGCCAAAGACAAGGCCTGGGATACAGACTCTAAGGCTATGCAGTTTATAACTACGGCTGCTGACGGATTCTTGGCAAATACGCTGCAGAGGATTTCTCTCATGTTGCCTGATGAACCGCCGATAAAAACATGGGTAGGCGCAGGAAGGCCTTCCAGAGCCTCAGGAGCCAGTCCTTCAATTATTTCCATGTTGTCAGCCATGAATTTCTTTTTGTTTTCACGAAGAAGGCTTACCGCCTCTTCCTTCTTTTCTATTGCATAAACTTTTCCCTTAGGCACCCTTACAGCCATCTCTATGGATACGGAACCTGTACCCGCGCCCACATCGTAGCATATTGAATAAGGCTTAAGTCCAAGCTTAGATACGGAGACCGTCCTCACCTCTTCCTTTGTCATGGGAACACGACCTCTGATAAACTCGCTGTCCCTGCGGGCTGAGAGAGGATTTACTGCGGTGGTCTCTGCCAGGTCATTTACTGCGGCTACCACACAAAGTCCTGAAGTTTCCAGATTTGTCATATTGGCAGGATAGTCCGTGGTGATCTTTTCATCGCTGTATGAAAGATTTTCTCCAACATAAAGTCTTACTTTGTCAAGGCCGTATTCCATAAGAGACGCTGCCAGAGTTCTTACATCCTCAGGCTTGCCAAGTATGGAAAAAACTTTATGGTTGTCTCTGATAAGCGGAATAAGTGAATTAACGATTCCATGATTTGAAGTTATAACCGCATCATCCCAGGAAAGGCCGGTCCTTCCCATAAAGTATGATACGGACGAAATTCCCGGAATCAGGCTGATTTCAAAGCCCCTGTCTTCAAGAAGAGCCGTCAGCTTTTTGGCTCCGCTGTAAAAACCTATATCTCCGGAAAATACCACGGCTATTTTTTCGTATTCTCTGTGATTTTCTATATATTCAGCGATTTTGACGCTGCTGTATTCATAAAATACATCCTGTCCCGGATGAACTGCAGCCTCTGCCATACGCTTTGCACCGATTATAAGCTCAGCCTGGTCGATAGCACAAGACGCTTCCTTTGTCATAGTGGATTCAGAACCCATGCCGATGCCCACAAGGCTTACATGCTGTCTGGTGACGATATCTAGTTTTTGGCAAAGCAATGCCTTACAGCTGTTAAAGTCAATACCTTCCTCTTCGTAAGGTCTTCCTATTATTACAGGAGTACAGCCGCATTCCAAGGCAGCTTCAATCTTTTCGGCAAAGCCGCCTGCATTGCCCGAAGCCTTGGTAACCATATAGCTGCATCCGTACTGTCTGATCATTGCCTTGTTAAGCTCCTTGCTGAAAGGCCCCTGCATGCAGATCAGGTTTTTTCCTTCGAAGCCAAGTTCCTTGCAGTGCTTCACAGACTCTGCCGTGGAAAGAACTCTCGCAATCACTCTTTCCTTATAATTCTCCAGCTCCGTGAAAGCTGCAAGCTCTTTACTGCCTGTAGTAACCAGGATTTTCCCTTCCGTAGGGGCAAGGAGAGTCACAGCATCCTTCACACTGTCGGCATAAATGCACTGAGCCTTGCCCTGACCTGATTCTTTGCCACTCAGAAGTCCTTCTCTCAGAAGCCTGATATATTCAGTCCCACAGCACCGGCATGCATTTTTAATGTTACAGGTTACATCCTTTGCAAAAGGGTGTGTAGCATCAACAACCAGCTCAGGTTTAAGCTTTTCAATGAGAGCCTTCATCTGTCCCTCGTCAAGCCTTTCCTCGGAAACGGTAAGCACACCGTCCTCTTCCAGAAGACTTCCGCCGTATTCAGTTGCAGTGCACACATGAGTCCTTACTTCTGCTCGTTTGAGAAATTCCGCCAGAAGTCTGCCCTCTGTCGTACCTCCGAAAATAATTGCTTTACACATTCCTGTATCCTCTCGGTGTTACCATTCTGCCCTTTATTTCCTTAGTGGAAGAATTGCCTATGAAGACGGTAGTAAACATGTCTACCTCTGTATCTCTCAGTTCTCTGAGGCTCATAACCTTCATAGACTCACCTTCCCTTCCTATGTTGGACACGATTCCGCATACTGTATCAGGTGATTTATGTCTCATCATAATGTCGCATGCCTTTAAGAGATAGTCATGACGCTTTACACTTGAAGGGTTGTAGAGACATATAACAAAATCTCCATGAGCGGCATCTTCCAGTCTTCTTTCGATCAGTTCCCATGGTGTCAGAAGGTCGCTTAAGCTGATCAGACAAAAATCGTGAATCAGCGGTGCTCCCAGAACTGCTGCTCCGCCTGTAGCCGCAGTTACACCCGGTATAATCTCAAGCTCCGTATCAGGATAGTTTACGGAAACCTCGTACATAAGTCCCGCCATGCCGTACACTCCTGCGTCTCCGCTGCAGATCATTGCGACTTCCTGTCCTTTTGTCGCCTCTTCGAAGGCAAGAACACATCTTTCCTTTTCCTTCTTCATAGGTGTACTGAGGAAGGTCTTTCCCGGGAAGTGGTCCTTTACAAGGTCAATATACACGGTGTATCCGATTATTACATCACATTTTTCCAGAGCGCGGGCTGCTTCGATGGTCATCTTTTCATAAGCTCCCGGTCCGATTCCAACTACATATATCTTATTCAAATCTTATTCTCCATTTCTTTACGGCTACGGCACAGGTTACTCCCTCACCCTTCTGTTTGGGAACAATTAAAACCGATGCTTCACCTATATAGTTTAACTTGCCTGTTACATCCTGTGATGCTGCCAGCACTGCGCTGCGCTCACATACATTGTCCACGCCTGTGGTCTTTTTTACAAAATCCGAACTGCTGAATTCTCCTTCTGCTGCGGAAAGTTCTTCAGCTGTAAAAGTCTTAAAGTCCAGATGGTTTTCCCTGCAGAATTCAAGAAGTCCCTCTTCATCCTTCTTTAAATCGATGGTGGCCACGCAGGAAACCGCCCTCATATCAAGGTCTGCTTCTGCAAGGGCTTTTGACACCGCCTCATTTATTTTTTCTGCCGGAGTCCCCCGTCTTGCACCTACACCCAGGTAAGCACACTGCGGAATCAGCCTCAAGGTTCTATTAAAGTCCCGGCGCTCACGGTTACAAGGGGAAATAACTATTCCCATTTCAGGAAGTTTAGTGCCGTCGGGTATAATGCCCTTCTCCTTCGTAGAAACAACCTTCATGTATTCCGGTATCTCCGATCCGGGGTCTATCTCAAAATCGGAAACAAATCCTATTTCCTCACCGTTAAGCAGTGCCGAAGCCATATCCTTTGCGGCCGCAAAGCTGCCTATCCGGCAGTTGTTCTTCTGTGCAAAAATGTCCGGTGCCAGCTTGCCGTGATTATCAGTTGCCGTTGTGACTACAGGAACAGCGCCTGTGATTTCCGCTGCAGTTTCAGCAAGGGTATTGGCCCCTCCTAGGTGTCCGGATAGCAGGGAGATTGCAAACCTTCCTCTGTCATCCATTACCACAACTGCCGGGTCTGTCTTTTTATCCTTAAGGAAAGGTGCGATGGCACGAACTGCAATTCCTGCCGCACCTATAAAAATCAGGCCGTCACTGTCAGCGAATCTTTCGCCTGTCCATTTGACGTGAGATCCTTCAAGAGGCTCTTTAGCATATTTACTTTTACATGCGGTGACAATCTCTGCCCCATCAAGCCTTTCAGCCAGTCCCCGGGAAAGTTTATCAGCAAGACTTTCTCCCGCAGCACTGAAGCTTATAATTCCTATCTTCATCTATTCCTTCCCCTGTCTGAATTCAGTGGTAAAGGTCGGATCGTAAAGCTTTGACCTGTCGTAATTCCTGCATCCTACTACATCGCCGATAATCATCAGTGCAGTCTTGGTGATGTTGTTTTCTGCCGCGGTCTGAGCAAGTGTTCCCACGGTGCAGACAAAGCTCTTTTCATCATCCCAGGTAGCCTTATAAACGATAGCGGCAGGTGTATCTTCAGAGTAGCCTCCTGCAATGAGTCTTCTTGAAAGTTCTTCTAAAAGTCCCGTACTGAGGAAAACCACCATTGTAGCGTTATGAGCTGCAAAGGATTCTATGCTTTCCTTAGGCGGTACAGGAGTTCTGCCCGCCATTCTGGTGATTATAACGCTCTGGGAAACATCAGGCAGAGTATATTCAAGATTAAGAGCTGATGCGGCTCCGCAGAAGGAGCTTACTCCCGGACAATAGTCGTAGTCCAGACCCTTTTCATCCAGAATATCCATCTGTTCTCTGATAGCTCCGTAAAGGCATGGGTCGCCGGTATGAAGTCTTACAACTGTCTTTCCCTGCTCTGCCCCTTCAATCATCACTTCCATTACTTCCTCAAGGGTCATCTTGGCACTGTTATAAATGCTGCAGCCCGGTTTGGCATAATCCAGAAGCTGAGGATTAACCAGAGAACCTGCATAAACAATGATGTCAGCCCCCTGGAGAAATTTTTGTCCTCTTACAGTTATTAAATCGGCAGCACCGCTGCCTGCTCCGACAAAATGTATCATCTTAAGTTCCTTTCCTTTCCGCCTTTATTCCTTGATGATTATCAGTGAGTAATAACCCGCATCATCGGGGATTTCATCTGTACTCAGATATACCCTCTCATCAGGCATTCCGCAGTTTTCTATCATCATGGCACTGCTGCCGCTTTCTTTGATTGCTTTTTTCACTTCTGCCATGCGCTTGCCCGATTTCATCAGCACCTTTGTACCGTCCAGACTCAGCAGCTCTCCCATGGACTCCGCTTTATATGTTGCCGGGATTATATGCACCGGCTGTCTGTTTTCGGCAAGGGATGTTCCCAATCGCGCTGCAGATGCGCAGAAGGATGTTACTCCGCTTACGATTTCTGCTTCGTAGCCGTCTCTGATTACACGTTTATGGACATAAATGTATGTGGAATAAACAGTGGCATCTCCCAAAGTGAGAAAAACCACATTCTCTCCCTGATCAAGATATCCTTCGATCAATGCGGCAGCTCTATCATGGCTTTCCTTAAGAAGTTCCTTATCCTTAATCATAGGCATATCCACAGCCAGAAGGTTTTTTTCATCCAGTTCAGGATATGCTCCCTTTACAATTTTGTACGCCACGGACTCTGTTATATTCTTTGACGGTATTGCGATAACGTTGTTTTCCTTGATGTATCTCAATGCTTTTAAGGTCAGCAGCTCCGGATCTCCCGGTCCCACGCTGACGCCGATCAGTCTACCCTTCATTGTTTGTTTCTCCTTTTATTGTTTCTATCAGTTTGCGGCATCCGGCGGTTTCTCCCAGATACCCGTATTCGTTGGAAAATACCAGTGCTTCAACAGGTATTCTTCCATAGGCTCTATTTGAAAGATAAAAGCTTATCTTATCCATCAGATTTTTCATGGTTTCCTCAAGTAATCCATATTCCTTAAGGATTGAAACTCCTTCATCGGTGGTAGGTGCCTCAAGTAGCCTGAGGGCTCCCTCCCGGCCAAGTCCCGCTTTGAGCGCTGCAGATGCCATTATTTCCATACGGCTGTCGGCACACCTTGAATGAGTATTCATTATGCCGCCTGCAACCTTTACGAACTTGCCCAGATGTGCTACAAACAGAAGGCCCTCTGCTCCTCCTGCCACAGCCATATCTATTACCTCACCTATATAATTGCTGCACTTTACCGAATCCTTCATAGGAAGCCTGTCCAGCTCCTCAAGATAGGCCTTGCCGTAATTACCAAGGGTTACTATCAGATTATGTCTGCCGTTGGCAAGCTGCTGATTTACTTCCGTTTCTATGCTTTTAATAAGTGCGGTCTCACTCATAGGCTCTACGATTCCGGAAGTGCCCAGAATTGAGATGCCGCCTTCAATCCCCAGCCTGGGGTTAAATGTCTTAAGAGCCGTCTCTTCTCCTCCCGGAACGCTGACGGTGACCTGGATTCCGCCTTCATAACCGGTCATCTCGCATATCTCGTGGATGCCTTCTTCTATCATCAGCCTTGGAACACGATTGATTGCCGGATTTCCAACAGGCTGCTCCAGTCCCTTCTTAGTAACAGTACCTACACCCTTTCCTCCCCTGATGGATATTCCGAGAGTTTCTGTTTTAGAAACACGCGCATATACTGTCAGACCGTCGGTCACATCCGGGTCGTCTCCTGCATCCTTTACCACTCCGCAGGATACATAGTCAGGACCCTTATCTATATCCACAAGCTTTAGACACAGCTCTATTCCCTTAGGTGTGATAAGGCTCATGCAGCCGTCTCTTTCCGCAGGACCGGTTCCCGGCTCACTGAGAAGAATAGAGCAGGCACCCTTTGCAGCCGCAGCGGCACAGGTTCCTGTGGTGTATCCAAAACGCATCTTCTTGTTATTTTTAATTGTATAATAATCTTCTATTCCCGTCTTGTGAGATAGATTGTTATCCATTGTCATAATTGTTTCCCCGCAAAAAAAATACCTTCCCAAAAGCATTGGCAAAGGCACATTTCGATGAATTCTATGCAATACAAAAAGCATCAGGTGCGACCAATTACTCGTGGCCCCGGAACTTAATCCGGCATATCTGCAGGCAGGTCTCCTGACTTACAGCTCAATACTCATTTTCGCCTTCCCGATTTCTCAGTGGCACATGTGAAAATAAATTCTCTGCTTACAGTGACGAGTTCGCACAGGATTTTCACCTGTTTCCCTTTTCATCGGAATAATTCCGACACCTGCAACAATAAATTTTAGCACATAATTGCCGTGTTTTCAAGCTTTACAGAGATTTTTTATGAAAAAGGAGCGCTTACAGCTATCATTTTCAGCTGGAAGTGCTCCTTTTTTCGATTATTTTGACTCAGAACAAATCAATCTTTTCCAACAGGTACCTGATAATGCTCTTTTTCTGAGTCACAATTTTGGCCTCTGCCTCCATACCCACCGCAAGCTGCCCCTGGTTTCCGTCCTTATCTTTCAGAGTCTTGTTTTCTATAGAGGCCTCCACAAGATAATATCCCGAATAGTTCCCGTCTCTGGTGAGTACATCCTTTGAAATACTGGTGACCTGACCTTTCAATATGCCGTACTGACTGCTTGGGAATGCCGCAAGGTTATATTTAACCTCATCTCCCACTTTCACATTTCCGATGTCTGCATTGCTCACATAAAGCTGTACCTTAAAGGCTGTTTCATTTTCGGGTATGATTGTCGCAAGCGATGTTCCGGCAGCTATAACATCGCCCTTTATTATCGTATTCGGAACATTCAGTACGCCGCCGATGCTGGCGTTTACCGCACCCTGCTTTATCTGCGTGCGCACCTGCTTTATCTGCGCCTTTACCTCGTCAAGCTGCATCTTGAGAGTATCAATTTTTCCAAGGACTGCCGCAAGGGTTTCTATGGATGTCATGGATATGGAAAGCCTCTCTCCCTTACCGTCTACACTGTTTCTGCTAAGCTCGAGAGCAAGTTCATTGAGCTTAAGATTTGAACGGGCCGTTCGAAGTTCGCTTTCCATAGTCTGAATGGAGCTGTCCGTCTCCGCTATAGCCTTATAGTACTGCTGATTTTTCGAGTTGGTAAAACTTTTTTCAAGTTCGGACAAAAGTTCCGACTTTGATCTTTCCGAATCAGCGGCAAGTTTGAAATCCTTGAGCTTGGCTTCAAGCTCTGCCAGAGTCTGAGAGTACTCTATTACCTTCCCGTTTTTATATGTTTCAATAGCGGCTTTGGTGCTCTCCATCTTACTCTTGGCGGTGCTTATCTCGTAGTCGCTGACGGCTCCTTCCTCGCCGCCTGCCTGTCCGGCTCCAAGATAATATTCGTACATTTCCTTAGCATTCTGATAATTTCTCTCATATTCGGCAAGCCCCGCCAGATAGTCATCATAGAGCAGTCTGCAAACAGTCTTTTCCGAAGTAGGAAAACGGGAACTGCCATTTTTTATGGAGTCCAGCAGATAGCCGTATTCCCTGATATTGTCAGTATATTGGTTTATATAATTGCGGTTGCTTTCGGCCGTGGTCGAGGTCTCAATCTGCCTTTTCTGCGACTGATATTCCTGCTCCAGTGCATCTATAGCAGCGGTATACAGGTTATATCTGACACTGTAATCAGGAAAGTCACGGCAGCAGTTTTTGCCCTGCTCAATGCTCGCCTTGTACGCAGTCAGACCTTCTATCTCCTTTTCGTATTCTTCTATTTGGGATTTAAGAGTTCGGATGGTCTGTTCAGTCCTGTCTTCATCATACTCCGCACTTAGTCTGCCGTTTTTCAGTGACAAAAGGTAATTCTGAAACTCGATATAATATGGATACTCGCTGCCGCTCTTGTCCGAGGAAAAAGGATTTTTGCCGCTGCCGGCATTTTTTACGAATTTATTATATGCTGTGATTTCCGCCTCATATTCGGCTGCACTTTCCTTCAGACTGTCAAGGCTCACCTTGCTCTCGGAAGTATCAATCTTAAAGAGAACATCCCCTGCCGATACCTGCTGCCCGTCAGTCATGCTCACTTCCACCACCCTGCCTCCTACAAGGCTGGACACAGTGCTTATATCATCGTTAGGTCTTACAACTCCTGCGGCCGTTGCCACAATATCTATCTTACCGAAAAAGGAATAAATGACTGCCGCAATGAGCAGCCCCACCAGACAATAAACAAAAGCCGCTATGAAAGGATTGGGTCTTTCACTGTATAGCTCCTTGCTGTCTGTCATCTCCCGTATATCGTATATTTCTTTCTTCATTCTACTCACCCACCTGTGCCTGATATAGTCCTCTGTAATATCCGTCCTGCTTTTGCATCAGCTCTTCGTGGGTTCCCGATTCCACAATCCTGCCCTTATCCATAACATAAATCCTGTCGCACATTCTGATGGTGCTCAGTCTGTGAGCTATGATTATGGTGGTCATTCCCCGGCTGTAGGCCTCTATGGTGTCCTGTATGGCTCTTTCCGTAACAGCGTCAAGGTTGCTGGTGGCCTCGTCAAGAATGAGAATATCCGGCTTTTTAAGCATTGCACGGGCTATAGCGATTCTCTGTCTCTGGCCTCCGGAAAGATTGCTGCCGTTTTCATCAAGGTGGGTCTCGTATCTAAGAGGCAGACTGTTTACGAAATCGTGGACATGTGCCAGCTTGGCACAGCCTATTACTTCTTCCATAGACGGATTATCCATGCCGAAGGTGAGGTTTTCCATAATTGTCCCGCTGAAGAGAAAAGTCTCCTGAGGTATATATGCAATCTTGTCCCTCAGTGTTTCCAGACGGATGTCTGGCATTGCGTAGTCACAGATGGTGATGCTTCCCGCCTCGTATTGATAAAGGTTGAGGAGCAGCTTGGCTATGGTGGTTTTGCCCGCACCGCTCTCGCCTACGATGGCGATTCTCTCACCTTTGTTTATGTGCATGGAAAAGTCCTCAAGGACCGGCTCTCTGGTTCCGTACCTGAAGGTAATTCCCTGAATGTCAATGTCGCCCCTCAGACTTTCCGGTGCTATTTTATGGTTTCCCTTTTCTGTCTTTTCCAGCTCCAGATCAAGTATCTCCCCCAGCCTGTCTGAAGCCACCATTGCAGTCTGCATGGCGGGCTGCAGATTTATCAGGTTTTTTACCGGGTCGAGAAAATATGCCAGCAGGGCGTTGAAGGTGATAAGGCTTCCTATGGTCATCTCGCCTTGTATTACGCTGTATGCACCTACCCAAATTATGACTATGCCGCCCACTGCCTCAACAAGCATTTTCAGTCCTTCCTGCACATTGCCAAGGCAAGAAAGGCTGAATATACTCCTTAAAAGCTTGATGAATTTAAACTCCGTCTCAGTCTGGACGATTCTCTCTCCGTTAAAAGCCTTTACAGTCTGGATTCCATTTAAGGATTCAACCAGATAGGAAGTCAGCTGTGCGTTATCCTCCATCTGCTTTTCGTTGGCTTTCTTGTACGGTTTGTTAAAGATAAGCACCAGCACGCCGTAGATTATTACCATGAAAAGAGCAATAGCAAAAAGAACCTTATTCTTAAAGAAAAGAATGAGGCCGCCGGCCACCGCCATTATGGTGTCAATCATTACCGTTAGGGTAGCATTGGAAATCACATCCCTGATTGCAGACGCATCCTGAAAGCGGGAGATTATCTCGCCCACCTTTCTGGTGCCGAAGAAGTTCATGGGAAGCTTAAGGACATGGTCGTAGTAGCCCAGCAAAAGAGCTATGTCCAGCTTCTGGCTCAGATAAATCAAAAGCTGCGAGCGCATCACCGAAATGAGTACGGAAAACAGCTGCAGCAAAATCACCCCTATGGAAAGCACCGTAAGGGTCTTTGTTATCTCAGCAGGCAGTATATCGTCGATTATGACCTGAAAGTAGAAGGCTCCCAGTATTCCCAGCACGGTTATTACCATTGATGCCAGAAACACATCGAAGACCAGCTTCTTTTGAGGCAATAAAAGTCCCCAGAAACGCTCAAAAATGTTTTTGGTTTCCTTGCCTTTTTTAAAGGTTTGCGCCGGAACCATGAGGATGAGGATTCCCGTCCATTCCTTAAAGAATTCCTCCGGACTGATCTTGATTATCCCCTTGGCCGGGTCTGCGATTACAACCTTGCTTTTAGTTATTTTATGTATTACTACATAATGTAATAAACCTCCCTCACGGACTACATGAGCCACCGCAGGGAGGGGAAATTCAGAAAAAAAGGCATCCTGATTGCCTTTGACCGCCTTTGCGGTAAATCCCAGCTGTTCTGCCGCCTTGACCATACCGTAGGCATTGGTTCCCAGCTTGTCCGTTCCGGCTATCTGTCTTATCTTGGTGATAGAGGTCTTAAACCCGTACTGCCGTGAAACGGTTGCAAGACAAGCAGCACCACAGTCTGTGATGTCGTGTTGTTTGATGCATGTGTATTTCATAAACTATAATTAATTGTTTTAGACCTGTGAAAAAATCACCGTACTCACTTTTTTACATGAGTACGGCATCGTTTTATGCTCCTTTTTTGCTTAAAGAATGTCTAAACCATATATATAACTTCAAAAATCAATTAAGTTCTAATATTTACTAGTTTAATAATGTTTTTATAATCAGCTGTTCATTTTCTTTAGTTTTTTTATTACAATCGGCAAAGAAACAAACAAATACAACGCTGTAGTAAAAGCAATAACAATTTTAAGTGCCTGTCTCTTATACACATCTCCGAGCCCACGAGACGTAGAGGAATCTC
>CALZOZ010000015.1 GCA_945828095.1 uncultured Clostridia bacterium
ACACACTGCATATCGTCGGCAGCGTCAGATGTGTATAAGAGACAGATAATATCCTAACATAAACTTGATGAAAGGAGAAACCGGGATGAATAAGAAGGCTTTATTGATTAGCATTATTATCGTCATTAGCATTATTCCGTTAGCCCTAGTCATTATTGGACTAATTAGAAATAGTGCTGATTGTGCTGCAGAGAGCCGTAAGAGTTCACTTGGATTCTTAAATGTATTTACCGGTGCCTGAATCTTTTAACCCATAATAAGTCACTCGTACCGATGAATATACATTTGATTGAACTTTACACCTGTGGCAGATCAGCTGGCCACAGGTTTTTTAATGCCGGACGGTCTGGCTGTGCTGCATGTGGGAGTTCGATTAAGTAACCAAGACATCAATCAAAAAATCTTAAACAAAAAACAACAAACGGAGGAACAAAAAATGAAAAAGAGCTTTATGAAAAAATTTGCTGCCGTATCGATGGCAGTTATGATGACAGTTGCAATGGCCGGTTGCGGCGGTGGCGACAACGGAGGAGATGGCGCTGCTGAATTCGTAATCGGCGGAATCGGACCTACAACAGGTGCTGCTGCTACATACGGCGAAGCTGTAAAGAACGGCGCAGAACTTGCTGTTAAGGAAATCAACGAAGCAGGCGGAATCAACGGCGTTCAGGTAAGATTCGAATGGCAGGATGATGAAGCAGATGCAGAGAAATCAGTTAACGCTTACAACACATTAAAGGATAAAGGAATGCAGATGCTTATGGGTACTACTACAAGCGGTGCCTGCACAGCAGTAGTTGCAAAGACAGCAGAAGACAACATGTTCCAGCTTACTCCTTCCGGTTCAGCAGTTGAAGCTATCAAGGGCGACCACGCATTCAGAGTATGCTTCTCCGACCCTAACCAGGGTATCGGTTCTGCAGACTACCTTGCAGAAAATTATGCAGGAAAGACAGTTGCAGCAATCTACAATTCATCAGATGTATATTCAGCAGGTATTTTTGAAAAGTTTAATGCTGAAGCTCAGGCTAAGGGTGTAAAGGTTGTTACAGCACAGGCTTTCACTAAAGATTCAGCTCAGGACTTCACAGTACAGCTTCAGAAGGTTAAGGAAAGCAAAGCTGAAATCGTATTTCTTCCTATCTACTATCAGGAAGCAGCTTTAATCCTGACTCAGGCAGACAAGATGGGACTGGATGTTACTTGGTTCGGATGCGACGGACTTGACGGTGTAATCCCTCAGCTGGGCGACGATGCGGCATTAGCAGAAGGCGTAATGCTTCTGACTCCTTTCGCAGCAGATGCAGAAGATGAAAAGACTCAGACATTTACAGCAGCATACAAGGAAGCTTACAACGGATTAGTTCCTACTCAGTTCGCAGCAGATGCATATGATGCAATCTATGTAATCAAGGCAGCAGCAGAGAAGGCAGGCGTTACTCCTGATATGAGCGTAAGCGATATCTGCGAGGCAATGAAGGTAGCTATGACAGAAATCACTGTTACAGGTGTTACAGGTGACATGACATGGTCAGCAGATGGTGAACCTACTAAATCACCTAAGGCTATGGTAATCAAGGATGGCACATACGCAGCATTATAATCTGCAAAGTCTGTAATTTACGGGAGGTCGGGTCCTTCGACCTCCCTTGATATGTATAAAGAGGAGAAATTATGAATTTTTTATCTTATCTAATAAGCGGAATAAGTCTGGGCAGCGTATACGCGCTTATTGCATTGGGCTATACAATGGTATACGGAATTGCAAAGATGCTGAACTTTGCCCACGGTGATGTAATAATGATCGGGGGCTTTGTGGTTTTCACAGCAATAAGCTCTTCGGCCACTTCACCTGCCATTGCTATTATCTGCGGCATAGCAGTATGTACTCTGCTCGGCGTAATAATCGAGAAAATCGCATACAAGCCTCTTAGAAACGCAACTCCACTGGCAGTATTGATCACAGCCATAGGTGTCAGCTACCTCCTGCAGAATATAGCTCTGCTGGTATTCGGTTCCGCATCAAAGAACTTTCCGAACATCTTTAAATGGTGTCCTGACTGGAAAGTAACAGAGGGACTTACTGTTTCAGGCGTGACAATTATTACCATCGTCGTAACAGTTGTTATTATGATTGGTTTAACTTTGTTTATTCATTATACAAAGCCCGGCACAGCTATGCAGGCGGTTTCCGAGGACAGAGGAGCTGCACAGCTCATGGGGGTAAGTGTTAACTCCACTATATCCCTTACCTTTGCCATCGGTTCAGCTTTGGCAGCGGTGGCAAGCGTGCTTCTTTGCTCAGCATATCCGCTGCTTAACCCGTACACAGGCGCTATGCCGGGAATAAAGGCTTTCGTAGCCGCAGTTTTCGGCGGCATCGGTTCTATTCCGGGGGCAATGATCGGAGGAATCCTTCTCGGAGTAATTGAAAATCTGAGCAAGGCTTACATTTCCTCTCAGCTTTCTGACGCAATAGTTTTCGCAGTTCTTATTATAATCCTTTCCCTAAAGCCTACGGGAATTCTGGGAAAGAAGATAAGCGAGAAAGTGTAGGTGGCCGGGATGAAGAATTTAAACAATATGAGCAAGACCACAAAGAAAAATATGGTAACATACGGAATTGTTCTGGCCATGTTCATTTTCTGCGTGGTATATACCACCACAGGCATGGCATCTCACCTTTTCAAAGGCCTGCTGGTGCCTATCTGTGTAAATGTAATTCTGGCAGTTTCCCTTAACCTGACCGTAGGTATTCTGGGCGAACTGAGCCTTGGTCACGCAGGATTTATGTGCGTGGGTGCCTTCGTGGGAAGCGTCTTTTCCATGGTAACCGAGGAAACTATCACATCTGTGTGGATAAGATTTCCGCTTGCTTTTCTGGTAGGAGGCTTGTCTGCTGCAATCATAGGACTGCTGGTGGGAATTCCTGTTCTCAGACTGAGAGGCGACTATCTGGCTATCGTTACGCTGGCTTTCGGAGAAATAATAAAGAATATTATGAACAACCTGTATCTGGCTACTGATGCAAACGGTGTTCACTTTGCCATAGGCGTAGAAGCATATAATAATATAACTTTTGATGCTCTGAGCAAGAAAGTATATATAAACGGTGCAATGGGTATAACGGAAACCCCTAACGATTCCAATTATTTCGTAGGTTTTGCTTTGATTTTTATCACGCTGATTGTAATCCTTAATCTGGTTCATTCCAGAACAGGCAGAGCAATTATGGCTATCAGGGATAACCGTATAGCAGCTGAGTCAGTTGGTATCAACATCACTAAATATAAGCTTATCGCTTTCGTAATTTCCGCATTCTTTGCAGGAGTTGCAGGCGTGCTCTACGGACACAACCTTTCATCACTGGTTGCGACAAAGTTCGACTACAACTATTCCATTCTGATTCTGGTATTCGTAGTTTTGGGCGGCATCGGCAGCATGAGAGGATCCATAATCGCGGCTGTTATTCTGACTGCGCTGCCTGAGCTTCTCCGCGGACTCAGTGATTACAGAATGCTTATGTACGCAATCATCCTCATCGTGATGATGCTGGTAAATAACAACGAAACATTGCAGATGTACACTCAAAAATGGTTTGGTGCTATCAATCCTAAGAAATTTTTTGACGCTGCAGGTTCAAAGAAAAAAGGAAAGGAAGGGGTGAGTTAAATGACAGCAATGCTTGAAACAAAAAATCTGGGCATATCCTTCGGCGGATTAAAAGCTGTTGACGGACTCAGCCTGAAGATAGAAAAAGGCCAGCTTTATGGTCTTATAGGTCCAAACGGTGCGGGCAAAACCACCGCTTTCAACCTTTTGACCGGTGTATATAAGCCTACCATGGGTAACTTTTTCCTTGACGGCGAAAAGCTGACGGGGCATAATACAATTGAGATAAATAAGAAAGGCGTCGCCAGAACTTTCCAGAACATCAGACTGTTTAAACAGCTTTCTGTATTGGATAATGTAAAGGTGGGGCTTCACAATGACTATCAATATGGTACTGCAGTGGGAATTTTCAGGCTTCCTGCTTTCTTCAAGACCGAGAAAGAGATGAACCGAAAGGCAATAGAACTCCTTGAAGTATTCGACCTTGCCGGTGAAAAGGACTATTTAGCTTCAAATCTTCCTTACGGCAAGCAAAGAAAGCTGGAAATTGCCAGAGCCCTGGCAACTTCACCTAAGCTTCTGCTTCTTGATGAGCCTGCCGCAGGTATGAACCCTAATGAGACACAGGAGCTGATGGATACAATCAGATTTGTAAGAGATAATTTCGATATGACTATTCTGCTCATCGAGCACGATATGAGACTGGTTTCCGGCATATGCGAGGAAATCACAGTGCTTAACTTCGGTACAGTGCTGGCTCAGGGAGAAACGAGCAAGGTTCTCAAGGATCCTGAGGTAGTAAAGGCATATCTTGGAGACTAGGAAAGGAGATTTACATATATGGCAATGCTTGAAGTGAGGGACCTGGAAGTAAACTACGGTTCCATCAATGCAATTAAAAAAATCTCCTTTGATGTTAACGAAGGAGAGGTTATAGCTCTTATCGGAGCCAACGGCGCAGGTAAGACCACCACGCTTCATACCATTACGGGCCTGCTTAAAGCTAAGTCGGGCAGTGTAATGTTTGAGGGCAAGGAGCTTCTTAAAACACCTCCTCACAAAATCGTTGAGATGGGTATGGCTCATGTCCCAGAGGGCAGA
Source organism: uncultured Clostridia bacterium (assembly GCA_945828095.1). Taxonomy (GTDB): domain Bacteria; phylum Bacillota; class Clostridia; order Peptostreptococcales; family Anaerovoracaceae; genus SUG1106. The sequence goes on from CALZOZ010000015.1 coordinate 4,714, forward strand.
CGTATCTTCCAGCAGCTTACTGTATATAAGAATCTGACGCTTGGAGCCTTCACCAGAAAGGATAAAGCATCTATTGACGAGACACTTCAGATGGTATACGGAAAGTTCCCTCGTCTTGAGGAAAGAAAGAAGCAGGTTGCGGGGACCCTTTCCGGCGGTGAGCAGCAGATGCTGGCCATGGGCAGAGCACTTATGTCCAAACCTAAAATCGTGCTTATGGACGAACCTTCAATGGGTCTTTCACCACTGTTCGTATCCGAGGTGTTCAAGATAATTGAGGAAATACGGGCCAGCGGTACCACAGTGCTTCTGGTAGAACAGAACGCAAAAAAAGCTCTGGAAATTGCAGATAGAGCATATGTACTGGAAACAGGCAGAATCGTTCTGTCCGGTGATGCCAAAGATCTGATGAACGATGATTCGGTAAAGAAAGCATACTTGGGCGAGTAGTCATAAAGGAGGGATTTTATGGAAAGTTTTATTATTACTATTGCAAGAGGCTATGGCAGCGGCGGTAAGCAGATTGCCATCAGGCTGGCCAAGGCTTTGGGTGTGAAGTATTATGACAGAGAGCTTATAAGAATGGCTTCGGAGCATCATGGTATTAACGAGGCAATCTTTAATTTGGCTGACGAGACTCACTCGGCCAATCCGTTCGCTAAAAAATACACCTCCACAGAGATTGCCCCTCCAAGCAGTGATGAGTTTCTGTCAAAGAACAACCTCTTTAACATGCAGGCGGATATCATCAAAAAGCTTGCTGCTTCAGGCGAATCCTGCATTATAGTTGGCAGATGTGCGCATCACATTTTAAAGGATAATCCTAATGTGGTGAAGGTGTTCATTCATGCAGATTTGCCTCACTGCATTGAAAATGTCAAGGAATACAACGGCGTTGATGATGCAGAGGCTAAGGCGCTTATCGCCAAGTTCGATAAGGAAAGAGCACAGTACCACAAGCACTTTACCAACATGGAGTGGAACGATGCAAGAAACTATGATGTGTGTCTGAACACAAGCAAAGTAAGCTTCGATAAGTGCGTGGATATCATAGTTAATTACCTTGAAATCATCAAGGATATGGAAAAGTAGAAAACTTCGTTTGTTTTAAGATTCATAAAAAGAAGCGATTTTGCTAATGCTGATAAGCAGATGCTGAGTTGCTTCTTTTTCCTTTTTTTTCTTGACAAAACATAAAAAAGGGGTATAATTATATTAAAATTTGAATTATTCTTATTCTTATTCTTATTATAAAATGCTTGATGCTATAAATTGGAGGTGAAATAAAATGTTAAAAGGGAAAACAGCCATTGTAACAGGTGGAACCAGAGGTATCGGTTTTGCCATTGTAAAAAAGTATCTTGAAAACGGTGCTAATGTAGCCATTGCAGGTTCCAGACAGGAATCCGTGGAGAAAGCACTGGCTAAGCTGCCTGAGTACGAAGGGCGCATTATGGGCATCTGGCCTGATATATGCTCTCAGGAGGAAGTTGCGGAAGCCTTTGCTTCTGTAAAAGAAAAGTTTGGAAGCGTTGATATTTTGGCTAACAACGCAGGCCTTTCATCAAGAACCAGCATATATGAATATACCCTTGAGGAATTTACAAAGATTATGGATGTCAATGTAAAGGCAGTTTTTGTTTGCTCACAGGCTGCCGCAAGGATCATGAAGGAGCAGGGCGGCGGAGCTATTATCAATACCAGCTCAATGGTTGGCGAATACGGTCAGCCGTCGGGATGCGCATACCCTACAAGTAAATTTGCAGTTAACGGTCTTACCAAATCCCTTGCAAGAGAACTGGCAAAGGACAAGATACGTGTAAATGCAGTTGCACCTGGAGTAACCAGAACAGATATGCTTTCTGCACTGCCTCAGGAAATGGTTGACAGAATTTCTGCCGGAATTCCTCTTGGCAGAGTCGGAGAGCCTCTCGATATTGCTAACGCATATCTTTTCCTGGCAAGCGAATTGTCAAGCTACGTTACAGGCATTACCCTCCGCGTTGACGGGGCAGCCATGACCTAAAATTTATATAATGGATATATAATGGAGAGTGAAGAAAATGAACAAAAAAGCAATATATAACTTAACTTATGGACTTTTTGTGCTCACCGCACGCTGCGGCGAAAAAGACAACGGATGCATAATTAACACTGCAGGTCAGGTGACTTCTACCCCTAACAGAATAAGCATCACCGTGAACAAAGATAATTTCACTCACGATATGATTATGGAAAGCGGAAAGTTCAACATTTCCATCCTTAGCGAAAAGGCAAGCTTCGATACTTTCAAGCACTTTGGCTTCCAGTCAGGAAAAACCGTGGATAAGTTTGAAGGATACAGCGCCGCAAAGCGCAGTGAAAACGGTATTTACTACATCACTGAAGGAACTAATTCTTACATCAGCGCTACAGTAGAGCAGACCTTAGATTTAGGAACTCACACCATGTTTATCGCTGCAGTGGATGATATGGAGGTTCTGGCCGACGAGCCTTCCGCTTCCTATGCTTACTATCAGTCATCAATTAAACCTCAGCCTGAGGCAAAGGCTTCCCAGGGAAAGATTGCATGGAGATGTACCGTATGCGGATATATCTATGAAGGTGAGGAGCTTCCGGCAGACTTCATCTGTCCGCTTTGCAAGCATCCGGCTTCTGATTTTGAGAAGGTAACAGTGTAGCACCATCATAATTATAGAATAAAAGAGGCGGGCCGTCAGGGCGGCGCCCCATAAACAAATGATCCTCCGTATGTTGATTGTACGGAGGATTTATTAATAATATAAAGAAATAAGTGGTTGAACGGAGGCTTTGGTCCTCGATAACAGTGTTTCCCATAAGCTATTCCCTGTTCAATATGTATCGGTTTTTCAACAACGCTTCCCTTGGCAATACCGCCCGGAATACATTCAGTAGGCGTAATATTCCAGGCTACCCAATGATTATATCCCGGCTCTAAAGGATGACCAAGGTCATCTAAGGTAATAACCATGGTTTCTGCTTTAGCGTCAATTCCTTCAATATGAAATTCCGGAGATTGGTCTTCTCCAAATCCTGCATTATGATCAGGTATCCATCCTCCCTCAACGAAACAAGGTGTAGTAATCTTAAGCATATTAAAATCCTCCTATAAACAATTCTCATTCTTTTTAATGATTGTAGCATATCAGAAAAGAAATAAAAAATTCAACCGTTTCAGGGGCAAGACGTCCGATATTCTGATGACCTTTTGAGGGTTTCTCTCTGTGTTAATCTCATTGCTGATTTTGTACGTCTTGTGATTAATCTGAGACGTCAGAAATATGATGCTTTATTTACAGATATTTTCGTTTTAACCTTGAACTGGAAATTTATATGTGATATAGTGAGACTAGCTCGAGCATGGAAATATATAACATTACAGATTTAAACTGGAAAAGGAACGGACGAGATTATGACAGAAAAAAGAAAAGATTTATTTAAAAACACCTATAGAAGCTCCATGGCTTTAACCATCGACTACGTCTTTCATGCCGTCTTTGGACGGGATACAGACGAGTCCAGGGCGGCCCTCATGGAGATACTAAATATCATACTGGAAAGAAAGGATGATCCAATTAAGTCAATTATTCTAAAGAACCCCATCGATACGGCAGAACGAGAAGATGAAAAGGAAACGATCATGGACATTCGGGCAGAAACAAGTTCAGGTGAAGAACTGGACATCGAGATGCAGTCGGGAAACTTGAGGGTGTACCCGGATAGGGTTCTTTTCTACGGCGGAAGGCTTGTCAATTCTTCATTGCAGCAAGGATTCAAATATGATAAAATGAAGAAAAGCATAGTAGTATCAATCATCAACGGCATTCTGTTCGCAGAACTTGACAGCTGCCACAGCATTTTTGATGTGAGAGAGCGCCAGACAGGATTTCTGCTCAGCGACAGACTAGAGTTTCACTTTTTGGAGCTCGGCAAGGTCGACGGCGATAAACCGGTAGAGAAACTGACGGAAATTGAAAGGCTTGCAGCCTACTTGAAGTATGCCAATGATGAAGATAGGCAGGACTATGTGCAAGAAATCATATCTTCGGAGGGACTTACTATGATTGAAAATGCATACAGGAAGGTTACTCAGGACGAAATCGAATATGAGAGAATGGAATCGAGGCTGAAATATCAGCTACAGTATAACACAGATATGTCGATGGCAAAGCAGGAAGGCATTGAGCAAGGTCGTGCTGAAGGCGAACTCGTCGGACGTCAGGAAATGAAGCTGGAGCTGGCTCGTGCCATGAAGGCAAAAGGTATGGAGATAGAAGCAATCGCTGAAATCACCGGTCTGTCTGCCGAAGAAGTCGAAAAGTTATAGTTTAGAGACAACCTGTTGTTTTTATTTAAAAGGAACTGCTTGAAGGTATCACCCTGATGGCAGTTCTTTTGTGTGTGCATCGGCACTGCCAGGAGTTCGACGCTTTCATCATTTTCGTTTTAGCCCTCTTCTTTTGCAAAAATACAAAGAAATCGCCTGAAAAGAAAATAAATGTCATATTCTACCTGTTAAGGAACTAGATTTTGCCTTATAAATTACATTTTCGATCGTTCATAAGACTTTCACGTGCCCAAATAGGGCTGTCTTTTTCAAAAATGCTCATTTTCTTTGCAAAAAGAAAAAAATTTCGGTCAAAAAGAAAATATAGGAGAATAAAAAAGAAGCATTTCAAGCAAAAACACTTGACACCGCACAGCCGTTGTGTTATAGTAATCAAGGTTAATGCTGTAAAGTCGGCAAGCTTTACAGGTCATAGAACCCGATTAAAAATGCGATTGAAGCACGATTAAAACCCAAAACGGTTGGAAACACTCGCAAGCAGGAGAAACGCCATGGAAAGACTGAACATGGAAAGCATAGAAAAAATAAGCCTTTTGTATGACTTTTACGGCAGGCTTCTGACGGAAAAGCAGCGGCAGGTGATGGAGCTTTACCATGAAGAGAACCTTTCCCTGGCAGAAATAGCTGAAGAGTTCGGAATATCCAGGCAGGGCGTTCACGATACTTTGAAGAAGGCAGAACACCTGCTTACAGAGTACGAGGACAAGCTTGGACTGGTGGCCAAACTGATGAAGTCAAGGCATGCCATAGCCGAGATAGACGGAATAATAGACAGCCTGACCGCATCCATTGAAGACAAGGAGGCGGCCGCAAAGCTGCAGGAAGTTAAAGGCATTATAAATAAATTAGAGGAATAAACAGTTTATGGCATTTGAGAATTTATCCGAAAAACTTCAAAATACATTTAAGAAGCTCAAAGGCAAGGGGGTTCTCACGGAGGCCGATATCAACGAGGCAATGCGTGAGGTCAAGCTTGCACTGCTTGAAGCCGATGTCAACTTCAAAGTAGTAAAAGAGTTCGTAGCTCAGGTCAAGGAAAAGGCCATGGGTACTGAGGTGCTTGAAAGCTTAACTCCCGGACAGCAGGTCATCAAGATAGTAAACAACCAGCTGATAGAACTTATGGGCGGCACCAACAGCAAGCTGACCTATTCACCAAGCGGATTTACCGTGCTGATGATGGTAGGTCTTCAAGGTACAGGTAAAACAACCACCTGCGGCAAGCTGGCTGCATACCTTAAGAAAAACGGCAAGAAGCCTATGCTGGCAGCCTGCGATATTTACAGACCTGCGGCTATAGACCAGCTGGAGGTTGTGGGTAGAACCGTAGATGTGCCTGTATATACAGACAGAGATAACAGAGTGGCCGAAGATATCGCACTTAAAGCCCGTCAGGAAGCCGAAAGAAAGGGCTTCGACGTGCTCATAGTCGATACAGCGGGCCGACTGCAGATAGATGAAGAGCTTATGGAAGAGCTGGTAAGAGTCAAGAAGGCGATTAAGCCTCACGAGATTCTGCTGGTTGTAGACGCTCTCACCGGTCAGGATGCGGTAAACGCAGCTGAAGGATTTAACGATAAGCTGGGTATTGACGGTATCGTAATGACCAAAATGGACGGCGACTCCCGAGGAGGTGCGGCGCTTTCCGCGAAGAAGGTTACAGGCAAGCCGGTCAAGTTCATCGGTATGGGCGAAAAGTTCGATGCTCTGGAGCCTTTCCACCCGGAAAGAATGGCAAGCAGAATTCTGGGCATGGGAGATATGCTTTCACTTATCGAAAAGGCACAGGAAAGCTACGATGAGGAGAAAGCTGCCAAGCTGGAGAAAAAAATTCGCAAAAACGAATTTACCCTTGAGGATTTCCTCGATCAGATGGGCGAGGTTCAGAAGATGGGCGGTATCGGCAAGATGCTGGAAATGCTGCCGGGTATGAATTCCAGGTCCGTCTCAGACGATGAAATAGAAAAAAGTGAAAAGGAGTTCCGACAGATGGAAGCGATTATATGCTCCATGACGCTGGAGGAACGCCGAAACCCTTCTCTGCTTAATGCAAGCAGAAGAAAAAGAATCGCTGCGGGTTCAGGACAGCCTGTCAGCAAGATAAACAGTTTGATCAAAAAGTATGAGGACGCAAAAAAGCTGATGAAACAATTCAGCAACCCTAACTTTATGAAAAAAAATAAAAGATTTAAAGGATTATTTTAAGGAGGAATTTTAAAAATGGTTAAGATCAGATTAAAGAGAATGGGCGCACACAAGCAGCCGTTTTACAGAGTAGTAGTTGCAGATTCAAGAGCACCTAGAGATGGTAAGTTCATCGAAGAAGTAGGATATTACAACCCTATGACAGAACCTAAGGAAATCAAGATTGATGCAGAAAAGGCTAAGAAGTGGCTTGCAAACGGTGCACAGCCTACAGAAACTGTAAAGGCTTTATTTAAGAAATCTGGAATTATCGAATAATAAGGAAGCGGTGAAAACTAATGACTAAGTTGGTTGAAGCAATTGCAAAGTCACTTGTAGACAACCCCGAGGATGTCGTTGTAACAGAAACAGACGGACGACAGGGTACAGTTATTGAGCTTCGAGTTGCTCCTGACGATATGGGTAAGGTCATCGGTAAGCAGGGTAGAATCGCTAAAGCTCTGCGTACCGTTGTTAAGGCTGCGGCCATCAAAGAAAATAAAAAGGTGACAGTGGAAATCATTAAGGAATAATGGTTGAATTGCGATTTGAACAGGCACATGATTTTGTAAAAGGTCATGTGCCTTATGTGTATGGAGAGGTCTTAGTGGAAAATATAAAGATTGGAAAAATTGTAAACGCGGTGGCTCTTCGCGGTGAGGTGAAGGTGTACCACTATTCGGACTATAAAGAAAGGTTCGAGGAGCTTGATGAGATTCTGGTAGAAAGAAATGGTGCTAAGAGGCATGCCATGGAAAGGTATCCTATTGAAGGTGTGCGTTATCAGAAAGATATGGCAATTCTGAAGCTTAAGGGTGTAAACGACAGAAACGCTGCAGAAGCTTTGAAGGACTGCGATGTCTATATTACTGAAGCGGACCTGAGAGAACTTCCGGAGGACACTTTCTATGTGAGGGATCTTATAGGCTGTCGTGTAATTAACGATGGCAGCGGTGCAGAGACAGCAGAGGAAATCGGCACAATCACAGATGTGCTTCAGAATTCAGCACAGGACATCTATCAGATAAAAACTAAATCAGGAAAGGAAGTCCTGATTCCTGCCGTAGGTGAATTCGTAAAGGAAATAAACATAGGAGAAAAAACCGTTAAGGTAAGCCTGATACCGGGATTTCTGGACGGAGCGGTAGAAGTTTAGCTGCCGCAGCCTTTGTTGGAGAAATTAATTATGAAAATAAATGTTCTGACGCTTTTTCCCGAGATGTTCACTGCTGTGACGGACAGCAGCATACTGGGCAAAGCAGGGGAAAAGGGGATACTCGACTTTAATATTATAAATATAAGGGATTTCAGCAAGGACAAGCATAATAAGGCTGATGATACTCCCTATGGCGGAGGAGTTGGTATGGTTATGTTCTGCCAGCCGATTTTTGACGCCCTCAGGTCTATAAACGCAGAAGGCAAAAAAATCATGTATATGTCGCCGCGGGGAAAGGTATTGGATCAGGCCAAGATAGAAGAACTTGCTCAGCTTGATGAAATGGTCATTCTTTGCGGACACTACGAGGGAGTGGACCAGAGAGTGCTGGATTACTGGGACATGGAAGAAGTTTCTATAGGGGACTATATTCTCACAGGTGGAGAACTTGCAGCAATGGTTATGATAGATGCCGTTTCAAGATTTGTGCCTGATGTGCTGGGAACTAAGGAGTCTGCCACTGAGGAGTCCATTTACTCGGGCCTTCTGGAATATGACCAGTATACCAAGCCTAGGGAATATGAGGGACTTGAGGTTCCGGAGGTTTTGTTTAACGGTAACCACAAACTGATACACCTGTGGCAGCTTAGAAATTCACTGGAGCTTACTAAAGAAAGGCGGCCGGATCTTTGGAAGGCATATCTTTCCAAAGAAAAAAAGCTGTCCAAGGATGAGAAAAAAATACTTGATGAGTTAGTGGGAAAACCTTAGCGGAGTTATTGTAACACACAACATTTTGTGGTATTATTAGAATGATGAAGACTAAGAAAAACAAACTAAAATTAACGATACTGGCCTATGCTGCTATCTTTGTGATTCTGTATATCATAATTTACATTGTACCGCGGGTGTCGGGCATCTTTCTTGAGACATATACTGCAGAATACGGCCTTCTGGAGGTAAGCGCCGAGAGCACTTTTGTGACCGTGAGAGACGAAAGACTGTGCACTGCGGACAATAGCGGCACGGTTAGCAGGATTGTATCTCAGGGAAAGCTTATGCGAAGAAGCAGCCATATAGTTGATGTGGGAGGAATTAAACATTACTCTCCGCAGAAGGGAATTATCAGCTATTATTACGATGGCCTCGAAGCAGTCTATACACCTGAGAATATGCAGTCAATAACGGAAGAAACTGCTGCTAAAATCAAGGAAAAGGCAGAGGAGTATAAGGTCAGAGAATGTGAAGCAAATTCAGTGCAGGCCGGCCAGCCTATCTTCAAGGTAGTTGATAATAACGAGTGGTATCTTGTCTGCTGGCTTGAAGCTGCTGAGGCGACAGGCTGTGACCCGGGAAAGAGTATAACTGCCGAGTTCAGTGACGGACAGCAGATAAAAATGAAGGTTTTACAGAGCAATGCACAGGGCGAAAAAACTCAGCTTATACTCTCATGCAACCGCTACTACGAAAAGTTTGACCGTATCAGAACCGGAACCTGCAGGCTGATTAAGTCGAGCAGAAGCGGAATTATACTTGAGTCGGACAGCATTGTGGAGGAAGACGGTGTAAAGGGCGTTTATGTGATGAGTAAGCGTCTTGACAAAGCTTCTTTCGTGCCCGTAAGTATTCTTTTGACCGATGGCGAAAAAACCGTTGTGGAAAAGAATTATTTTATGGACGAAAAGGGTGAAAAAGTGGTCACCGTAAAGAATTACGATGAGATACTGAAAAAGCCGGAAACGGCAGAAACTACAAAAGGAAGTGAAAAAAATGCCGATTAAAGAGAATATAGAACATGTAAAACAGCTTAAGGCCAAGGCTGCAGAAAAAAGCGGCAGGACAGGCGAGGATGTTTTGCTGGTAGCTGTAACAAAGCTGCACGATGTAGATGAAATAAACGAAGCTATAGACTGCGGAATCACCGATATAGGTGAAAACAAGGTACAGGAGATAATGAACAAATATGACAGGGTTAAGCCTGTAAGATGGCACCTTATAGGGCATCTGCAGACAAACAAGGTTAAGTACATTATCGACAAGGTCGCTATGATTCATTCGGTGGATTCACTTAAGCTTGCAGAAGAAATTGACAAACGTGCCTCACAGCACGGGCTCACCATGGATATATTGATTCAGGTGAACTCCGCTATGGAGGAGAGCAAATTCGGTATTACTACTGAAGAGACTGGGCAGATGATTCAGGATATTCTGGCAAATTGCCCTAATGTACGCATCAGAGGTCTGATGTGCATTGCACCTTTTGAGGACAACCCACAGGATGCCAAAGTATATTTTGAGGAAGTAAAGAAACTTTACGATGAATACGGCAAAATTGACCATCCTAATCTGGACTTCAAATACCTTTCTATGGGTATGTCCAATGATTTCGAGGTGGCTATTGAAGCCGGCTCGAACCTTATCAGAGTGGGTACTATGATTTTTGGTGCCAGAGATTATTCAAAAAAACAAGGTGAATAGGTAAACAGAGAGAAACAGGAGGATAAACATGGGATTTTCAGATGCATTCAAAAAACTGGTTGGAATTGAAGAGATAGACGACGATTTCACTGAGGATGAAGTTAACTCCATGAAGGAGGAAATCCGCAGAGAGGAAAGAAAGCCTGTGACAGGTTTTCAGCCTAAAAGTGCAGAGGCGGTAAAGGCTGTTCCGGTGGAAAAGCGTGTTTCAATTGCAGGAACCAATGCATTTAAGCTGGTTGTAATCGAGCCTAAAAGCTTCGATGAATGCCCTAAGCTTGTGGACAGTCTTAAGGGAAGAAGACCGGTTATCATAAATCTTGAAAAAATAGAAACTGAAACTGCAAAGAAGATTTTTGACTTCTTAAGCGGAGCTACATATGCGCTCAACGGAAACGTTCAGAAGGTTGCAAACAACATATTCATATTTGCTCCGGAAAGCGTTGACATTGCAGCAAACCAGGAAGAAAGAGGTTTTGAATTCGGCGGAAATAAAAGTCCGTGGAGATAGGAGATTATGAATGAAATCAATATTGATTTATGCCATCTACATGTTTGCTGAGATAATAAGTGCGGCGATGGTAATCAGAGCATTGCTCAGCTGGTTCGCACGGGATCCATACAGTCCCATCGGCAAAATTTATGGTGCACTGATCAGATTTACGGAGCCTTTTGTGGCACCATGTCGCAGGCTTCTCAGCAGATTTAACACAGGAATGATTGATTTTTCCCTGTTTCTGGCGCTGATACTTTTACAGGCCATTACCAATCTGCTTATCAGACTTATTGTTATAATTTTTTAGCAGAAAAATCTTGGAGGGAAATAGAAGATGATTACACCTGCAGACATCGAAAACAAGGAATTTTCCAGAGCAAAAAAAGGGTACAATGAAGAGGAAGTAGACGAATTTCTCGATCTTATAATTCTGGACATGGAAAAACTCCTCAGGGAGAACAGACAGCTGAAGGCTGAGCTTGGCAAGGCTCATGTGCAAGTGGATAAGCATATGTCTACTGAAACTTCAGTTTACGAGACTTTAGAGGCAGCTAAGTCCCTGATGAATGATATTGCGGCAAGTGCTGAGAGAAGAGCTGAAATTCTGCTTAAGAATGCAGAACTTGAAGCCAGCCTGATTACAAGAGAGGCCAAGGAATCAATATCCAGATACACTGAAGAAGGCAACCGCCTGAAGGAAAGAGTTGAGACTCTCAGAGAAAGATATAAGAAAATGCTTGAGGCTGAGCTGGAGAGAATGGATTTCGGCGGCTCGGATTTTCTGGCCGATTTTGAAAAGGACTTCCTGCCTGCTTCCCTTACGGAGGCTGATGAGGTTACACAAGTTGTGGCACCTGAGGTTCAGGAATATCAGCCACAGCCGCAGCAGCCTCAGGATTTAACTAAGACTATGGTAAATATAAGATGAAAAAAATAAGGTATTTTGTAATTTTGGGAATTCTGCTTGCTGATGCCCTTTTGAAACTGTTCATAAGAAGAACTATGTATTGCGGCCAGACAATTCCGGTAATTGACGGCATTTTCAGCATCACATATGTGCAGAACAGAGGAGCGGCTTTCAGCCTGTTTGCAGGCAGAGGTCCTATGATTATGGCATTCACCTTCATTGCCCTTTGTCTGGCGGTGTGGTACATGGAGAGGCATAAGGACGATCACTGGACTCTGCTTATTGCTCTGGAACTGATAATATCCGGAGGAATGGGGAATCTCATAGATAGGGCTGCGCTGGGATTTGTAACCGATATGTTCGATATGCATTTCTGGCCGGTGTTCAATATAGCTGATATTGCCATCTGCGTAGGATGCGGATTTTTGGTTTTATATATGTTTGTATTTGATAAATCTTCAGAAGCCGGGGAGCAGCGATGAATCAGCAGGAAAGGTATACATTTTTTATAGACAAAGAAACTCAAAGCACTAGAATTGACTTAGTGCTTTCTTTGCTTTTATCCGAGACATCCAGAAGCTTTATTCAGAAGCTTATTGAAGGAGGCCGACTGACCATAAACGGACAGCTTTGCACATCGAAGAAGTACAAGGTTTCTGAAGGAGACGTAGTGGAAATTACCGTTCCGGAGCCTGAGAAGCTTGTCATTGAGGAGGAAAACATTCCGCTGGATATCGTTTATGAGGACGATGATGTGCTGGTGGTAAACAAGCCGCGTGGAATGGTAGTGCATCCTGCAGTGGGCAATTATACGGGAACGCTGGTAAACGCTGTGATGTATCACTGCAAGGACAGGCTTTCTTCCATTAACGGCGTAATCAGGCCGGGAATTGTTCATAGAATAGATAAGGATACCAGTGGACTTCTGATGATTGCCAAGAATAACAAAGCCCATGAGTCCCTTTCCAGGCAGCTGGCAGCGCATACGATCACCCGTAAGTACACGGCCTTGGTTTACAATAATTTCAGCGAAGAAGAAGGCACTGTAGATGCACCGCTGGGTCGCGACCCGAAAAACAGGCTGCGTCGTGCTGTGACTCGTGAGAACTCAAAGAGGGCAGTTACCCATTGGCGGGTTCTTGAACGCTTTGGAAAGTATACATTAATAGAAGCACAGCTTGAAACTGGACGAACACATCAGATAAGAGTTCATATGGCATATATTAACCACCCTCTGGTTGGAGACATGCTGTACGGACCAAAGAAACAGACTTTGTTTCAGGACGGTCAGCTGCTCCACGCAGGAGTGCTGGGTTTTGTTCATCCTTCAACGGGAGAATATATGGAGTTTTCAAGACCACTGCCTGAAGAATTTCAGCAGGTTATTGAAAGACTCAGGAGGAGCTAAAATATGAAGAAGCGCTTTAAACCGGGTACGTTATTAAGTCCGGTGCCCGCCGTAATGGTATCCTGCGGCGACGGAGAAGAAAAAAATATAATAACTATAGGATGGACAGGAATTATAAACTCTGACCCTCCTATAACATATATCTCTGTGAGAAAGTCAAGACATTCTCACCATATCATTGAAAAAACCGGTGAATTTGTAATCAATCTGACTACCGAAAAACTGGCCTTTGCTGCCGATTACTGCGGAGTCAAATCAGGGCGTGATGTTGATAAATTCAAGGAAATGAATCTTACTCCTGAGGATGGAGAAATAGTAAAATGCCCAATGATAGAACAGTCGCCGGTGAATCTTGAGTGCCGTGTGCTGGAGGTAAAAAGCTATCCGACACACGACATGTTTATCGCTGAAATTGTGGCCATGCATATAGATGATGAAATAGTTGACGAAAAGGGCAGAATTGATATGTCTCAAGCAGGGCTCATCGCCTATATTCACGGAGAGTACTTCGGCATTAAAAAATCTTCTCTGGGAAGGTTTGGATACTCTGTCATGAAGCCTAAGACGAGAAAGAGAATAAACCGTCAGAAGCATGAAGAAAGAGTATCTAAAAACAGAGCAAAGCGAAAGGGGAGGTAGCCCTCCCCCGGCTATAGACTGCATTGTGTTTTTCAGTTTTATTTTGGATAGGGAAAGTGTTTGAAAAACCTAAAAGGTTTAAAACGCGAGATTCGATTTAGCGCCAGTTGAATTCCTAGCTGGTGGACTTGATAAAATCGATGCAGTCTTCGCAAACATAGCCTCCTTTAAATACAATATTGTGGTAGATGTTCCCGCAAAGGGAGCAGCAGTGACTTCGTCTCATGGTGTGTTCCTCCTTGTAATTTTGATTTTTCAGTCTACCCCTAAGAATGTAAGCAAATGATAGCATAAATTATAAAAAAAGAAAGAGGAAAATGGATTTTTGTTCATATTTTGGTCGAATTTTGTAATATTTTGGACGTTTTTTGTATTTTTCTATTTTTTTACAGCCAACGAAAGGAGAAAAAAATGTATCAGAATTTTGAGCTTGAAGGAAGAAATTTTAAGATTGCAGGTTATCATTATGCCTGTGAAAACCCCAACCATGTTGTGGTTCTGATCCATGGAATCGGTGAACATGCAGGCAGATTTGCAAGAGTAGCAGATTATTTTAATAAAGAAGGAATAGCTGTAGTAGCTATGGACTTGAGGGGTCATGGACGCACTGAGGGAAAACGTGGTCATTGTGCACCGCGAGAGGAAGTGCTTAAAGACATAGATGCTTTGATTGAATATGCACAAAAGCTTTATCCGGGTGTGCCTCTTGTAATGTACGGTCACAGTATGGGAGGAAATATTACTCTTGATTACCGTGCTAGGGGCGGACATAATGATATCCCTTGCGGCTACATAATTTCTGCACCGTGGATAAGACTGGTACAGCCTGTGACAGGGGCTCTGTATCAGCTTGTAAAATTCCTGTCTAAGGCAGCTCCGCAGCTTACTATAAGTCAGGCTTTTCCGGAGGAACTTCTGGGTAATGTAGAGTTTGTAAGACCATACAAAGACGATCCCATGGTTCATCCTAAGGTTTCCATGCTCTGTGCTTTTCAGGGATTCACTGTGGGAACTGCACTTGAAAAGGGTACTAACGAGGATAACGGCAGAGCTAAGAATACACCTTGTCTTCTTATGCACGGAACAGATGATAAAATCTGCGATATTGAAGGCAGCCGCTGCTTTGCCAAATTACAGAATCCGGAATGTTTCACCATGGTAGAATGGCCGGGTTACTATCACGAAATACATAACGGAGGACCTGACGGACAGACCGGTGAGGAGGTCATCAATAGGGCTATTGAATTTATAAAGGGATTATAGACCCTGACCAGGAGACAATTATGGATTTTACACATTTCGATGAAAAGGGAAATGCCCGTATGGTAGATGTGACCATGAAGGACGAAACTGAAAGAATCGCAAGAGCAGCGGGAAAAATTAAAGTTTCGGCTGAGGTTTTTGCGGCTGTTTCCCAGGGCAGCATTGCCAAAGGCGATGTGCTGACGGTGGCAACTACGGCGGGTATTGCAGGAGCCAAGAAAACCTGGGAGCTGATTCCCATGTGCCACATTCTGCCGCTGACAGGCTGCAGCATAGAGTGGGAGCTTAAGGAAGAAACCTGCGAAATATATTGCCTATGCACGGCACGGTGCACAGGAAGGACCGGTGTGGAGATGGAGGCTTTAACAGGAGTCTCCGCGGCACTGCTTACGGTGTACGATATGTGCAAGGCTATGGACAAAACCATGGAAATCGGCGAGATCCGTCTGCTTGAAAAGGACGGCGGAAAAAGCGGTCACTTTGTCAGAGAGGTTTAAAATGGCATATACAGTTGGAATAATAACATTGAGCGATAAGGGTGCTTTGGGCCAGCGTGAGGATAAAAGCGGCCCGGCTATAAGAGAAATCCTTGAGGCTGACGGACGATTTGAGGTGAGTGAGCAGCTGCTGCTTTCGGACGATAGGATGGAACTTGAAAAGGAGCTTGTTCGCCTTTGCGACGAGAAAAAACTTAACCTCATACTGACCACAGGAGGTACAGGACTTTCACCGAGAGACAATGCACCGGAGGCCACCCTAGCTGTGGCTGAAAGACAGGTTCCCGGCATTGCAGAATATATGAGGGCAAAATCCTTTCAGATTACCCCTAAAGCCATGCTTTCAAGGGGAGTAGCTGCAATGCGCGGACGTTCATTAATAATAAATCTTCCCGGCAGCCCTAAGGCAGTCAGAGAGAACCTGGGCTTTATACTGCCGGCACTGGGACACGGCCTTGATATAATGCTGGGTCTTGATGGAGAGTGCGGCTCAAATTAAGAGACGGAGACAGACAGACGGAGACAGATAGATGGATCTGAAAAATCGCTATGACAGAAACAGAATATTTTCCAGAGATCAACAAGATGAACTGGGTGAAAAAAGAGCTGCTGTAATAGGCTGCGGCGGACTTGGCGGCTATGCCATAGAAATGCTGACAAGAGCCGGAGTGGGCCATATAAGAGTGTGCGACGGAGATGTTTTTGATGAAACAAATCTCAACAGGCAGCTTTTCTGCACTGAAGCCATGCTGGGTGAAAAAAAGGCAGAGGCTGCAGCGGCAAGGATAAAAGCAGTAAACTCTCAGATTGAAGCTGAGGCAGTATGCTTCAATCTGACCGAGGAAAATGCGTCCCAGATACTTGACGGCTGTCATGTGGTCATCGATGCTCTTGACAGTGTGGGGGATAAGCTGCTGCTTCAGAAAATATGCCGGGAGCAGGAAATCCCTATGATTCACGGTGCTGTCGGAGGCTGGTTTGGTCAGGTAACCACAATTTTCCCGGGAAATGATACGCTTAGCCTTATATATTCCGATGACGCTGAGGTATCCCAGGAACTTGGAAATCCTTCATTTTCGCCGGCTATGATTGCGGCCGTTCAGGTCAGCGAGGCAATTAAAGTGATGCTGGGCAGCGAGGATGTGCTCATGCGTAAGCTGCTTTTTATAGACCTTATGACTAATGATTTTCAGATTGTGGAGGTGTAGCGATGGCAGCAGGTTTCGAAATTTCCTTTATAGACACAGAGACTGCCCGCTGGCTTGAGAATGCTCCTGATGACGGACTGTGTTTAAAAAGATTCCGGGCGGATTTCACCGTAGATAATCTTCGTTCTTTCGAAGAAGGTGAGACCATTGTTATAGATGGAGAAAGCTATTTACTTATCAAAAAGGGCAAAAGATGCTTTGACGAATGTGATTTGCTTAAAAGGACGGGGCGGCCGTGTCCTCTGGCATCAGGCGCTGCATTCGGGAAGAAGGCGAGACAGATATGAAAGCGACAGTACTGGTTGACAATATTAAAGGGTGCGGTCTGAACGGTGAATGGGGATTGTGCGTATACATAGAGTATGAAGACAAAGTTGTGCTTCTGGATACGGGAGCATCCAATCTTTTTGTTAAAAATGCCGAGCAGCTGGGATTAGACCTGAAAAAAGTGGACTTCGGGGTTCTTTCCCACGCACATTTTGACCATGCAGACGGCATGAGAGCCTTCTTTTCGACTAACGAAAGGGCGCCTTTTTATCTTCAGAAGGATGCGAAGGAAAACTGCTATGAAAAGTTCTGGATTTTCAGTAAATATATAGGCATACCTCGTGGAATCCTTGAGGATGCCAAGGGCAGAATCAGGTTTGCAGAAGGCAAATATCAGGTTTGTCAGGGAGTTTGGCTCCTTTCACATACCACAGAGGGTCTCGAAGCCGTAGGAAAGAGAAATCATATGTATCTGCGGGGCGACAAAAAAGAAGACGGCAGAAGCAGTAAAAAATGGCGTCCTGACGATTTTTCCCACGAGCAGAGTCTTGTGTTTGAAACAGAGGACGGTCTTGTGATATTCAACAGCTGTTCCCACGGCGGCGCAGACAATATTATCAATGAGGTCAAAGAAGCCTTTACGGGTGAAAAGATAAAAGCAATCATCGGCGGCTTCCATCTCTATACAAGAAAGGCAGATGAGGTCAGAGAGCTGGCCCGCAGCATCAAGTCAACTGGAATACAGCAGGTGTATACCGGACATTGCACAGGTGACAAGGCATTTGATGTTCTGAAAGAGGAGCTGGGCGACATGGTTCACCAGCTTAGCTGCGGACTAGTAATTGAACTGTAACATTAAGTTAAAAACTGATAATTTAAAAATTCTGTGAACCTCTGGAGCACAGGATTTTTTTGTTCCTCGACCCAGGCTGCAATGATTTCCACCGTTTCATCATCGCCTACTAAAGGCAGGAAAATGATGTTATCAGCGTTATCCAGTTTTTCGGTCACATAGCCCGGGAGTATGGAAATGCCCTCTTCGGCGGCTACCATCATCAGAATACTTTCCATGTCGTTGGAACGGAATGTAATGTTGGGTTTGTACCCGGCTTTGTAGTAACGTTCAAAGAAGTGACGGTCACCCACAGAGTCCGCGTCACGAGAATGGGTCATAAACAGAATATTTTCACTTTTAAGCTCGCTTCTCTTCAGGGATGTTCTTCCTGAGAAAGGATGGCTGTTGTATAATGCAACCATCAGCGGGCTTCTTTCTATTACATGGGCGGCAATGCTTCTGTCCTTGGAAAGCTCGGTGCTGTCCCAGGTAAATATTATGTCAAATTCACCGTTTGAAAGGCCTGCTGCCAGAGTATCCGTATCACAGCGGTGGCATGAAATGAGTACATTGGGATACTGCTCGTGGAAAGCTCTCAAGGTGTTTGACAGTCTGCTTCTCTCGTATCCCTTAGTATAACCGATTCTTAAATTACCTACAAAACCGACAGATGCCTCCTGCACTCTGTTTATAGAGTGATTTATTCGTTCTAAAATAGCCTTGGCATCGACTAAAAAGAGTTTTCCCGCCGGTGTAAGGCTGATGGGACGGCTTGAACGGTCGAAGAGAGCAACCCCCACCATATCTTCTAATGCCTGAATTTGCTGGGTTACTGCAGTCTGTGAGATGTAGTACTGGGCAGCGGCTTTGGTGAAGCTGCGGTTCTCTGCGGCTGAAACGAAATAGCGAAGCTGGTTGATATTCATTATTGCTCTCCTTTATATAAGTTTAACTTATGATAACATAGCGATAAAGAAATTGCAAATTATATATGAATGCGGTTATAATGATAACCTGTGGGAGGACAAACCTTCTGATAATATGTTTAGGAGTTAGATTTATTATGAAAAGAGAAAATTTTAATTCAAGACTTGGATTTATACTTGTAAGCGCGGGCTGTGCCATAGGAATCGGCAATGTGTGGAAGTTTCCTTATGTTGCAGGTGCCAACGGCGGTGGAGTATTCGTGCTTTTTTATATTCTGTTTTTACTGTGTATGGGTGTGCCTGTACTCACAATGGAGCTGGCTGTAGGACGTGCCAGCAGAAAGAGTGCGGTGCTTGGTTATAAGGAACTTGAAAAGCCGGGAAGCAAATGGCACATTCATGGCTGGTTCTGCCTGCTGGGCAACTATCTTTTGATGATGTACTATACCACTGTAGCAGGCTGGATGGGAAGCTACTTTGTGAAGTTTATCAAGGGAACCTTTACTGCGGGTATGAGCACCGATGCGGTTTCGGCAGAGTTTCCTAATATGCTTGGAAACCCTGTGGAAATGACAATATTTATGGCGATTATCGTTGTTGCGGGATTTGCTGTATGCAGCATGGGTCTTCAGAAGGGTCTGGAAAAAATAACAAAATATATGATGGGTGCGCTGCTTGTTTTGATCGTCGTTCTGGCAATTCACAGCCTGACTTTGCCGGGATCCATGGATGGCGTTAAGTTCTATCTGCTGCCTGACTTTAATAAAGCTGCAGAGGTTGGACTGGGCAATGTAATCGTAGCGGCCATGAATCAGGCATTCTTCACACTGAGTCTTGGTATAGGTTCTATGGAAATCTTCGGAAGCTATATGTCCAAGGATCACACGCTGACGGGAGAATCCTTAAGAATCTGCGGACTGGACACTTTCGTGGCGTTTATGTCCGGGCTGATTATTTTCCCTGCATGCTTCTCCTTCGGGGTTGATACCACTCAGGGACCGGCCCTCATCTTCATGACATTGCCGAACATCTTCGTCAATATGGCAGGAGGCAGAGTATGGGGTGCACTGTTTTTCCTGTTTATGATATTCGCCAGCTTCTCAACAGTTATTGCCGTGTTCGAAAACCTGCTTGCAGGATGCATGGACAATTTCGGCTGGGACAGAAAGAAGGCTGTGATAGTAAATCTTGTCCTGGTTCTCATTGCCAGCATGCCGTGTGTTCTAGGATACAACCTGTGGAGCGATTTACATATTATCGGAGCCAGAGATGTGCTGGACAGCGAGGACTTCCTGGTAAGCAACCTGCTGCTTCCAATCGGTTCTCTTATTTACCTGCTCTTCTGCGTAACCAAGTGGGGCTGGGGCTTCGATAATTACCTGGCTGAGGCCAACGAAGGCAAAGGAATTAAGTTATCCAAAGGCTTTAAATACTATTTCATGTTTGTAGTGCCTGCTCTGATAGTTGTAATACTTATCAAGGGACTGATTTGAGAAAAAATATGTTTAAGAAAGAAAGCCCGAAAGGAGAGTGTAATCTCTTTTCGGGCTTTTATGGGGTCATTGCTTGACTTGCGAACAAATGTTTGTTAAAATGTATACATAAGGAATACATATTGAAAAGTCAACCGGCAGAAGGTAATATAATGACACAGAAGGCACACATCCATGAACAGCATATCACCGTTCGCTGTAAGACCGCAGCAAACCGGGTAAAGGGCAGATTTCCATATAAATGGGATCTGAATATTTATCGTGGATGTGAGCATGGCTGCAGATACTGCTTTGCTCTATATACTCACAAGTATATGGAGAACCAGCGGGCAGGATGCTTTTTCAGCACTATTTATAAAAAGGATAATATAGCAGAGCAGCTGGAGCGCCAGCTTGCTTCACCGGCATGGAAAGGCGAAGTCATTAATCTTGGCGGTGTTACCGACAATTATCAGCCCTGGGAAGAAGAAAATGGTCTCATGAAAGAGGTGCTGGAGGTCCTGATCAAATACAGAAATCCATGCATAATATCAACCAAGTCTGATCTGATTTTGAGAGACTATGAACTTATAGACAGACTTTCCAGGCTGACCTATGTGAATATTGCGTCAACCATAACATGTGTGGACGAGAAACTGGCAGCAGAACTGGAGCCGGGTGCAGCAAGTCCTGGCAGGCGTGTTGCCATGCTTAAGGAGTTCGCGAAGACAAATGCATCGACGGGTGTTCATTCCATGCCTTTAATTCCCTACCTTACTGATGATGTCGATAATCTCGAAGGTCTGTACCAAGGTGCAGTAAGCTGCGATGCCAGGTATCTGCTGCCGGGATATCTAAACCTTAAAGGACCGACAAGGAATGCTTTTTTTGACTACCTCTTTAAATGCAGACCTCATCTGCTTGAGCAGATAAACAGACTCTTTACTGTAAAGAACGCATATAAGGAGTACCGTATTCCCAAGTATCAGAAGATAAGGCAGATAGCTGAGAAATACAAGATGCCTTCAAACTATATGAAAGAGGTTCGCAGCAGGATGACGGTAGCAGGATATAATGCTGATGCTGCCGAAGAAGGCGAGCAGCTGAAATTTTTATGAAATTTTAGATTTGTGCTGAAAGTAATGTTGGCATGTTGTATAATGGTAGTAGGAAGGTATATACCTCGGACAGATTTTGTTCGAGGTTTTTTTATGCAAACAGTTTACATACGTAGTTTTTACGTGTATAATAAAGTCGGATTTGCAGAAAGGAGAAAAAGGATGAGATATGTTTTTCCAGCGGTTTTCAGACCCGAACCAGAGGGAGGATACATGGTGTTCTTTCCTGACATTGAAGAGGCAGTCACACAGGGTGATACGATTGCAGACTGTATTGAAATGGCGGAAGATGTATTGTGCCTGATGCTATATGAGAGAGAATTAAATTCAATGCCTGTCCCGGCACCATCAGATATACATCGTATTGAGCAACGTGACGGCGACACTGTAACTTTAATAAAATGTGATACTATGGACTACCGTAGATTTTACCTTAATAAGGCCGTAAAGAAAACACTGTCGATTCCGGAATGGCTTAATATCGAAGCAACTGCAAAAGGATATAATTTTTCATCGGTATTACAGGAGGCATTAAAAGAGCGTCTTGGAATCAGAGACAAATAACATAATCAGGAGAAACAATTCATGCAAGACCGTTTAGGACGAGAAATAGACTACATGAGAATATCTATAACAGACAGGTGCAACCTTCGCTGCGGCTACTGTATGCCTGAATGCGGAGTGCCATCTGTTCCACACGATATGATTCTCAGATTCGACGAGATTGTAGGACTTGTAAAAATATTCTGTTCAATGGGTATCAAAAATGTTAAAATAACAGGAGGCGAGCCTTTGGTACGTAAAGGTGCGGTTGGCCTCATAAAAGATATAAAGGCCATAGATGGCATTGAAAAAGTGTCCATGACCACTAACGGTATTTTGCTTTCTAAAAACCTCAATGCGCTGGCAGAAGCCGGAATAGACAGTATCAATATCAGCCTTGACACTTTGAACAGGCAGAAGTATCTGAATATCACCGGATTTGATGGTCTTAATACAGTCCTTAAGGCCATTGATGAATGCAGAGCCTTTCCTGAAATGAAAGTAAAAATAAACGCTGTAACTATGGTGGATTACAATAGAGATGAGATATGCAACCTGGCGGATTTTGCGGCAGGGGTAGGCGCGACGCTCCGATTTATCGAGATGATGCCCCTAGGGCTGGGAACCGGATTTGACGGATACAGTCAGGATGAAATTATTGCCGTATTGGAAGAGTCCTATGGCTCGGCGAAAACAATAAATGACAAAGCCGGCAGCGGACCGGCAAAATACTATAGCTTTGAAGGCCTGGAAGGCAGAATAGGTTTCATAAGCCCTATGTCCCATAAGTTCTGCGGCAGCTGTAACAGAATAAGGCTTACATCTGAAGGACTGCTCAGGCCATGTCTTGGTTCTGACGTGGGCATAGACCTGAGAAAGCCAATGCGAGAGGGTGCGAGCGATGAAGAACTGGCACAGATTATACACGATGGAATTGTGAATAAGCCGGAGGGACACTGCTTCGAGACAACGGACTCTTTGATGTCAAAAATAGGCGGCTAGCAGGAGGTTAAATAGAGTGAAAGAAACAGACGGCATAGTAAAGGCGGTCTGCATCAGCAGGGAGAAAGGAACCCCCAAGGAGAACCTAGGGGAGAGCCTTTTAATAGAAAACTGGGGACTGGAACATGATGCACACGCGGGAAAGTGGCACCGTCAGGTGAGTCTGCTTTCCGCAGATAAAATAGATGAATTCAAAAGCGAACACCCTGAGGTTACAATAGAGCCGGGGGCTTTCGGAGAAAATCTGGTGATAAGCGGCATTGATTTTGCCAGACTGCCTGTGGGAACCATAATAAAAGTGGGCGAAGGTGTACTGGAGCTTTCTCAAATAGGAAAGGAATGTCACTCCGGTTGTATTATCGCTCAGACTGCAGGAAAGTGCATAATGCCAACGGAAGGTGTGTTTGCTCGTGTTATAAAGGGAGGCACTGTGAAAGCAGGCGACCCTGTTAAAATTGAATACCATAAAACCGAATATAAATAAAACAATTATGAGGATTTCGAGTCGCTGCACCTAAGGTATTGGCAGTACAGACTGATGCTATGGAGCTTCGGCCGATGGGTTCTTTGCGAAAGCAGAGAGCCTTCCGTGTTTGAAAAGATTTCCCATAACTTTTCAGACCTCGAAAAATCCCCGAGATTTAAGGAGGACAAAGAATGAAAAAGAAGATTTTATCGGTACTGCTTATTTTTGTGCTTTGCTTTGCCATGGCTGCATGCGGCGGTGATGACAGTGACAATGAAGCAAGACCGGCAGAGGGTACAACTCTCATGATGGCTACTACTACCAGCACAGCCGATACAGGACTGCTGGACTACCTTAAGCCTATTTTCCTTGAAGACACCGGTATCGACCTTCAGTGGACCGCAGTAGGTACAGGCGAAGCTTTGGCAATGGGACAGAACGGCGATGTTGATATCGTTTTAGTTCACGCCAAGGCCAGCGAAGAGGAATTCGTTGCAAGCGGTGCAGGAGTTGAGAGATTCCCTGTAATGTACAATGATTTCGTAGTAGTTGGACCTGAAGAAGAAGGCAAATACGGCGACGATATCACAGCATGCTTCGGCGCAATTCAGGAAGGCAAGCTGACTTTCGTATCCAGAGGAGATGATTCCGGTACAGACAAGAAGGAAAAGAAAATCTGGGCCGCACTTGAAATAGACCCGACAGAAAACCCTAACTATCTGGAATCAGGACAGGGCATGGGAGCGACCATCACTATGGCTGACGAAAAAGAAGCATACACCCTGACAGACAGAGGAACATGGCTTAAATTCAAGAACGATGCAGACCTTAACATTGAACTTAACATAGTATGTGAAGGAGCAAAGGATCTGCTTAACCAGTACGGCGTAATCGCAGTTAATCCTGAAATGTTCGAGGGCCTTAACAATGAAGCGGCCAATGTTTTCATTGAATGGATCTGCTCTGACAAGGTACAGGAGCTTATAGGACAGTACGGCGTTGAGGAATATGGACAGGCTCTGTTCACACCTAATGCCGGAACAGATAATTAGTCTGTAATTCTACACAGAAAAAAGTGAGGTCAGGATATGGAAAGAATTGCGGACTGGTTTGTAAAATGCTTTACAGATGAGGCGATTTTAAGTGCCATAGGTGTAACGCTTAAGATGGCGTTCTTTTCGTGCCTGATTTCATCGGTTTTGGGTATTACAGCAGGACTTCTGCTGGAGAGATATAACTTTAAAGGTAAAAAACTTATAATAAGAATAAACAGAACGATGATGGGTATGCCGCCGGTTGTAGCAGGACTGGTGGTGTACCTGCTTTTAATGCGGAGAGGGCCTCTCGGAATGCTGGGCTGGCTCTTTACCGTCAAGGGTATGATCGTCGCTCAGGCTCTTATAATCGTGCCTATAATGACGGGAATGGTTCATCAGCACGCATCAGGCAAGGCTCCGGCCATCAGAGAATTCTGCATGACCGTGGGTGCCGGGCGCTGGCAGACAGTGTGGACAGTTCTTCGGGAAATGCGGCACGATATTTATTTTTGCATTGTGACGGCATTTGGGCGCTCCATAAGCGAGGTTGGCAGCGTCATGCTGGTAGGCGGAAACATAAAAGGCAAGACAAGGACCATGACCACCGCCATTTCTCTTTTAAAGAGTCAGGGCATATTCACAGAAGGAATAGCTCTTGGAGTTGTACTTCTTGTGATGGCATTTATAATACAGTGGCTTTGCGATTTTCTTCAGAAGGAGGAAAGTGCAGATGAAAATAACTGATCTCGAAAAAAACGTCGGGAATTTCAATCTGAAAATCGACGATTTATATATACAGCCGGGGCTGATACACGGACTGGCAGGACATAACGGCTCGGGAAAAACCGTACTTCTTAAGCTGATTATGGGCATACTGAACCCGGACAGCGGTAAAATAGACCTTGAAGGTATAGACAGACGAAACATGACAATGATGAGCCAGCGGCCTTATCTTCTCACAGGAAGCGTCTATGATAATATAATCTATCCGCTGAAGCTGCGAAAGATTAAGCCCGTCGAATCAAAAATCGATGAGCTGCTTGAAAGAACCGGGCTCCTGGCGCAGAAAAATCAGTATGCCCGCAGCCTTTCCAGTGGTGAGAGGCAGAAACTTTCTTTCCTGAGAGCAATAATTTTTAAGCCTGAGTTCATCATAATGGACGAGACCCTTTCCAATCTGGACCCGGAAAGCGAGAGGGCTATCGTCGAAACAATCAAGGGAATACAGCAGACGCGGCCTGTGACATGGCTCATGGTCAGCCACGGGCAGGATGTGCGTGAGGAGCTTTGCGATATAATTCATTATATGGAAAAAGGAAGAATAACAGATGAAGTTGTTAAAGGTTGATACATTGGAGGCAGCGCTTGACAAGCTGGAGGCAGCCATGAAATCAGGAGCCATTGGTGGGGCAGGTATAACGAAAACAGAATGGGTGACGGTGCTTAAGGCTCTTGGCAGAATCGCCGCAGAGGATGTGCTTTGCGATGAAGACATACCCGGCTTTGACCGCTCAACCATGGACGGATATGCAGTGGTTTCCAAGGACACCCAAGGGGCGGGAGAGACAATGCCTGTTTTTCTTGGCCTGGTCGGTGAGGTTGAAATGGGAAAAGAGCCTGAATTCAGCCTGAAAAGCGGACAGTGTGCCTATGTGCCTACAGGGGGAATGCTCCCGCACGGTGCTGATGCAGTGGCCATGGTGGAGTACTGCCAGCCTTTTGGAGCTGATAAGGTTGCAGTGTATTCGCCTTTGTCTTCCGGACATAACATGGTTCATGCCGGAGATGATGTGGCCTGCGGCGAAAAACTAATAAGCCGGGGACGCAGAATCAGACCATCTGACATGGGACTTCTAAGCGCAGCGGGAAAAACAGAAATAAAGGTTTATAAGCCGTGGAAAATATATATAATCTCTACAGGAGATGAAATCGTGCCACCGGAAGCCCTGCCTCTACCGGGTCAGGTTCGTGATGTGAATTCGGCAGGACTTCTGGGGGAAGCTCTGGCATGGGGATTTGATGTAGCAGGTATTGAGGTTGTATGCGACAGCCAGGATGTTCTGACAGATAAAGTACGTTCTGCCATGAAGGAATGCGACGTGGTTGTGATTTCAGGAGGAAGCTCACAGGGCAAAAAGGATGCTACGGAGGCTGTAATTGACAGCCTGACCTCAAGCGGATCTTTTACCCACGGTCTGGCAGTGAAACCGGGAAAACCCACTATTATCGGTTTTGACGAGCCCACGGAATGTGCCGTAATCGGACTTCCGGGACATCCTGTGGCCGCGCTTCTTCTTTTCAGGATAATCGTGGGAGGGATATGGAAACGGCTCACAGGTTCAGCGGAAGTCGAGAAAGAAATTGCTGCTGATGCTGTCATGGCATCAAATATAGCTGCTTCTCCGGGTCGCAAGACCTTTCAGCTGGTGAC
>CALZOZ010000016.1 GCA_945828095.1 uncultured Clostridia bacterium
GATTTTACTTGTATAAGAAGCCAAAAAGTAGTACAATCCCGTCTTTGACAGTTGATGGATGCATAAACTCCGAAACCCATTGAAAATAGTGGGAGTCGGAGTTTTTTGATTTCTTAAAAATGTGGTATTTTTTATCCTTTTTCGACTGCTTTTAAAATTTTTTTCATTGTTTTTCCGGACATGAATTCGCTGTCTGTTCTGAATCCGAATGCATCATGAAGAGCATCTGTGATTTCTGTTCTTGTGTAGGAACTAAGGTATCCAATATCTCTTAGGCGATAAACATTCATATCTCTAAGTGTGTGGAGAACCTGTTCTTCACTGTATTTGTTTCCAACCTTCTTCTCAATGATCTTCAGAATTAGAAGGGAAAGGAAACAAGTAAGGAAATGTGCGTTGATTCTGTCATCATTTCTGAGATAAACAGGTCTTGCCTTGAACTCTGATTTCATTGTTCTGAAGGCTGCTTCAATCTGCCATCTCATTTTGTTAATGTGTATGATTTCATTGATGTCCTTTTCCAGAGTGGTGCATACCGCATAGAAACCATCATACATTGACTCTTTCTCAATCTTCCCCCGGTCAAGAGAAAGTATCTTTTTATCAGCAACTTCACCGTCGGATGTGATATCTGTTTCGGCGACAAACCTCTTAGGGGAGTTCTGATTTCTGTTTGCTGCTCTAAAGCCGTCACTTACAATCTTTTCAGCTCTTGCGACCTGTCTTTCTCTAATGACTTTCTGATAATCACGTTCCTTGATGGAGTAGGAAACTATCAGACGCTGTTCAAGACCGTTTTCGTTTATCCATCTTTCTTTGTAGAAGATTGAATTTCTATGAACATGCTCATCTATCTCGTTAATGTTGTAAACCTGATTAGAACCATTAAGATGCCATCCATCAGAATCAAGTGCCCATTCACGAAGAAAGCTCTTTAGCATCTTCAGTGACTGGGTGACTATGAAAGCGCGTCCGCTTATTGCGTTAAACTTTCTGTTTTCAGTGCTTGCAAGACCGGCATCGGTACATACGATGAATTCGGACAAATTGAAATCTCTTAATATTTTCTTTTCAAGAGGTTTAAGGGTAGGCTGTTCGTTCTGATTACCCGGAAACATTGAAAAGCACAGAGGAAATCCGTCTCCGTCCAGAAACAGTCCCATTTGTACAATTGGATTTGGCCTGTGTTCTTTGCTTTTTCCATACTGAGCATCTCCGCGTCCTTCCTCAATTTCAAAGAAGTAGTTGGTGCAGTCATAGAAAAGAACTTCTTTGTTTCTATCTATCAGATTCTGACTGTTTTCATATACTGCGGCCTGCAGCTCATCAGAATGCTGTGAAAGCACATCAAGACTTCTGTAAACATGCTGTAATTTGAATGCGGGCTGCTGCAGAAAATTCGAAGCGTATTCGAATGATGATAACTTGGATGCAGGAGCAATCAGCCTTGTTGTTACCAGCATCTGTAGCACATCTGAAAGATTGTAGCTGATTTTGTGCTGTTCAGATATGTCCCTGCATATCTTGTCAAGTTTAAGCTGATGATAAACCATCTCAGGGAAGAGATAACCGATGTTGAAACTGGATTGCTCACCTAAATCAAGCTGCCTGTCTTCTGTAAAGGAAACATCAACAGAAATATGGCCATTGTTTTCAGCTTCAGTCATTTTTTTAGCTTCGTCTTTAGCCCAGGCAATTACTTTGTTTCTGTCGTTATCGAACTTAGGTAGCAGAGAAGCCATAGTGCCTAGCTTTTTCATAATTCTGGTTGTTGCTTTGCCGTCCTTGCGTATTGATTTAATAATGTAAAGTTGTTCAGCGTTCTTAGATTTTACGATATTAAGTCTCATGGAAAAACCTCCTATGCCTTATTATATCACACAATACCCAACAATACCATAATTATTTTAAAAAATTTGACAAAAAAATAGAGCTTTTTCAAGGCTCACAGCTATTTTTTTCTTATTCAACTGTCAAACTCCCGACAAAAAAATGTTGAAAAACAGACGATTTTACTTGTATAAGAAGCCAAAAAGTAGTACAATGAAATGTAAAATAAAATGCCGCTTTATGTGCATTATTAGATTAATATTATGAGAGGTTTTAGAGAAATGAATGTAAATGTTAAACGTGGACTAGCCATACTGGTAATCATTGCACTGGTTTTCGGTTGGTTTGTGACCCTCTTTGGAATAGGGGGAGTTGATTCGGTAAAGGACGCATTGAAGTACGGTCTTGACATTAACGGTGGTGTGTATGTCGTAATGGAGGCTCAGACTGATGCTACAGGAGAAGAACTTGCAGAGCTTATGGATCAGACCAGAGCCGTTCTTGACAACCGTGTAAACCAGATGGGTGTAGCTGAATCATCAGTAACCATCGAGGGTGATAAGAGACTGAGAGTAGAGATTCCGGGTGTAGATAATGCTGAGGACGCTATTGCAGCAATCGGCAGAACCGCAAAGCTTAACTTCATACTTGCTGACGGCACGATTGTTGTAGACGGAAGCAATGTTAAGGATGCACAGATTGCTACAGACGGAAGTAACTATAAGATTCTACTCGAGTTTGACAGCGAAGGAGCAGGATTGTTCGAAGAGGGAACAAGAAAAGCCCTCAGCGGTGAGGTTACATCTGTTATAGACGGGGTTACATCTAATCAGATTGCAATCGTATTAGATAATGAAATAATTACACATCCAAATGTTCAAAATGTAATCAGCGGAGGAAATTGTGAGATAACAGGAGGATATTCTAAAGAAGAAGCATCTACTACAGCTGCATTAATCCGCGGTGGTGCACTTCCGGTTGAACTTATTGAAATCCAGTCATCAGTACAGACTGCTACTATTGGTGCGGATGCACTGGACAAGTCTATTGTTGCAGGCGCAATCGGTCTTGCAATCGTATTTGTACTTATGCTTGTATTCTACGGAATGCTTGGTCTGGTAGCTGATATAGCACTGCTGCTTTATGTAGTATTATTCCTGTGGTCAATGGTTGGAATGGGAGTAGTTCTCACATTACCGGGAATAGCAGCACTGATACTTTCCATAGGTATGGCAGTAGACGCAAACGTAATTATTTTTGCAAGAATTAAAGAAGAAATCGCTGCAGGTAAGTCCATCAGAGTAGCTGTAGATGCCGGATTTAAAAATGCTCTTACTACAGTACTGGATGCACAGATTACAACACTTATCGCTGCTGTTGTACTGTTTGAGGTAGGTACTACATCTGTTAAGGGCTTTGCTCTTACACTGATGATAGGTATCGTATTCAGTATTTTTACAGCAGTTGTAATAACTCAGCTGTTTATTTCACTTCTTGCTTCAAGTAAGAAATTTGCTAAAAATAAATATTTCGGTGTAAACGAAGACGGTTCACCAAAACAGCTGCTTAACAAAACTTTCTCATTTATCAAACATAGAAAAGTTTATTACATCGTCAGCGTATCCATCATTGTTATCGGTCTGTTATTTATGATGATCGGCGGCATGAACTACGGTATCGACTTTACAGGCGGAACCAACATTCAGGTTGAGATGGGCAAGCAGGTTGACATCGCTGATGTAGAGGATGTACTGAAAGATTATGACCTTGATCCTACTATAATTTATGCGGGAGAGGGCAATACTCAAATAGTAATAAAGACAATTAAATCCCTTGAAAACGCAGAGAGAGCTGATGTCATAGAAACCTTGGGCACTGAGTTCGGAGTAACTCAGGATGATGTACTTGCATCTGAGCAGTTCGGACCATCTGTAGGTGATGAACTTAAAGCCAATGCAGTGAAGGCGGTTATTATAGCTGCTATCGGCATGCTGATTTATATCATCTTCAGATTTAAATCATGGAAATACGGACTTTCTGCCGTTGTGGGCGTAGCACACGACGTGCTGATGGTAATCGCATTCTATGCAATATTTGGTTTTACTGTAAATAATCCGTTCATTGCTGCTATCCTCACACTTGTTGGATATTCAATCAACGATACAATTGTAATATTTGACAGAATCAGAGAAAACAAGCGTATTTATAACAAGGATAACAACGAGACAAATATCGATCGAAGCCTTAACCAGACACTTAACAGAACAATTATGACATCCCTGACTACACTGGTTGTAATGATTCCTCTCTGCATTATGGTTTCATCTTCAATCAGAGAATTCATCATTCCGCTTATGGTCGGTGTAATTGTAGGCTGCCTGTCATCAATCTTTGTATGCAGCCCGATTTATTATGATCTTTGCAGAAACGAAGAGACAACAAAGTATATGAAAGCAACAGCGAAGAGTAAAAAAGCTAAGAAATAAAACTACAGGAGTTACAGCTAATGGTTACGAAAGCCGATTTTTTAGATAAAATATTAAGCATCAGTCCTAAATATAACACCGAACTAATTGGAAAGGCATTTGACATTGCACAGGAACTGCATGACGGACAGCTTCGAAAAAGCGGGGAACCTTATTTTATTCACCCGGTTAACGTTGCTTATATCCTTGCAGAGATGGGCATGGATGATGCAACAATCGTCGGTGGACTTTTGCATGATGTGGTGGAGGATACAGATTATACCAGAGAACAGCTGGTGTCTGACTTTAATGAGGAAATTGCTCTGCTGGTAGATGGCGTAACCAAGCTTGGTACTATAAAGTTTGAATCCAAAGAAGAAATACAGGCCGAAAACTTCCGCAAGATGTTTCTGGCCATGTCCAAAGATATAAGAGTACTGATTATCAAGCTGGCCGACAGGCTGCATAACATGAGAACCATGGGCTTTATGAAGCCTGAAAAAATTGTTGAAAAGTGCAACGAGACTTTAGACATTTATGCGCCTTTGGCCAGCAGACTTGGTATCTTCAAGGTGAAATTTGAACTTGAGGATTTGGCTCTTAAATATCTTCATCCTGAGGAATTTCAGGAACTTAAGCAAAAAGTAAATAAGCGTAAGGAAGAAAGGGAGGAAACAATAAATACCGTTATCGGTGAAATTAAGGACTCTCTGGACGATATGAATCTCCATTACGATATTTATGGACGTGCAAAGCATTATTATAGCATCTATAAGAAAATGAAGCTGCAGAACAAGCAGATTGATGAGATATTTGACTTGATTGCAGTAAGAATAATTGTTGATAACGTAAAAGACTGTTATGCTGTTTTGGGTATAGTTCACACCATGTGGAAGCCTATTCCCGGCAGATTCAAAGATTACATCGCCATGCCTAAGCCAAATATGTATCAGTCGCTTCATACGACTGTAATAGGCGATAACGGTGAACCTTTTGAAATTCAGATCAGAACCTATGAGATGCATCAGGTTGCTGAATATGGTATCGCTGCACATTGGAAATACAAAGAGGGCGATACCTCCGGCAAGTCATCCAATGACGACATAAAGCTTGCATGGCTGCGTCAGTCTCTAGAGTGGCAGCAGGACCTTAATGACCCTAAGGACTTCCTGGAAACCATGAAAATGGACCTCTTTGCAAGCCAGGTATTCGTATTCACACCTAGAGGTGACGTTATAGAACTTCCGGCCGGTTCCACGCCTCTTGACTTTGCATTTAAAATTCATTCAGCCATCGGCTGTAAATGTGTAGGTGCTAAAGTAAACGGCAAGATGGTTACAATCGACTATACTCTTCAGAACGGAGACATTGTTGAAATTGTAACTTCTGCAAATTCTGCAGGGCCAAGTGTAGACTGGCTCAAAATAGCAAAGAGCTCAAATGCAAGAAATAAGATAAGAGGCTGGCTCAAAAAAGAAAGCAAATCGGATAACATTGAAAAGGGCAAGGACTTAATTGATAAATATATCAGGAAAAAAGGTCTGGATCCTGCCCTCTGTGCTAAATCTGTTTTCCTGAACAGAGCATTCAAGGCTATGAACTTTGCTAATGCAGACGAGGCATATCAGCAGCTTTCCAACGGAGGAACGCTGGTAAGCAAGTTCTGCAATCTGCTTTTTGGCTACTATGCCGAAGAAACCAAGATGGAGGTTAAGACCAACGACGAGGTTATAGATGAAATCAAGGCGGCTGAGGCAAGAAAGGCCAAACTGCAGCGCAGAAACCAGGATAGTCCTGGCATAATCGTAAAAGGTGCAGACAACCTTATGATAAAGCTTGCAAAATGCTGTAATCCTGTTCCGGGAGATGAAATCATCGGCTTTATTACAAAGGGCAGAGGCATATCTGTTCACAGATGTGACTGTTCAAATATTACCTCTCTTCCTGAAAATGAAAAGGCTCGTTTCATAGATGTTGAATGGGAGGACTTAAAGGTAGGCAAATCCTATAATGCGGACATCTGCATCATAGGAAATGACCGAAAAGGTATGCTTTCTGACATTTCCAGGGTTTGCGAGGATATGGACATTCATCTTTCCGGTGTAAATGCCAAGAGCGGCAAGGACGGAAGCCTGACAATGACCATAACACTTTCTATTTCTTCAACTCAGGAAATGCAGAAGGTGCTCAGAAACCTGAGAAATATCGAAGGTGTACTCCATGTTTACAGAGCTAAATCCTAAGAAAAGAGGAAAGAAATGAGAGCAGTAGTTCAGAGAGTAACGGATGCAGACGTATCCGTAGATGATAAGATTACAGGAGCCATAGGAAAGGGCTATGTAGTGCTCCTCGGCGTTGAAGAAGGAGACACGGAGTCTGATGCAGACTATATGGCTGAAAAAATTACAGGACTCAGAGTGTTTGAAGATGCTGAAGGAAAGATGAACCTCTCAATGATGGATATAGAAGGTGAGCTTCTAAGCGTTTCTCAGTTCACACTTCTGGGTGATGTAAGAAAGGGCAAGAGACCTAGCTTTATTAAAGCGGCCAGACCCGAAGAAGCAAACCGTCTCTATCAATATTTTAATAAAAAGGTGCGGGACAAGGGAATAAAGGTCGCCGAAGGTGTTTTCCAGGCTGAAATGCTGGTGAGAATAAACAATGACGGCCCGGTGACCATACTCCTTGACAGCAGAAAGTTATTTTAATTATACAAGAGAGGATAAGAAGAAAATATGGTAATTGACAGATTTCTCACAGGACCTATACAGGTAAACACTTATTTAGCTTACGACGAAGAAACTAAAGAAGGATTTATTGTAGATCCCGGTGCATACTGCCCTGAGCTAACCGCGAAAGCAAAAGAAGCCGGAGTTGACATAAAATATATTATTTTAACTCATGGTCACGGAGATCACATCGGAGGAATTGAAGGACATCTCAAAGATTTTCCAGATGCAAAGATTGTTGCATATGAGGATGAGGCAGAAATGCTTGAAAATCCGCAGTATAACCTTTCTTTAGAGGTGTGCGGAAAGCCTGTATCGGTTAGCGCGGATATCTATGTCAAAGATAAGGAAACGCTCAAAGTTGGAAATCTTGAGCTTACATTTATTCATACACCTGGACACAGCAAAGGTGGAATGTGCATTTATACTGCCGGGCATCTTTTCAGCGGAGATACACTTTTCCGACAGTCCATCGGCAGAAGTGACTTCTACGGCGGTGATTACAGGGTCCTGATCAATTCCATCAAGGACAGAATTTATGTTTTCCCTGATGATACAAAGGTTTATCCGGGACATATGGGAATGACTACTGTGGGAGATGAAAAGAGAGGAAATCCTTTTGTATAATTTCGTAATAAAGAATATTACAAATAAATATGACTTTGCAGAGCTTGTCAAAATATTTTTGACACCGGAAGAGTTCAGCGCTTATACAGAAGATGAATTTGCTGAGCTATCCCCAAATGAAAGAAATCAAGGAAAAACTGTTTTCTTTAATGAGATTCTTTCTGATGATAAAAACTTTATTAAACGACAGATATACAATTATCTCAGCAAGGAAACCGGTAAAGTTCCGCCGTGGGGGATACTCACAGGTGTACGTCCTGTGAAACTGACCGGGGAGCTATTCGATAGACTTGGCGGTGAAGATGCAGCAGTAAAAGAGCTTACAGAAACTTATCTTTTAAGTCCTGAGAAAACAGCTCTTCTGATAGATACCTATAAGTATCAGCAGGAAATCTGCGGCAAACCGGACAAAAAATCTGTTGGTATATACATAGGAATACCGTTTTGTCCTACTAGATGCCTTTACTGTTCCTTCACATCCAATCAGGTATCTGATTCAGAAATTGCAAGGTACCTGGAGGCTCTGAAAGCTGAAATTGCCTATGTGGGCAGAAGAATGAAAGAAACGGGGCTATGGCCCGAAAGTATATATATCGGCGGAGGGACTCCGACGACTCTTACGGCAGAACAGCTTGATGATCTTCTGACTACGGTTGAAGATAATATAGACCTTTCCAAAACACTTGAATTTACAGTTGAGGCGGGAAGACCTGACACCATAACTCTGGATAAGCTGAGAGTGATAAAAAAACACGGAGTCCATAGAATCAGCATAAATCCGCAGTCTATGAAGGAGCGAACCTTAGAACTTATCGGACGGTCGCACAAGCCTATGGACATAATTGATGCTTTCCAAAAGGCTGACGAGGCTGAAATCTCAATGGTTAATGCTGATGTTATTGCAGGACTTCCTGAAGAGGAACCGGAGGATTTTGCTGAAACACTCAGAGAAATTCTTGCCCTCAATGCCGAAAACATTACCGTTCATACTCTGGCGGTAAAAAGAGCATCACGTCTTGTTGAAATGGATAAGGATTATCATTACCGACAGGCAGAAAAAGTAAGAAAAATGCTTGAGATAAGCAAAAAAATGATGGCAGAGGCCGGTTTCAGACCATATTATCTCTATCGACAGAAGCATATGGCTGGGGCATTCGAAAATGTTGGTTATTGTAAGGAGGGAACTCCCTGCATATATAATATAAGGATTATGGAAGAACGCCAGACAATATTAGCCTTGGGAGCAGGGGGAATCAGCAAGATGTATTACCCTGAAGAAAACAGGCTTGAGCGCGTTCCAAATGTATCAAATTATGAAATCTATATTTCCAGACTAGATGAAATGCTGGATAGGAAAGAAAGAAATATTTTTATGGAGGTAGAAAGAGGATGTTAACAAACGCACCAAAAGGAACTAAAGACATGATGCCCGATCAGGCGTACAAATGGCATTATGTAGAAAAAAAGTTCGCTGAAATCTGTGCAAGATACGGCTTCAAAGAAATAAGGACCCCGATTTTTGAACATACTGAGCTTTTCCAGAGAGGAATCGGCGACACCACAGACGTTGTTCAAAAGGAAATGTATACATTTAAAGATCACGGCAACAGAAGCATTACATTAAAGCCTGAGGGAACCTCCCCGGCTGTAAGAGCTTTTATCGAACACAAGCAGTATGCTGAAGTTCAGCCGATTAAATACTACTACGATATTCCATGTTTCAGATATGAAAAGCCTCAATCCGGCAGATTAAGACAGTTCCACCAGTTCGGTATCGAGACCTTTGGAACTCCTAATATGATGGCAGACGCTGAAATCATCTGCCTGGGATACGACTTCCTTATCGGCATGGGAATTAAGGACATTACCCTTAGAATTAACAGTGTTGGATGCCCTGAATGCAGAAGAAGACACAGAGAAGCACTTAGAGCTTTCCTTGAACCTAAGTATGACCAGCTCTGCGATACATGTAAGGACAGATATGAAAGAAATCCGATGAGAATTATCGACTGCAAATCACCTATTTGTCAGGAACTTGTAAAGGGTGCACCTATGATGGTAGATTATCTCTGCGATGACTGCAAAACAGCATTTGAAGAACTGCAGCAGAACCTGACAGCAATGGATATTCCTTTCGAAATTGACCCGACCATCGTAAGAGGTCTTGACTACTACACTAAGACTGCATTTGAATTCGTTACAAACAGCCTTGGTGCGCAGGGAACAGTTTGCGGCGGAGGCAGATACGACCACCTTGTTGAAGAGGTAGGCGGACCTCCAATTCCTGGCGTGGGATTTGGCCTTGGCATTGAAAGACTCATTATGCTTATGGAAGCTAACGGCGCTGAATTCCCTGAGGAAGAAGGACTGGATGTATTTATTGCCGTAATGGGTGATGCAGCAAAAGCTTTCGGACAGAAGCTGGCAAGAGAATTCAGACAGAAGGGGCTTAATGTTCAGATGGATACTCTTGCAAGAAATATCAAGGGTCAATTCAAATATGCTGACAGACTTGATGCAAGATATACTGTTGTAATCGGTGATAACGAGCTGGCAGAAGGTGTTGTATCACTTAAAGACATGAAAAAATCCGAACAGAGACAAGTTAAATTCGAGGATTTATACGAAGAGATTAGGAGAAAGTAAATTGAGTACATTATTTAAAAGAACACATATGTGCGGAACTTTAAATATAAGCAACGTAGGCGAAGAGGTTGTTCTTAACGGCTGGGTTGCCAAGAGAAGAAACCTCGGCGGTCTGATTTTCGTTGACCTGAGAGACAAGACAGGAATCGTTCAGGTTACCTTCGACGATAAGATTCCGCAGGAACTCTTTGACAGAGCTGACTCCCTGAGAAGCGAGTACGTTGTGGGAGTCAAGGGAAAGGTTTGTGAAAGAAGTGCAAAAAATGCCAACATAGCTACAGGTGAGGTTGAAGTTTTTGCAACAGACCTTGTAATATATTCAGAGGCTGATACACCGCCGATTTACATCAAAGATGACGACAATGTTGACGATAACCTCAGACTTAAATATCGTTATCTTGACCTCAGAAAAACTAAAATGCAGAGAAATCTCACTTTCCGTCATCAGGTGACCAAGCTGGCAAGAGATTACTTCGACAGCTGCGGTTTTACCGAGGTTGAGACACCGATGCTCATTAAGTCTACTCCTGAGGGAGCCAGAGACTATATCGTTCCAAGCAGAGTGTATCCTGGTTCTTTCTATGCACTTCCTCAGTCACCACAGCTCTTTAAACAGCTTCTTATGGTTGGAGGAACTGACAGATATATGCAGATTGTAAAGTGCTTCAGAGACGAGGACCTTCGTGCAGACAGACAGCCGGAATTTACTCAGATAGACCTTGAAATGTCCTTCGTAGACATGGATGATGTTATAGAAATTCAGGAAGGTTTCTTAAAGAAAATCTTCTCAGAGCTTATGGATGTGGAAATTCAGACTCCGCTTCCTAGAATTACCTGGGATGAGGCTATGGAAAGATACGGGTCAGATAAGCCTGACACCAGATTCGGCTTTGAACTCAAGAAGCTGAATGATGTAGTAAAGAATTGTGAGTTTAAGGTGTTTACCGATGCGCTGGCTGCAGGAGGCGATGTAAGAGGTATCTGCATCGACGGAGGAAGCGACAAATTCAGCCGTAAAGATATCGACAAGCTCACTGAACAGGCAAAAGCTTATGGCGCCAAGGGTCTTGTATGGATCAGAGCAGCTGAGGAAGAATATAACTCATCAGTAAATAAATTCTTTAACCAGGAACAGCTGGGTGAAATCGCATCTGTCTTCGATGCAAAGCCGGGCGACCTTATTCTTATCTGCTCTGACAAACCAAAGGTTGTATTCGATACATTAGGTTTCCTCAGAAGAGAAATTGCCAGACGCATGGGTCTTCTGGATGACAAGCAGTATAATCTGCTTTGGGTTGTTGACTTCCCAATGTTTGAAGAAGACGATGAAACAGGCGAATTAAAGGCAATGCACCATCCGTTCACCTGTCCTAAGCTGGATCAGGTACCGCTGCTTGATACCGATCCTGTCAGCGTAAAGGCGGATGCTTACGACATCGTTCTTAACGGTGTGGAGCTTGGCGGCGGTTCCATCAGAATTCACGATAAAGAGCTTCAGGCTAAGATGTTTGAGGTGCTTGGCCTTACAAAGGAAGAGTGCGAAGAGAAATTCGGCTTCCTCATTGAAGCGTTTAAATATGGAGCACCGCCTCACGGCGGACTGGCGTACGGCCTTGACAGGCTGGTAATGCTGCTTCTGGGAGAACAGTCTATAAGAGAAGTTATCGCTTTCCCTAAAAATCAGAATGCACAGTGTCTCGTAAGTGAGGCACCTGCACCTGTGGACAAGGCTCAGCTTGATGAACTGGGACTGGAAATTGAGTAGAGTAGGTTTATGACAGAATTTACTGAAATATCAACTCGTATAGGAGTATTGGGCGGAACCTTTGATCCCGTTCATATAGGCCATGTTTCGCTTGGAATGGCAGCAATCTCAGAGGCGAATCTTGAGAAACTGCTGGTCATGCCGGCTTATATTCAGCCTTTTAAACAGTGTAAACATGTTACAGACGATGAACACCGGCTTGCTATGACGAAACTGGCCTTTGAAAATGTCCCTAAATCAGAGATTTCAACTTTGGAAATCGATCGTATGCGTATATCATATACCTTTGATACGCTGTCTGAACTGAAAAAAAAATACCCGGATGAAGATATTTTCTTCATTACGGGAACTGATTCTTTTCTGCAGATCGACAGCTGGTATAAAGGCGTTGACCTGCTGAAAAACTTTTCTTTTATAGTCAGCGTCAGACCGGGATATTACGAACATGAACTGAACGAAAAAATTGAGACATATCAGAATCTGTACTGCACTGAAGTTATCAAACTGTCAGCGCGGATGCCCGATATTTCCTCTACGGACATAAGGGAGGCCTACAAAAAAGGTGAGTCCATCTCATCACTGGTTCCGGAATCTGTAGAAAGGTACATTATAGACAATGGATTGTACAAGTGAGATAAAACAGTATATTGAAAATAATTTTTCCGAAAAGAGGAAGGTGCATACAGAAGGTGTGAGGGCTACAGCCGTAAAACTGGCAAAGAAATACGGTGCAGACCCGGAGAAAGCTGAGATTGCAGCTCTTTTCCACGATATGTACAGAGGTGTGGCACAGAACACTCTTAATTATTATGTTAAGCACCTGGGACTGGACAGCAAGTATGTTGACAATGCCAACCTTGCTCACGGAAAAATTGCAGCAATAATAATGGAAAGGGATTTTGACATAACAGATGCAGATATAATAAATGCTGTTTCCTTCCATACTACTGGAAGAGCCGGCATGTCAACCCTGGAAAAGGTGGTTTATCTGGCTGATGCCATTGAACCTAATCGCTTTTATCCGGGGGTGGACGAGCTCAGGAAGATGGCCGAAGAAGATTTGGACAAGGCCTGCCTCATGTCTTTAAAAAGCACTGCTGATTTTGTTCTGTCTGCAGGAAAGTTCCTTGATCAGGATACGGTGCTCGCCAAGGAGTACCTTGAAGAAGTTATTAAAGAAAAAGAAAAAATAAATCTGGAGGAAAAAAATGACGAATAGAGATTATGCACTTCTGGCGGCAAAAACACTGTCGGACAAGAAAGCGCATGACATAGTAATCATCGATATTCAGGAAAAAGCAGCCTTTGCTGACTATTTTGTAATATGCTCCGGAACATCAGAAAGACAGATAAGCTCTCTTATTGATGATGTTGAGGATGCATTTGCAAAAGAAGGGCTGCTGGCTAAATCCATCGAAGGCAAAAATGGTTCAGGCTGGGTTTTGATGGACTTTGGTGATGTTATTGTAAACCTTTTTACAAAGGAAATGAGAGAAAAGTACAGTATAGAAAAAGTATGGGGAGACTGCCAATTCATTGAAGTGGAGGAATAAGATAAGACATGAATGAGAAGTATAATTTTAGCGAGATCGAAAAGAAATGGCAAAAATACTGGGAGGACAACAAGGTATTCAAGACTGTAGAGGATGAAAACAAGAAAAAATTCTACTGCCTTGAAATGTTCCCATATCCTTCAGGCAAGCTCCATATGGGACATGTAAGAAACTATTCCATCGGCGATGTGGTCGCCAGATTTAAGAAGATGGACGGCTACAACGTTCTTCATCCAATGGGCTGGGACTCCTTTGGACTTCCGGCAGAAAACGCTGCCATCAAACATGGTATTCACCCAAGCATCTGGACATGGGACAACATTGCAGAAATGCGTAATCAGCTCAAGGAACTGGGTCTTTCCTATGACTGGGACAGAGAAGTCGCTACCTGTCATGAGGATTATTACAAGTGGATGCAGTGGATCTTTATTCAGTTCTACAACAGGGGTCTGGCTTACAAAAAAGAAAATCCAGTAAACTGGTGTCCTAGCTGTCAGACTGTACTTGCCAACGAGCAGGTTGTAGAAGGCTGCTGCGAAAGATGTAAGTCTCCGGTAGGCAAAAAGAACCTTTCCCAGTGGTATTTCAAGATTACAGATTATGCTGAAAGACTTCTTGACAATCTTGACACTCTGGATGGATGGCCGAATAAAGTTAAGGTTATGCAGAGAAACTGGATCGGCAAGTCCATAGGTGCTGAGGTTGAATTTAAGATAAAGGACTACGATGAAACTCTGACTGTTTTCACAACACGTGTAGATACTATTTACGGTACAACCTACATGGTTTTAGCACCGGAGTATCCGTCTGTTCTTAAGATGGTTGAGGGTACTGAATACGAGCAGCCTGTAAAGGAATACATTGAAAAAGTCGAGCATATGAACGATATTGAGAGAACATCAACTACCAACGAGAAGACTGGTGTTTTCATCGGTAAATATGCAATTAACCCATTTACAAAGAAGGAAATTCCTATCTATATTTCCGACTATGTACTCATGGGATACGGTACAGGCGCAGTAATGGGCGTACCTGCTCACGACCAGCGTGACTTTGAGTTTGCTACCAAATTCGGTATTGATATAATTCCTGTTGTTGACCCGGGCGACCCTGAGATTGACCTTAACAATCTTAAGGAAGCATGTGCTGCTGAGGGTACACTTATTAACTCCGGCGAGTTTAACGGCATGAACAACAAGGAAGCCATCGGTAAATTTATCGAACTTGTAGAGGAGTGGGGAATCGGTAAGAAAACCACCAACTACAGGCTGAGAGACTGGCTTATTTCCAGACAGAGATACTGGGGCACTCCTATCCCTATGATCTACTGCGAGGACTGCGGCTGGGTTCCTGAAAAAGAAGAAAACCTTCCGGTCCTTCTTCCTACCGATGTTGAATTTACAGGAAAGGGAGAGTCTCCACTGACTACTTCAAAGGTTTTTGCACATGCGGTTTGTCCTAAGTGCGGAAAGCCTGCAAAAAGAGAAATGGATACAATGGATACTTTCCTTGATTCGTCATGGTATTTCTTAAGATACTGTGATCCTAAGAACACAGAAGCACCGTTTGATCCTGCCAAGGCAAACTACTGGATGAATGTTGACCAGTACATCGGAGGCGTTGAGCACGCAATTCTTCATCTGATGTATTCAAGATTCTTCCAGATGGCACTTTATGATATGGGACTTGTAGACTGCGAGGAACCGTTCAAGAACCTTCTTACTCAGGGTATGGTTAACAAGGACGGAAAGAAGATGAGTAAATCTCTCGGAAATGTAGTAAGCCCTGAGGAAATCATAAAGAAATATGGTGCAGATACGGCCAGACTTTTCATACTCTTTGCGGCACCGCCTGACAGAGAGCTTGACTGGTCAGATGCCGGTGTAGAGGGAAGTTACCGTTTCCTCAACAGAGTATACAGACTGGTATATGAATTCACAAAAAAATACCCTGAGATTCCTGCTGAATTTAAGGTTGAAGGTTCTGCTGACAAATCACTCAACTACATCCTTAATGCGACTATCAAGAAGGTAAGCGAGGATGTAGGCGGCAGATACAGCTTTAACACTGCAATCAGCTCTATTA
The DNA here is from genome assembly GCA_945828095.1 of uncultured Clostridia bacterium. Taxonomy (GTDB): domain Bacteria; phylum Bacillota; class Clostridia; order Peptostreptococcales; family Anaerovoracaceae; genus SUG1106. The sequence continues at coordinate 15,701 of CALZOZ010000016.1, forward strand.
TGGAGCTTGTCAACGAGATGTATAAGTATAAGGAAGGGGATAATGTAAATGTAGGTCTTCTTGGCAAGGCTGTAAAAGACTTAATCCTCATACTGTCACCTTTTACACCTCATATATGCGAGGAAATGTGGGAACACATAGGACAGAAAGAATCCCTTGTTAACATGTCATGGCCTGAATATGACGAGGCAGCTCTTGTAAAGGATGAAGTTGAAATTGTAATTCAGGTGAACGGCAAGCTTAAGGATAAGCTTTTTGTTCCTAATAATTCAGACAGGGCAGAACTGGAAAAGGCAGCTCTGGAAAACAAGAATATCCAGGCATTATTAGAAGGAAAAACAGTGGTTAAGGTAGTAGTGGTACCTAACAAGCTGGTAAACATCGTTGTAAAATAGCTAGAAAATTGAATAATGTTATAGGCTGTCTTTTCATAAAATACAAAATCAAAAGGACGGAAAAAATTTTATGAGAAGTAGACAAAAAACCAAGAAAGTACCTAGCCTGAAGGTAATACCCATAGGAGGACTTAACGAGATCGGCAAAAACATGACCCTCCTTGAGTATCAGAACGAAATTCTGATTATCGACTGCGGGCTTTCATTCCCGGACGACGAGATGTACGGCATTGATATCGTCATTCCGGATTTCACTTATCTTATAGCCAACAGGGAAAAAATTGTGGGCATGGTGCTTACTCACGGTCATGAGGACCACATTGGTGCGATACCGTATCTGCTTAAGAACATTAAGATTCCAATTTACGGTACAAGACTTACACTGGGGCTGGTGGAAAATAAGCTTAAGGAGCATAATGTTATCGGTGACCTTAAAACAATTAAGGCGGGAGATAAAATTACTCTGGGGCACTTTGAAATTGAAACCATCAGAACAACCCATTCTATTGCAGACTCAATTTGTCTGGCAATAAACACACCTGCAGGAGTTGTTTTCCATTCAGGAGACTTCAAGGTAGACTATACTCCCGTGGATGGGGAGCCTATCGATTTCTCAAGACTTGCAGAGATAGGCAAACGTGGCGTAACCCTTATGCTCTGCGACAGCACGAACGCGCTGAGACCTGGATTTACTGCTTCTGAAAGGGTGGTTGGACAGACCATAGAGAATATATTCAGAACGGCCAAGACCAGAATTATAATCGCAACTTTCTCATCCAACGTGCACAGAGTACAGAGGATAATTGAAAATGCGGTTAAATTCGGCCGTAAGGTAGCTATTTCAGGCAGGAGCATGGAAAATGTAGTTGCTCTTGCAATTGAACTGGGTTACCTGGATATTCCGCCGGGAACACTGGTTGATCTGAAGATGACCAGAAACATTCCTGACGATAAGCTGGTAATAATAACTACAGGAAGTCAGGGAGAACCGATGAGTGCCCTTGCACGTATCGCTTCCGGCGATCATAAATCTGTAAAGTTAAAAAAAGGTGATATGGTTATACTTTCGTCAACTCCTGTACCGGGCAACGAAAAAACCGTATCAAATGTAGTAAACAAGCTCTTTGAAAAGGGTGCAGAAGTTATATATTCTGACATCGCTGATATTCACGTTTCAGGACACGCCTGTCAGGAAGAACTGAAGCTGCTTCACTCACTGATAAAGCCAAAATTCTTTATGCCGGTTCATGGTGAGTACAGACACCTGATTCAGCATGCAAGACTGGCTGAAAGTCTCGGAATGCCTAAGGATAACATTTTCGTCATGGAAAACGGCGAAATCCTTAAGTTCAACAGACACAGAGCTGCCAAGGAGGAAACCACAGTAGAAGCAGATGCAATACTGGTAGACGGACTTGGAGTAGGCGATGTAGGCAATATCGTATTGCGCGACAGAAAAATGCTTTCTGAATCGGGACTTATCATAGTTGTGGCAGCTATAGAAAAGGAAAGCCACATGGTGGTATCCGGACCTGATATAATATCCAGAGGCTTCGTCTATGTAAGAGAGAACGAAGGCCTTATGGAAGAAGCAAGAAGAGTGGCTATGGAAGCTTTGGAAAAATGTCAGGATAAGAGAATTAAAGACTGGAACAGCATGAAATCTCATGTGCGGGATTCACTGAGCAGTTTCATCTACGAAACTACCAAGCGCAGTCCGATTATTCTGCCGATTTTCCTTGAAGTTTAACGGAGGTAATAAAATGAACGTATACGATCAGGCTCATGGTCTTGCACAGGCCATCAAAAGCTCGGAGGAATTCAAACAGTTTGACAGCTTTAAGAAGCAGATTGACCAGAACGCAGAGCTTGCTGCAATGATTAAGGATTTTCAGACTAAACAGCTTGAAATCCAGACAAAGACCATGATGGGCGAGCAGATGGGTCCGGAAGACATGGCTTCAGTTCAGCAGCTCTATGCTATAATGGCCAAGGATCCTCTGGCAGCACAGTACCTTCAGGCCGAGATGCGTTTTTCACTTATGATGAAGGATGTTTACGAAATCTTAGGTGAAGCTATCGGCGCAGGAAGCCTTTTTGGATAGGACTTGCAATCGCCGTAATTTTTGTTATAATATAGTCAGTTTTAATTATAAAAATTAAAGAATGGAGAGATAAAAAATGATTTACGCTAGTGATTTTAGAAAAGGTATTACTTTTGAAATCAACGGAGAGCCTCATGTAGTTCTTGACTTCCAGCATGTAAAGCCTGGAAAGGGTGCTGCTTTTGTAAGAACAAAGTATAAGAATATCCTTACTGGAGCTACAAGAGAAGAAGCTTTCAACCCGGACGACAAGTTCCCTAAGGCTCACATCGAAACAAAGAAGATGCAGTACCTTTACAACGACGGAGAACTCTACTACTTCATGGATATGGAAACATATGAACAGGTTCCTATCGCTCATGACCAGGTTGAAGATGCTATCAAATTCCTGAGAGAAAACGACGAAGCAACAATCAAATTCTATCAGGGGGCACCTTTCCTTGTAGAAGCACCTAACTTTGTAGACCTTAAGGTTATCGAGACAGAGCCGGGCGTAAAGGGCAACACTGCAACTAATGTAACTAAAGCTGCAACAGTTGAAACAGGTGCGGTTGTTCAGGTTCCTATTTTCATCGAGGAAGGCGAAGTTATTCAGATCGACACTAGAACAGGTGAATACTTAGGCAGATCCAAGTAAAAATTTTCAAATGTATGAAAAGGGACGCGAAAGTTATTTTGCGTCCCTTTGTTGAAGAACGAGGTATTGATCATGGATTTAAAGAAAAAGATTATAATCGCAGTAATTTGCATCGCAGTTGTCATAGCAGCAGGAGTACTATTATACATAGGGGGATTGGGAAAAGCTTTAGATTCCGAAAATACACAGACTGTCAATGTAACCATACCTTCAGGCTCCGGTACGATTCAGATAGGCCAGCAGCTTGAGGAAAACAGTATAATAAGCAGTGCGGACAAGTTTAAGCTCTGGTCAAGGATAAAGGGTTACGACAGTCAGTATAAGGCTGGGACATATGCGCTTTCTCCATCTATGGATTTTCAGACTATAGCCGATATAATAGTCGGCGGTAAGATTAATACGGTAAACTTTACTATTCCTGAAGGATACACCATATATCAAACCGCCCGTGCCATTGCTGACAGTGGATTAGGCGATTATGACACACTCGTTTCGCTTATTGAAGCTGCTGATTTTGACTATGATTTTCTGGACGGGGCGCAGAATAACAAGAATAAGCTGGAAGGATATCTTTTCCCGAACACTTATACCATAGATGAAGGAATGAGCGAGGAACAGATAATTAAGGTTATGCTTAACCAATTTAAAGCTGAGCCTTTAAAGTCTTATAATGAATCAAACAATGCGTACTCTTTAAACGAAATCATTACCATTGCATCCATCATAGAAAGAGAATGCAAGGTAGACGAAGAGAGAAAACTTGTGGCCAGCGTTATCTACAACAGGCTGGAAAAGGGTATGCCACTGCAGATGTGCTCCACAGTTCAGTATGTGCTGGGCAAGCAGAAGGAAGTGCTTACTTATGCGGACACAAGAATAGAGTCACCGTATAACACATATACCAATGCAGGACTCCCGCCTGGACCTATATGTTCACCTGGACTTGCAGCCGTACAGGCAGCGCTTCATCCTGCAGATACGGATTATCTCTATTTCGTGCTCAGTGAGAAGCTTGATGGAACCAGCAATTTCTCATCTGACTACGCACAATTTGAAAGGGATAAGGCAGCCTATGACAAGGCCTATACCGCATCCCATTAGAATATAGAAAAAAGAGAATATAAGATGGAAAGAAATATTACAAATGACATTGTAACTGAATATATAAACGGGTTTTATCAGCCGGTAAGCCCCGAACTGGGGACACTGCGTCTTGAAGCTGAGGCTGAGAAAGTACCCATTATACTCAAGGAAACGGAGAGCTTTCTAAGGGTTATGTTAAGTATTGCTGCCCCTAGGCGCATACTTGAAATCGGATGTGCTGTGGGGTATTCAGCTATGTTTTTTTCCGCTGTCACAGGCGCCCAGGTTGTCACCATAGAGAAAGACCATGAAATGGCAGCAAAAGCATCAGCAAACATTAAACGTCTGGGCTATGAGGATAAAATCCGCATAGTGGAGGGCGATGGGGAGGAAGGCGTTAATGCCCTGTTTGAACAGGGAGAAGAGCCTTTTGATATGGTGTTTATAGATGCTGCCAAAAGCCACTATAAGCGCTTTTTAGAGGCTTCTTGGAAGTTATGCAGACAGGGAACAGTGGTAATATCAGACAACGTTCTTTTTAAGGCGCGCATAGCTTCTGATATTTATGATCCAACAGGAAAGCACAAAACAAATATAAAGAAAATGCGGGAGTATGTGGACTTTATAACCTCAGACCCGCGGATGGAGACATCAATTATAGCCTGCGGCGATGGAGTGTCCGTAAGCAAAATAAAAAATATATAATATTTACAGGAGATTAAATGAAAAAAATGGAACTGCTGGCACCTGCCGGTGACCTTGAAAAATTAAAAATAGCCGTGCTTTACGGTGCTGATGCCGTATACTTCGGCGGAGAGACTTTCTCACTTAGAGCAGGCGCAGGAAACATGACTCTTGAAGAAATGAAGGAAGGCATAGACTTTGCACATGCCCGTGATGTCAAATGCTACCTTGCTCTTAATATTTTCGCACATAATGAGGATATTGAGCCTTTGAGAGAGTATTTAACAGCTATCAGATGCTTTGGAATCGATGCTTTCATTGTCAGTGACCCGGGAATAATAGCACTGGTTCAGGAGATCATTCCAGACGGCGAAATACACCTGAGCACTCAAGCTAATATGACCAATTACCAAACTGCAAAATTCTGGTATAACATGGGCGTAAAGCGAATAGTTCTTGCCAGGGAACTTACCTTCAACGAGATAAAGGAATTAAGAGAAAACACCCCCGAAGACCTTGAATTTGAGGCCTTTGTCCATGGGGCTATGTGTATTTCCTATTCCGGAAGATGCCTTCTTTCAAACTTTATGATTGAAAGAGATGCTAACAGAGGAATGTGTGCTCACCCTTGCCGCTGGAAATACGCCCTTGTGGAAGAGCAGCGTCCAGGTCAGTACTATCCTATCGAGGAGGACGAACGCGGCACATATATACTCAATTCCAGGGATTTATGCATGATTGAATATATTCCTGAGCTTGCAAAGTCGGGAATATCTTCAATAAAAATTGAAGGCAGAATGAAAAGCGTATTTTACGTAGCTACTATCGTTTCAGCTTACAGAAAAGCTATAGACGCATATTATGCTGACCCTGTAAACTACAGGTTTAAGGAAGAATGGATGACTGAACTGAAAAAAGTCAGCCACAGAGAGTTTACAACAGGCTTTTACTTTGATAAACCTACTAACAAGGATCAGAACTACCAGACCAGTGCTTACACCAGAGACTATACATTTACAGGACTGGTAAAGAGCTATGATTCCAAGACAGGATATGCTGTTGTGGAACAGAGAAACAAGATGGTTATCGGTGACGAAATAGAAGTTTTCGGTCCGGGAACTGATTTCTTTGTACAAAATCTGACGGAAATGTATAACGAGGAAGGGGAGCCTATTGAGGCCGCACCTCATCCTCAGCAGATTTTAAAGATAAAAATGGATAAGCCTGTAAAGGAAAACTTTATGCTCAGAAAGAAAAAGGAGAAAGGAAACTGATATGTCAAATGACCTAGGCAGCGTCCCCATGCAAACGGGGATAATTATATTACTTATTGCAATTCACGGCTTGTTCGTGCTCATTAACACTGCGGTCGGCGCTGCAGGAAGAAATAAAGAAAAGCTGGCAAGTGCCAACAAGCTCATTATACTGCTTTGTGCTGTTTTCGGAGGATGGCTGGCATTTACCGGTATCTGGCAGATGGTTGTATTTCTTGTTCTGCTGGTTTCCATAGGACAATATTTTCCAAGAAAGATTGCCCTTCAGCATGCCGAAGCTATCGCAGAAAAAACTCTGGCCTTCGACGATGCTGTCGCTACTGTTTTCCGCCCGATTACATTTATTTTAATGTTTATTTCCAATGTGCTCCTTCGTATTTTCCGACAGAAAACCAATGTGGATGACGGAGAATTTTCCGAAGAAGAAGTAATGTCAATGCTTGAGGTGGGTCAGGAAACCGGTGTTATCAAGGAAGAGGGCAAAAAGATGATTAACTCGATTTTTGCTTTTGATGACAAGCTGGCATACGAGGTAATGACACCGAGAACCGATGTTTTTCTTATTGATATAGAGGATTCTGCTGATGAATATCTTGATGACCTTATGACACTCAGACATTCCAGAATTCCTGTGTGCGAAGGTGAGACGGACAATATCATAGGTATACTAAACATCAAGGACTACCTGATCAAGGCGAGGGAAGATGGTTTTGACGCAGTAGATATCAAATCCATACTACGAAAAGCCTATTTTGTTCCGGAGACCAAGAACATTGACTCTCTTTTCTTTGAACTGCAGAGAACCAAGCAGCAGATTGCCATACTTATAGACGAATACGGCGGTTTCAGCGGTATCGTTACTATGGAGGACATTATCGAGCAGGTTATGGGAGATATTGACGATGAGTATGACGAGGAGGAGGAAATTATCGATAAAATCGACGATAATACTTACCTCGTGGATGGAGATGTCAGTCTGGATGATTTAGACGAGGAAATAGGTTTAGATCTGGAGTCAGAGAGCAGCGAAACCATCGGCGGCTTTATAATTGATATTTTGGGTGAAATCCCTGATGAATCCGATGTAGGAAGAATTGTGGAGTTTGAAAATTATCAGTTTAAAATTATGGCCATAGGTGAGCGAAGAATCGAAAGAGTAAAGATATATATCCTGGAAAAGGATGATTCTGACAGCAGAGATGGTGACTCCGAGACAGAATAAAACATTATAGACCGCATTGATTTTTGATAGCATTTTTGTTATAATGAAAGGTGGTTTTGGTGTAATTATTTAATCTTTATAACTAATTGAACTTTTTAGAATAATAGAGAGGTACTAGAATGAGTGAGAATGTATGCAAATGCAACTGCAATTGTGCCGAAAACAGAAAAGCTCAGTTTGCTGAACTTCAGCCTGTTTTAGACCAGTATGCAAAGGTGCCGGGTAGTTTAATTACTATTCTGCAGAAGGCTCAGGATATTTACGGTTATCTTTCAGTAGATACCATAAACTACATATCCGAAGCTACGGGCATTAAGCCTGCAAAAATTTACGGTGTGGCTACTTTCTATGCACAGTTCAGATTGCAGCCTATCGGAAAGTATTTAATTATGCTGTGCCAGGGTACTGCATGTCACGTTAACGGCTCAGAAATGATTGAAGAAGCTGTTTGCGAATATTTGAACATACAGGACGGCGAAACTACAGAAGATGGACTTTTCACACTTAACAACGTAGCATGTCTGGGCTGCTGCTCACTGGCTCCTGTTATGATGGTAAGAAGTGCCGAGGGAGATGAAACTTACGGAAACCTTACAAAAGATAAAGTTAAGCAGATTCTCGCTGAAATCAAAGAAAGAGCATAGGAGGTGACACAGATGAGAATTGTTGTAGGCGAAGGCAGCTGCGGTATTGCTACCGGAGCTAAAAAGACCGCTGCAGAATTTGAAAAGCAGATTAAAGAGAAAAACCTCGATGTTAAGGTTGACATTACAGGCTGCGTAGGCACATGCTACCTGGAACCTATTGTTGACGTTTATGATGACAACGGCGAAATGACCAGATATGTCAAGGTTCAGCCGGATAAGGTTTCTGACATCGTGGAGAGCCACCTTATAAACCATAAGGTTTGCGAGGAGCAGGCTATTTCAGAGGAAGACAAGCAGTTTGTTGCTAAACAGCAGAGAGTAGTTCTCAGAAACTGTGGTGTCATCAACCCTGAAAATATAGAAGAATACATAGCTGTTGACGGATATAAGGCCATTGAAAAAGTGCTGACTTCAATGAAGCCTGAAGAAGTAATCGAAGAAATCAAGATTTCAGGTCTGAGAGGAAGAGGAGGCGCAGGCTTCCCTACATGGTTCAAGTGGAATGCATGCAGACAGAGTCCGGGAAATGAAAAATATCTTGTATGTAATGCCGACGAAGGTGACCCTGGTGCATTCATGGACCGTTCCGTACTGGAAGGCGACCCTCATTCACTTCTTGAAGGTATGATCATAGGCGGTTACGCTATGGGAGCATCTCAGGGCGTTATCTACTGCCGTGCTGAATATCCGCTGGCTATCAAGAGACTTGAAATCGCCATGGCTCAGGCCAGAGAAAAGGGTTTCCTGGGCAAGAACATCTTCGGAAGCGGTTTTGATTTCGATATTTATATCAAGGCAGGTGCCGGCGCATTCGTATGCGGTGAAGAAACTGCTCTTATCGCTTCTCTGGAAGGTGAGAGAGGTATGCCTAGACTTAAACCTCCTTTCCCTGCTGCAAAGGGATTCTGGCAGAAGCCGACAGATATCAACAACGTAGAAACTCTCGCCAACGTTCCTTGGATCATCTATAACGGCGGAGCTGCTTTCGGTGCTATGGGTACTGAGCAGTCAAAGGGCACCAAAGTATTCGCTCTTGCCGGAAAGATCAAGAAGGGCGGACTTGTTGAGGTTCCAATGGGTCTTACATTAAGAGAAGTAATCTTTGGAATCGGCGGAGGAATCAAGAACGACAGACAGTTCAAGGCTGTTCAGATGGGCGGACCTTCCGGCGGATGTATTCCAGCAGAACTCATCGATACTCCTGTTACATACGAAGACATCAACAAAACCGGTGCCATCGTAGGTTCCGGCGGTATGATCGTAATGGACGAGGATACCTGCATGGTAGATATGGCAAGATACTTCCTCAACTTCACTCGTGACGAGTCCTGCGGCAAATGTAACTATTGCCGTATCGGTACCAAGAGAATGCTTGAAATTCTCGAAAGAATCACAAGAGGTGAAGGTCAGGACGGAGATATCGAAAAGCTGGAAGAACTGGCAATGAAGATTAAGGACGGTTCACTCTGCGGACTGGGCCAGACTGCTCCTAACCCTGTACTCACTACTCTTAAATATTTCAGAAACGAATATGAAGACCATATTTACAACCACAAGTGTACTGCACATTCATGTAAGGCTCTTATCAGCTTCAACATCACTGATGGATGTAAGGGATGTACACTCTGCTCCAAGAAGTGTCCTGTGGGCGCTATATCAGGAGAGGTTAAGGGTCAGCATGTTATCGACCAGACCAAGTGTATCAAGTGCGGCAAGTGTCTTGAGACCTGCAAGTTTGGCGCAATAGAGAAGAACTAAGGGGAGGAGGAAGAAAAATGAATAAATTCAGATTAAATATCAACGGCAAAGAAGTTTTAGGCGTTGCCGGTCAGACTATTCTTGAAGTTGCCAAAGAGAATGATATTTATATTCCTACTCTTTGCTATGACGAAAGAACCAAGATTTACGGTTCCTGCGGACTTTGCATGTGCGAAGTAGAAGGGAACCCTAAGCTGTGCAAGGCTTGTGCTACTGAAATCGCACCTGGCATGGTAATCAGAACTAATACAGAAAGAGTAATTGAATCAAGAAAGACAAATCTTGAACTTTTGCTTTCCAACCACGTTGGAGACTGCAGACCTCCTTGCGTACTGGCATGTCCTGCTCATACAGACTGTCAGGGCTATGTAGGTCTCATCGCTAACGGTGAATATGAAGAAGCAATCAAGCTCATAAAGGATAAGATTCCTCTGCCTGCAGCTCTGGGAAGAGTATGTCCTCATCCTTGTGAAGAAGCTTGCAGACGCGGACTCATCGACGAGCCGATTTCAATTCAGCAGCTTAAGCGTTTCGCTGCAGACAACGACCTTGACGGCGAAGCTTTCATGCCTGAGTGCGAAGAAGACACCGGTAAGAGCGTAGCCATTATCGGTGGCGGCCCTATGGGTCTTTCCGCAGCATATTTCCTGAGACAGATGGGACACGCAGTGACTATCTTCGAAGCAATGCCTAAGGCAGGCGGTATGCTTAGATATGGTATTCCTGAATACAGACTTCCTAAGGCTGTTCTGGACGAAGAAATCGCTACCATCGAAGCTATGGGTGTTGAAATCGTCACTAATACCAAGATTGGTGAGGATATTCCGTTTGAGACTGTTCAGGAAGATTTTGACGCAGTTCTTCTTGGTATCGGTGCATGGGTATCCACAGGTGTAGGATGTCCCGGCGAAGACGCTGAAGGCGTTATCGGCGGTATTGATTTCCTGAGAAAGGTTGTAAGAAACGAAGAAATAAAACTTGGCGAAAAGGTTGCTATCGTCGGAGGCGGAAACACCGCTATGGACGCCTGCAGAACTGCAGTAAGACTGGGTGCCAAGGAAGTTTACAACATTTACAGAAGAACCAAGGACGAAATGCCTGCTGACATGGTAGAAATTGAAGAAGCTGAAGAAGAGGGCGTAATATTCAAGAATCTGACTAACCCTCTGGAAGTTATCAAGGATGAAAAGGGCCATGTGAAGGAAGTAGTCCTTCAGGTAATGGAACTTGGCGAACCTGATGCTTCAGGAAGAAGAAAGCCTATTCCTGTAGAAGGGAAGACAGAAATTCTTCCTATCGACACCATGATTCTTGCCATCGGCCAGGCAGTAGATGCTTCCATGTTCGACTGCGACAAGACAAGAAAGAATGCAATCGCATACGATCCTGATACATTCATGACCAGCATTCCTGGCGTATTTGCCGGCGGTGACTGCGGTAATGACAAGATTTCAATCGCCGTTGAAGCTATCGCTGATGCAAGAAAAGTATCAGACATCATAGATGCTTACCTTTACGGCGAACACATTAAATACGAAAAACCGTATGTAGTTGAAAGAGACGACATCACAGAAAAGACTTTTGAAGACAGAGAAAGACTGTGCAGACCTGAACTTCCTCAGCTCAGCGCAGAGGAAAGAAAGGACAACTTCACAGAAGTTATCCCTTGTGCATATACAGAAGAACAGGCTGAAGCTGAAGCTTCAAGATGTCTTGAATGCGGATGTCACGACTACTACGAATGTAAGCTTATCGACCTTGCAAACCAGTACGATGTACATCCTGAAAGATTTGCAGGCGAAAAGCACGCTATTGAGTTCGAGGATGACCATCCGTTCATCGTAAGAGACCCTAACAAGTGTATCCTCTGCGGACTTTGCGTAAGAGTCTGCGATGAGGTTGTAGGCGTAGGAGCTCTCGGACTTGTTAACAGAGGCTTTGATACAGTAGTTAAGCCTAACATGGAAAAGCCGCTCGCTGAATCCGGATGTATTTCCTGCGGTCAGTGCGTAAGCGTTTGTCCTACAGGCGCTCTTCAGGAAAGAACTACTATGATTAAGGAAACTCCTGTAAGAACAGAAGAAACTCTGACTACATGTTCATACTGCTCAGTAGGCTGCTCACTGAAGCTTGAAAGCTGCGGCGACATGCTTATCAAGGCAAATCCTGACAAGGAAGGCGCTGTAAACAAGGGCCTTATCTGCGGAAAGGGTAAGTGGGGCTTTGACTGTTCAATGCTCGAAGACAAGCTTGAAGATCCGTTCGTTAAGGAAGACGGAAGATTCAGAGAAGCAGATTACCACGAAGCTCTGGTTCTTATTGCAAAGAGATGCCAGACCATCGGTGCCAAGTACGGAAAGGATGCTATCGCAGTTTCAATTTCCGACAGATATACTAACGAAGAAGCATATGCACTCAAGAAGATGGCAGAAGTTATGGGAGCAAAGGTTCTCTGCATGAACAACAGACCTAACGGACTTGAAAAGGTTCTTGGCTTTGATGCTTCTCCTAACACCATCGACGAGCTGCTTTCAACCAATGTAATCCTAAAGGTCGGTTTCAAGGATGAAAACTCCAGAGTAATCGCTCTTAAGATGAAACAGGCTGCAGAAGCAGGTGCTAAGGTTATCGATGTATGCGGCTGCGAAAACGACCTTGGATTACTTAAGGAAATCGCTAAGGCTATCGTTGACAGCGGTAAGGCTAAGAAGGCTGCAGGCTATGATGAATTCGCTGCATCACTTGCTGATGTTAAGGTTTCAGATGAAGCTAAGGCTATTGCTGATGCTTACATGGGAGCTAAGAAGGCAATGATTGTATTCCAGCAGAACGTACTTTCAGTAGAAGCTGCTGAGCTTATCGGAGATATCGCAATGATTTCCGGTCACATCGGCACACCTCGTGACGGTATCCTTCTGGTTAAGGCTAAGAACAACTCACAGGGTCTTGTTGACATGGGCATCACTGCCGGCAAGGAAGCTTTGGAAGGAGTTAAAGCACTGGTTGTATTCGGCGAAAATGCTGATATCGATACAGAAGGTCTTGAATTCCTGGCAGTATGCGACACTCACATGACTGAGCTTGCTGCGAAGGCAAACGTTGTTCTTCCGGGAACAGGCTTCGCTTCAACCAACGGTACATACACCAACACTGAAAGAAGACTTCAGCTTGTTGAAGCTGCTATCGATGAAGGTATTTTCCTCAATAACTGGGAAATCGCTGCTGAAATCGCAAACATCTTCGAGGAAGAGTTCGCTTGGGAAGACACAGATGACATTTCCGACGAAATGGCTGATGAAGTACCTACTTACAGATATGCAATTATTGGCGAAGTTCTTGGCGGTGCACTTAAGCCGACAGAAAACGCTAAGCTTGTTGCAGTGGAAGGCGGTGCAATGGTTGACGAATTACCTTGCACTGACAGCCTGATGCAGATGATCGCAGACAGACTTCCAAAGCCTGCAAATCCAACTGCATAATCGGATCTAAACTAAATATCAAGACCGCGGCGTGACATAGTTGCGGTTGGCGGCCGCCTCCTTGGGATTAAAGTTTCGGGGAGGCGGTTTTGTGTTTTATGAAAGGTTAAGTTTGTGCTATGTTGTATAAAACTTAATATAATCTGATTTTTTACAACACTCCTTACATTTTACACCATTTTAAAGCTCGTACATAGGCCTGATGTTGTAAAAAATCTCTTTTACCTTTATTCTATACAACGCTAATTATGGTTAGGTTGTAGAATTATAAGCTTTTGCAAAAAAAGTACAACATTCTTTGGCTTGACAGGCTTGGCTAAGATGGTTAGAGAAGGAGATGTTGTTTTTTCGAGCTTATTTTGTTTTTTCATACAACATTAATTCCCCAGTGAATTTTAACCCGGATTATGATATAATTTGTTTGATAAAAAATACCAATTTTTATTGTGGGGGAAATAGTATGATAGTTGATGATATTAGATTTGCGATGGAATATATTGAAGAAATGACTAAAAATCTTGGAGATAAACTTTGTAAAAAGGATTATTATATCGAGGACGGCGGTTGTCCACATTGTCAGCCTCATTTGCCGGAAGGATATGCTGCTATATATATTTTTGTTTACGGATCGGAAACAGAATATGAATTTTTAAAAATCGGAAAGGCAAATGCAAAAAGTAAAGCTCGATTTTCAAGTCAGCATTATGGGTTTAGTTCACCAAGTACATTAGCAAAGTCAATTTGTGAAGATGAAGAATTCAGGCTGCTTGGAATTAACAAAGAAAATGTGAAGGATTGGATGCTGAACAATCTACATCGTATTAATATTTACATTAAAGCTAATCAAGGAAAGGCAGTAACAGAGCTTGCAGAAGCGGTATTACATTATCGATATCGCCCTAGATTTGAAGGAAATATATAAGTCATGATTATCAGGAAATATGTCTCTACAGACTGCAAACAGGTTGCAGACCTGTTTTATGAAACAGTACACAGTGTAAATGCAAAGGACTATACAATTGAACAACTGGATGCGTGGGCAGATGGAAGTGCCGATTTAGAAAAGTGGGATAAATCCTTTATTGAAAATTACACATTAGTTGCTGTTGAGGATAACTGTATTGTCGGATTTGGTGATATTGACAGAACCGGGTATCTTGACATGTTATTTGTTCATAAGGATTTTCAAGGGCAAGGCATTGCATCCGCCATTTGCGACAGGTTAGAAGCCAGTATTACGACAGACAAAATAGCCACACATGCTTCCATTACAGCAAAACCTTTTTTTGAGAAAAGAGGATATAAGTCAGTTAAAGAACAGCAGGTAATCCGAAAAGGAATACACTTAACTAATTATGTGATGGAGAAACAGCAACAGCTGGTTGCTTGGCTCCCATAGATGATGATAGTATAATGACACTAATGACTATACAAGTAAGGTGGTGTTTTATATGGAAACAAAAGGTGTTATATTGGAACTGAGAACTAAAAAGGGCTTATCTCAGGATGAACTTGCAGAAAAAGTGTATGTTACCCGTCAGGCTGTGTCACGCTGGGAAAACGGCGAAACGGTACCAAATACAGAGACTCTGAAGCTTCTTTCGAAACTTTTCGATGTATCTATAAATACGCTTTTAGGCTCTCCGCGAAAGCTGATATGTCAGTGCTGCGGCATGCCGCTGGATGATTCAACTATCAGCAAAGAAACTGACGGCACATTCAACGAGGAGTACTGCAAGTGGTGCTATACAGATGGAAATTTTGTTTACAAAAACCTTGAGGAACTTACAGATTTTCTTGTAGGTCATATGTCAAACGAAAACTGGCCGCCGGAACAGGCACGGGCATATTTTGAAGAACAGCTTCCAAAGCTGAATTGCTGGAAAAATAAGTAAAAATCCCCCAAAAAAATTCTCGGACAAAAATTAAATTCCTTGTAACCTTTTACTGTGCTAAATTGATTATATTATGTAAGCGAAAACAAACAATAAACGCAGAATCAAAAAAGCAAAGCAAACAGAAAGAGAGGAATTTAACATGAAGAACTTATTACCATTATTATTAGTAGCATGCATTATGTTAGGACTCTCCGCTTGCGGTACTTTAGTTTAGAATAAAGTAATCAAAAGGGGAAGTTGCATAATAAGAACACAGAAGGGCGTTCCTTGCGGGAGGCCCTTTTTTCGTGTATAATTCAGGTGTGACCGATTTAAAGCTCCAGAGAGGTGATACTATGAAGGTAATAGATTTAACACACACTGGAGCTTTGCTACCATCGGTGTTAGAGCTCGGCAATTTCAACCATTCAGAGCTCAATTAAATCAACCAATGT
>CALZOZ010000017.1 GCA_945828095.1 uncultured Clostridia bacterium
ATCTTTTCGATACGAAGTCTTTTTGTGTTCGTCATCTTAACTTAATGACATTGGGCCCGGCGGGTCGTTTTTTGCTTGCGGAAAAGTATGGGCCGGGTCTATAATAAAAGCAGAAAATAAAAGATTCCGGCGGCATGAAAAAAGTCCCCACGGAACAGAGGAGGAAAAAAATGATTTATTTCAGAAGTGACTACAGCCTTGGCGCACACCCGAAGGTAATGCAGGCTCTTATGGATACAAATATGGAGCACACTGACGGCTATGCCGAGGACAAATTTTCCTATGAAACGGCCGACATGATCCGCGAAATGATAGGCAAGCCTGACGCTCACATTCATTTTATGGTAGGCGGCACTCCGACCAATACCATCACTATTGCTGCGGCTCTCAGACCTTACGAGGGAGTAATTTCACCTGCTACAGGTCACATCTATGTTCATGAAACAGGATCGGTTGAGGCCAACGGCCACAGGGTTTTTGCAGCTCCTACGGAAGACGGCAAGCTTACTCCTGAAGCCATCGAAAAGGTCCTCCTTCATCACGAGGACGAGCATACAGTAATTCCAAAGATGGCCTACATAACCCACCCTACTGAGAACGGCGGAGTTTACACCAAAGCTGAACTGACAGCTCTCAGCGAGTGCTGCAAAAAGCATGGGCTCTATCTCTATATGGACGGAGCACGCCTGGGCACCGCTCTTACCTGGCCGGGCAACGACCTTTTCCTTAAGGACATTGCCAACCTTGTAGATGCCTTCTATATCGGCGGTACCAAAATCGGTGCACTCTTCGGCGAAGCCCTTATTATCATGAACGATAATATGAACGACCACTTCCGCTACATGGTAAAGCGTGCCTGCGCACTGCTGGCAAAAGGCAGACTTATCGCCATCCAGCTCAAGGCTCTTCTCGAGGGCGGCGAAGATTCACTTTACTATGAGCTTTCACGTCACGAAAACGAGCTTGCTATCAAACTTTCCAAGGGTGTTGTGGAAAAAGGCTACGACCTTTGGATTCCGCACCAGACCAACCAGGTCTTCGTAATCGTTGACAACGACAAGATTAAGGAACTGGAAAAGGACTTCTTCTTCTACACATGGTGTCCTTACGACGAAACCCGCTCAGTAATCAGACTGGTTATCAGCTGGGGCTCCACTGAGGACGATGTGGACGCTATTCTGGCGGCACTTTAAAACCGTCTGAAATGACTTGCGCTGGCCTGCTCGCGTCTGTTCGTCTGGCCCCAAGGCATTTTCCACAAAAATCAGCCAAAAACCTCTGTTTGATGGGAGCTAACCCTCAAAAAACAGAGGTTTTCTTTACATTATTTTGCTTTGACACCTGAATTTAGTCAAACTACAGCCCTTTTCCTCCACTCAAATCAGCATTTTACTACTTTTTTGGGGGAACAGAAGCGTTACTCCACCTCAACCACAGTCTTTCCGAATTTCACCGCTTTCACCTGAGCCAGATCTACAGGCATGGACCACTGATACTTCATCTGCCAGGAGCCGTCTTCAAGCTGCACGCCGCTTCCCCCTGTAACGCCTACCTCGCTGCCATCCCTGAAAATCAGTCTCGGCAGTTCTCCGTGAACCTCGCTTTCTCCTTCAAAAAGATACTTTATTCCTACCATGTTAATCTGAATTTTGCTCACTCTGCACACGGTCTCCTCGCCGTCTCCAAGAGTAAATACTGCATCCGAATCAGGTGCTGTCAGCATTTCTCCAGATTCTGCTGTAGGTACTTCAAACTCAAAACTCCAGGTTCCCTCCTGCAATACAGATTCATTTGTGCTCGTACCGATGCCATGCTTCTTTTCCATAAAATCAGACATTGACAGCATAAAGCGCATATTGCCTCCGTCAGCCGCAATAGCTTCTGCCGCATCAGGGCTGATTTCACCTTCGAATAGCATCTTCAAGGCAGAACCGTCTCTCGCAGTCTGTGTTATGCTGCCCCAGCCCTTTGCAATCTCCTTGCCGTCCTCTGACATAATCTTCAAATCACTCTGTCTGCAGCTGTACCCATTATCTTTATCAAACTTCATTCCCTCTGCATTGACCATAAGCCAATAGTATCCGTCGCTGTAGGCCACGGAATCCACTGTAACTGTCATATTGCCAACGGTCTGGCTGATTCCTACAGGTGTGGCAAGACTATCAACTAGCTGCTGCTGTTCTGCCGGCATTTCTCCGTCGTTGTTGTATCCCCATTCATCAGAGAACCATCTCTTTAATCCTCCGCCTGCGGTTACAGCTAATGCTGTGCCTGTGATAAGAACCACCACCATGCAGGCCACCATTGCCATGGAAAATCTTCTTCTGCCATGGAAGCTTCTTTTTCTCTCACCTTCTGCGGCAATACTCAGAACTTTCTCTCTGGCCTCTGTCCTCATCTTCACCTGTTCAAAGGCATCTCTATATGTGCCTCTGTATAAGCCGTCTTCCGCTTTTTCTCTCATATTCTTTATTTCGCTCATTTCATTTCCTCCTCTAATACCAGTCTGAGCTTTTCCCTGCCTCTGGCAAGTCTGGTCTGCAAAGTTGATATTTTACTTCCTGTAAGCTCAGCAATCTCCTTCACCGAATACCCCTCAAAGTAATATAGATACATGGGCACCCTGTACTTGGGCGGCAGTCCGGCAACCTTCTTTAAAAGACTTCTTTGAAGGCCGTCCGCCCCGGCTGCAATATTAAGCGCCTCCTCAAAGGATGCCTCCCGTTTTTTCCACGGCAGCCCGACAAGACGTTTTGACTCATTTACGGCCACACGGATAAGCCAGCGCCTGGCATGTTCCTCACTTTCAAAATCCGGGTCTGACCGATAAAGTCTCAGCATCACATTCTGAACCACATCCTCTGCATCGGCCGCACTCCCTACAGCATTGAGGGCTATGCGATAGACCATATCCATGTATTTTTCTGCCAGGGCGGTGAACCTGCTTTCGTTCATCATCACCTTTACCTCTGTTTCTTTTCTGAAAAGCTTTTCACAATTAATACCCTCTGAGGCCGTGAAATATCCCATAAAAAAACTCTGTTTGCAGGGAAATTTTTTCACCCGCAACAGAGGTTTTCTTAATGATTTTCTATAAATGTGGAAAACACCACCTGAGTTTCCGTCTTTCCAAAGCTCTGCAGCTTGCCCAGAAATACCTCCAGCATCACTGTGCTTGGAAAGGCAGCCTTGACTATCATGGAATAGGGCCCTGTTATATGGCTGCATTCCATGACGCATTCCTGCTTACCTACAAATGTATAGAACTTCTTTATATCCTCAGGTTTAACAGTTATCATAATATATGCCTTGACCACGTATCCCAGCTTTTCGATATCAACTTCCGCATGGTAGCCCTTGATATATCCTTCCTTTTCAAGCTTTTCTATTCTTGCGGAAACGGCAGGCGTTGTAAGGAATACTTCTGCCGAAAGATCTTTCAGCGGAATTCTGGCATTTTCCTGTAGTTTTTTAAGTATTTCTTTATCTATTGTATCCAATGCTTTCATTACTAACTAACCTTCTTGTCTTTCTCACGATTAAATCATCAGAACATTTGCGAAATCAGGTACAGTATATCATATAACTCCAAAAAATGAAAGCTGCCGCAGGATATTATTGCAGGTTTTATACAAATATCCTTGCAGCAGCATTCACGATGTTAAACTTAAATAAAGAGGCTTTTAATGATTTCCGGCATCCGCTGACATTCGTCAATTGTGTTTGATGCAACGGAAACCCTTATACCCTTGCTCAAAGGTACGGTGAAAAGATTCTTTTCCTGCAATTTCGCGCAGATTTCATCCGGGTTATCACAAGGAATCGTGATAAAGAATCCGGAATCATACGGTATGATATCCAGGCCCACTTCCTTTGCCTTCTCCACGAAGGCCGTTCCTCTCCTGCGGAGTTTTACAAGCCATCCTTCTCTTTCTTTTTTTACTTCCTCATAAAGCTCCGGATTTTCCAGAATGTTTGCTATCACCTTCATGGCAGCTCTGTTTCCGTTGGACCATGAACCCCTGGATTCAACGCTTGCAACATCTCGAAATTCATCTGCAATTTCCTTCGTTGGTGCCATGCACATGATTGCTCCGCAGCGCATGCCGTACATTGTGTATCCCTTTGATGCGCTGAATGCAATCAGCGGTAAAATGTTTTCAGGAAGTCCGGCTAATTTATTCAGGAAGCCTCTATATTCATGGGCATCACCCGAAAAATCCAGATAGGCAATATCCACAAGAACAGCAATTTTTTTATTCTTATACTTCTTGATTACAGAAAGCACATTATCCCAGTCCTCATATGTAAAGGTATATCCTGTAGGGTTGTGAGCCGGGGTATTTATAATCACCACGGTCTCATCCTGCACTTTCAGAATTTTGTCCAGCTCAGCATCAAAGCTATGGTAATTTACATGCTTTTTTTCATCGAACAGCTGGTATGTGGCAACCTCTCTGCCGATTTCCTGAGCCACAATATTGTATGGACCCCAGTGCCAGTCGGAAGTGAGAATTTTATCTCCGGGTTTTGTGTATGCGGAAATTGCATGTCTTATTGCTCCTGTTCCCCCCGGAGTATAGCAGGCTCTTACGTGGCAGCCTTCCGGCACTCCGTCTATAAAAACTATGTTCTTTACCGCTTCGAGATACTCCGGAAGTCCTATAATAGGTGCGTAAGGTGCATAATCCTCCGGCCCCAGCATCCTGATTGCCTTCATAACCGAATCCAGCACTACAATTTGCCCTTCATCATCAAGAAGAACGCCAATGGTGGAATCTATAACCTTATCCTTTCCAAGCTCTGCCTTTCTCTCCTTGGCCTTCTGAGATACTCCGAACAATTTATCCGGAACGCCGATGCTTTTTCTTCCGTTTTCATTTGCAATAATCACTGTAATCTACCTCCCTTAAATCGGATACGCTTTGTTTGTATAATCAAATCTGTCAGGGTCTAGTCCCTCTTTCTTTGCCGCTCTGCGTTTAAAGTACTCTGAGGCAACCTGAGGGAAAAGAGCATAACTTAGGATGTCCTCATCTTTTTCCTTGAAGCTTCCAAGTTCACTCTCCAGACTATCAAGTTCAGGCTGTATTAAGTCTGCCGGTCTTACCGTAACAGGTTTTTCATCTCCTATAGCCTTCTTCAGTACCTCTTCATTAAACGGCACGGCCGTTTTACCATACTCTCCTCTCAGGATTCCCTTGGTTTCTTTAGAAATAATCTTATATCTCTCTCCGCTGAGAACATTAAGTACTGCCTGAGTCCCCACTATCTGGGATGAAGGCGTTACAAGGGGAGGTTCTCCAAGGTCCTCCCTTACTCGCGGGATCTCTTTAAGGACTTCGTTGTATTTATCCATAGCCTTCTGTCCTTTAAGCTGAGAAACCAGGTTAGAAAGCATCCCTCCCGGCACCTGATACAGCAGCCCTTCAAAATCTATGCTCATAACCTTTGGATCTATAATTTTTTCATTTAAAAATCTGTCTCTGATGACCTTGAAATGATCTGCGATTTCTGCCAGCTTTCTCTGGTCCAGACCTGTATCCTGCTCAGTGTCTCTAAAAGCTTCTACCATCACTTCTGTTGCCGGCTGACTGGTACCGAGTGCAAAAGGCGAAATTGCAGTATCTATTCCGTCACATCCCGCAGCTGCTGCCTCCATATACACAATAGGAGCAGTTCCGCATGTGCAGTGGCTGTGAAGCTGTATAGGGATCGAGACAGTCTCCTTAAGGGCAGTAACAAGACTTCGCGCTTCCTTAGGAAGCAGTATTCCTGCCATGTCTTTAATACAAATTGAATCTGCACCCATACTCTGCATATCATTGGCAAGCTTTTTCCAGTAATCAAGTGTATATGCTCTGCCTGTTGTATATGCCATTGCAAGCTGCACATGTCCGCCCTCTTTTTTAGCTGCATTGACCGCCGTTTCAAGATTTCTCAGATCATTCAGCGCATCAAATATTCTCATTATTTCAATACCGTTTGCAATTGATTTCTGAACAAAGTATTCAACAACATCATCGGCATAATGCCTGTATCCCAGCAGATTCTGTCCTCTCAGAAGCATTTGTAAAGGTGTTTTTTTAACTCTTTTCTTTATTTCTCTAAGCCGTTCCCACGGATCCTCGTCCAGAAATCTGAGGCATGCATCAAAAGTTGCTCCGCCCCAGCATTCAAGGGAGTAATACCCTATTTCATCCATTTTTTCAAGGACAGGAATCATATCATCAGTGCTCATGCGGGTTGCGGCCAGTGATTGATGACCGTCTCTAAGCACGGTCTCGGTTATTCTAAGCTTTTTCATTGCGTTTCACCTCAACTTCTATATTCCGAAAATAGCCATAAATACGCCTGCTACCACTGCAGTACCTATTACACCTGCAACATTAGGCCCCATGGCGTGCATAAGAAGAAAGTTTGTCGGATCTGCCTCTGCGCCGACCTTCTGGGCCACGCGAGCTGCCATAGGAACTGCTGAAACTCCTGCCGATCCGATAAGCGGATTAATCTTTCCACCTGAAAGCTTGCACATGATCTTTCCAAAAATCACTCCTGCAGCTGTCCCGAAGCAGAATGCGGAAAATCCTATGATAACAATCTTGATTGTATCCCATTTAAGAAAAGCTTCCGCACTGGTGGTCGCACCTACTGAAGTTCCCAGCAGGATTACCACGATGTACATCAGTGCATTTGACGCTGTTTCGGTCAGCTGTCGAACAACTCCGCTTTCTCTGAAGAGATTTCCAAGCATCAGCATGCCTACAAGCGGTGTTGTAGACGGAAGCAGACCGCATACCAGAATCGTTACTATTATAGGGAAGAGAATTCTTTCCTTTTTAGAAACCGTTCTGAGCTGTTCCATCTTTATCTTTCTTTCCTCCTCAGTGGTCAATGCCTTCATTATCGGAGGCTGTATGATAGGTACCAGTGACATATATGAATAGGCTGCGACCGCAATCGGTCCCATTATGTCTGTCTGTCCCAGCTTCATGGCCAGAAAAATTGATGTAGGGCCGTCAGCGCCGCCGATTATAGCGATTGCAGCGGCTGCCATATCATTAAATCCAAAACCCATAGCCAGTATATACGCAGCAAATATTCCAAACTGTGCCGCTGCTCCAAGCAAGAAGCTCTTTGGATTTGCAATCAGCGGTCCGAAGTCCGTAAGTGCTCCCACTCCCAGAAAAATCAGGGATGGCAGTATAGTCCACTCGTCCAGCATATAGAAATAGTGCAAAAGACCGCCTTCCTCCATAATCGGAGGATATATATTTACAAGCAGCATTCCAAAGGAAATGGGCAAAAGCAGCAGAGGTTCATATTGCTTGGCGATAGCCAGGTACATGAATCCACATGCTACAGCAATCATCAGGAAGTTCCCTGCTGTAAGGGTTCCCAGGGCTGTCTGTCCTGCCAGATTTCCCAGAGTATCAAATATATAACTCATGACCAGCCTCACTTTCCCTTATTTCGGTTCAACCAGTGCGATTCTCTTTCCTGATTCAACATCGCTTCCTTCTGTCACAAGGACCCTTGTTACTGTTCCTTCTACCGGCGAAACAACCGGTATTTCCATTTTCATGGATTCCAGAATAACCACTGCCTCGCCCTTGGCCACCTTCTCGCCTTCCGCCTTAACTATCTTCCATATCTTCCCCGTTGCGCCGCACTCTACAGGAACGCCGGCAGCTTCCGCTCCTGATGCAGGTGCGTTCTTAGTTTCAGCATGAGGAACCGGGGCAGCGGCTGGCGCTATATTTGTCACAGTGGCTGAGGCTCCTTCTTTTTTTTCAACTTCTACTTCATATACTTTTCCGTTTACTTTGATTATGTATGTTTTCATTCACTTCACCTTTTTCTGATTTTTCTAGCAGTAAATACTGTCGCGGTCCGGGTCACACTCTCTTCCTCTTTTTCATCTTCTTCAAAGGCCTGCAATGCAGCGGCAATTACCGCAGCAATTTCGTCATCATCAGAAAATTCCTGTTGTTCTTTATAAGAAATCTGCTCAGTCTCTGCCCTTTTTTCCTTCTTGTCAGGGATAAATCTCAATAGATAAATTACACAGCTGATAAAAAGAAGCATCAGGAAAACCGTTCCCATTCCAAGGCATGTATTCAGAGCGGCTTTGGAAAGTATTTCACCTAGTCCCATCTTCCTACCTCCTGACATTTGCCAGGGTTTCAAATGCCCCTATGAGATATTTGCGGCTTTCTTCGGGCCTTATTATCTTGTCAGCATACCCGCACCTTGCCATGGTCTCTGCACTGCACTGATTTTCCTTATATTCGGCAGCTTTTTCTTCAAGCTCTTTCAGGCTCAGATTAGGGTATAAAATATCAGCAGCGTGCAAAGGATTTATTATCTGCACTGAAGCATCATCCCACATAAGGGTATAGTCCGTACCGCATCCCTTGCTGTTGAATACACTGTAATAACTTCCGCCTGCTTCTCCCGCAATCAGGTTTACAATCATAACATCTGAATTTGACAATGCCTTTATTATCATGTTTGCACTTGCCGGTTCATCAAACCCGCAGCCGCCTATCACATTCAGCAGAGGAATCTGAAATTTGGAACACATGTTGATGAACCCGGCAGTCTTTATTGATGCTTCACGGCTTACAATCATACCGGCGTCTGCCGCAATTCCTCCTACTGCTCTTCCTGCCAGTGCAATGAAACCGGTCGAGATCTCTCTTGCACTTTCCTTGTTGATTTCTATGAATTTTCCGTCATCTGAAAGTTCTTTCAGCAGCTCAGAACCCCTTTCCTTTTTATCTGAAATCCAACTGCAGGCACGGTTTAAATCATCTTCGCTCTCAATCAAAGGCATGCTTCCTGATACACTTGCAGGAAGCATACTTATAAGGCTGCGTATTTCCTCTGCGGTGTCTGAATTGTTTCTGAACACTATATCTGAAAGAGCCGCCATAGTTTCCATACACCCGATGCATTCCCCACATACTGTCATTATCTGAAGAATTTTCCCGGATGCTTCCGCCTGAATTTTATACACATCTGCAAAAGCAGCAAGTGCTCCTGCTCCTTCTTCGATGCGAATACCTGCACAATCCAGGAAGCCTATTACCGGGGCTTTAGACCTGATTGCCATGGTATACAGCCTTATCAGCTTTGCGGCCTGTGCCTCACCAAAGCTGCCTCCTCTTTCATTTCTATCCTGAGCAAATATATATACAAGACAGCCATCGATACTTCCATAACCGGTAATTACTCCAGCTGCTATTTTTTCGCCAATTTCCACAAAGCTGTCCGAATCAAGAACGCCTTGTATATGTTCAAGGGCTTCTTTGTTTTTTTCGCTGACTTCCGGCATATTTAGTCCCTCCTTCTGTTAATTTCGTCAACATTTTATTAGATAGGAAAAAGGTTGACAATAGATAACGGCACTTTACGAAAATATAGATTTTTTTAGGCCGCTTACTTAAAAAATCAAAAAAAAAGTGTACTTTCCCTTTATTTTTTTAGGTTGTATGCATTATACTCCAGCGGTGTTTTCAGGCACAAAAAAACCGTGTAGTCGGCTGATATCAACTGCTACACGGTTCCTCAACATATATTTTATTTTTAATTTCCCAGATTCCTGCCGCTGTTTTTATATTTCTTCATCACCTTTTCCAGATGCTCGTTGCGTCCAAGCTCTTCTTCCCTGACACGCTGTTCGTAAGGTGTCAGGTTGTTAATATCCTTGATATGCTTTCTCACCGGTTTAGGCATGAACGGCATATAGATAAGAGGTGAAACCAGCAGGCAATCTGCCAGAATCCAGGCGGCAACCAAAAGTACCGCAGTGCCGTTGGAAATATTCCCATAAATCAGCATAGCAAAAATTCCGATGAATCCTACCATAAAGGCTATGGTAGTCAGATAGAACTTTTCCACCTTTCTTATGGCAGAGGAAAGCGCCTCATCAAACCACTGGCTTTGAAGTTTCTTCACTAAATACTTAGCCCACCTGAACTGGACATTGGCCAGATACATGCAGCATTTGAAATCATCGAAGGAAGCTTTCTCAACCGGAATTTCTTCAGCAAAAAGTTCTTTCTTCATATCACCGTAAAATATCTGCGAGCGGATAATTACACCTTCGCCCATTATAGAATATTCGGCAGTTTCACCGCGGTCATACTCCAGAACCATGAGCTGCCCGGCAGACATCATGTGAGTATCTCCTCCGCATGTTACAACAGCATAACCCTCTTTACAGTAAAGAGCATGGGTTGCCAGCGGAAGCTTGGTGTCAAATGCAGATGTAAAGTCTTTCTTTGCAGACTCAGGGTATATCAAGTCCACATATCCCTCATTTCCCTTTCTGACCATCAGATTAAAATCTGTTATCTTGCCGAAGCTCTTAGTTTTCCAAGCCCCGTCAAAACGGTCCTGCTCCAGCTCTTTAAGACGAGCTACACGCTGGCCCTCATAGCTGAGTACAACCTCTCCCTCCAGAACCATGAGCACTCTGTCGTAGTCAGGAAGTTTTGAAAAGTCAGATTCCTCTACTTCAACAGTTGCCGAACTCAGTCTCCAGATAAAGTTACGGTCAAGGTATTTGCTTTCCGCAGGGTAAATGGCCAGTTCCTTGGTCTGGCCCCCGGTCCATCTGCTCGTATTGTAATCCTCTTCCTTAAAAAGATAAGTTTTCATATTTCACTTCCTATGATTAATAAATTATACTGAACGCTTTTAACTTAACAGATATAGTATACCATATTTGAGGCTTCATAGGCAAGAGCACCCGGGAATCGTGCCCATATTCCGGTAAAAAACTTGTAAACCTATTCTCTTTAAGGTATAATAAAATTGGATTTATTAACACATTCTTAACAAAGGAGGGCAACTTTATGTATAGAGCCGATGGTTACCGCGTGCGCGGCAACGACGCTATGTATGAACTGGTACCTTATATAATGCCTTACCGCTACGATGCTTCCAACTCAGTTACCGTAGACATAGATTTAGACTTAATGCAGGATTACATTAAAAAGTGCCGAAAAAAAGGCATAAACATGAGCCATATGAGCATTATCATCGCCGGTGCTCTGAGGATAGCGTCTCAGAACCCTTTCCTCAACCGTTTTGTCATGAACAGGAAAATTTATGCGCGCAATCACTTCTGCGTATCTTTCGTAACCCTGCAGCCGGGCAAAACCAGCGATACAGTAAACAAGCTGTACTTTAATCTTGACGACGATATCTTTACCGTCAACCAGAAGGTTCAGGATGCCATAGAGCGCACTCAGCATCCTACTTCACAGAACGCAATGGATAAACTGATGGCAAGCCTTGTGAGGATTC
The DNA here is from genome assembly GCA_945828095.1 of uncultured Clostridia bacterium. Lineage (GTDB taxonomy): Bacteria > Bacillota > Clostridia > Peptostreptococcales > Anaerovoracaceae > SUG1106. The sequence goes on from CALZOZ010000017.1 coordinate 11,320, forward strand.
CTTTCCTCGTTGGGGCCGCAGTGGGAGTTCTTAAGTTTATCGATAAGTACTTTACACTTCCGTTTTCCATTATAAACGCCAGCCCTTTCCACACAAGCCTTTTCATAACAAATCTGGCTTCTATAAGGACTAATGCCATCTACCATCATCTTTACGAATTTGGTACCACCGGCATATTCATCTCTATGGGACAGCCTGAAAAGCGTGTGGAGAAAAACGGTGAAACGGTAGAGGAAAGAAAAATCATGCCTTTAGGCATCGTCACAGACGAGCGTATTGCCAACGGTCACTATTATGGCCGCTGCTTCCGCGAGCTCAACAAATATTACAGGAATCCCGAACTTCTGGAGATTCCTCCTGAACAGATTGTTAAAGACCCTGATGTAAAGAAACAAAATCCTAAATTCATAGTAAAATGAGGTAATGCAAATGGACAGAAAAGAACAAGCAATCAATTTACATAAGCACGGTTTCAACTGTGCACAGTCTGTAGTCTGCTCCTTCTGTAATGTTATGGGGGCAGACCCTGTAGAAGCTTTCAGAATGTCTGAGGCTCTGGGCTTCGGAATGGGTGCAATGGGTACCTGCGGTGCTGTAAGCGCCATGGCAATAGTGGCAGGCCTTAAAATCAGTGACGGAAACCTTGATCATCCAGGCACAAAAAAGGAATGCTATCAGATGATGCAGACCCTTATCAGGGAGTTTGCAGATAAAAACGGCTCCATCATATGCCGCGAGATTAAAGGTGTGGATACCGGAAAACCTCTCAGAAGCTGTGATGGATGTATCACAGATGCAGTAGAACTGCTGGACAAACATCTTTTGGGACTTTAGGAGGATTTGAAATGACTAAAAAGGGAACAGATATAGTTTCATATATTACTATAGTGGGCTGGCTTATCGCACTGCTGTGCGGCACCAGAGAGGAATCAAAATTCCATCTGAACCAGTCACTTATACTCATTCTCGCCAACATCATCTGGGGAGTTATAGGAAAGGTTCTGGCCTTCATACCTATCATAGGCTGGATAGCCATTCCAATCGGCTATCTGATAATTTTCATTTTCTGGATCATGGGTCTGGTTTATGCAATGCAGGGAAAAGAAAAGGAAATCCCTCTGATAGGCGGTCTGAGAATATTAAGCTAAAAGTAAAGCAAAACCCGCAAGCTTGTTTTATGCCTGCGGGTATTTTTTTATTTTTGTTCTTAGTAATGGCTACAGCATCTTATTCTGCACTGTGCCTTCCATCCACTTGGCCACATTGTCGAATACGATTTCGGCTCTCCTGTCTATGGACTCAATGGTAGCAAAGCCTACATGCGATGTACATACTGCATTCTTGGCGTGAAGCAGCGGATAATCTTCTGCCAGCGGCGGTTCTCCATCGAAAACATCTATGCCGGCCCCTGCCAGTCTGCCTTCGTTTAATGCCTCTGCAAGGGCAGCGTTATCCACAACAGGTCCTCGTGAAGTATTGATAAGAATGGCAGTATTTTTCATAAGAGCGATTTTATCTTTGCTGATAAGATTCTTAGTTTCATCTGTAAGAGGTGTATGAATAGTTACGATGTCGCTCTGCGTGAGAAGCTCGTCAAGACTTACATATCGGATACCTTCTGCCTCTGCATCACTTCGTGCGGTTCTGCTGTAACCGAGCAGCTGGCATCCAAAGGCTTTAAAGAGCCTTGCTGCAGCTCTGCCTATTCTTCCTGTGCCGATAACGCCCACCGTTCTTCCGCGAAGCTCATGGCCCACAAGACCGTCCTTTGTTCCGCCATGTCTTATGACATCGTTAACTGCACTTATGTTTCTCAGACAGTCCATAGCAAGTCCTATGCTCAGTTCAGCCACCGCATCATCGCAGTAACCGGCTGCATTGGAAATATTTATGCCTTTTGCCTGGCAGGCATCCTTTCCGATATGATCGATGCCCACAAAGGCAACCGATATGTACTTAAGATTTTCACACTGCTCAATAACACCTGAAGTCAATGGATGGTTTGCCATTATGATGACATCAGCATCCTTAACCCTTTCCAGCTGCTCTACCTCATCAGCTGCCAAAGTATAATACGGTGTAAACTCATGACCTGCCTTTACGAAAGACTCAGCCAGCTTTTCGATTTTTTCCTTGGACACTCCAAGGGGCTCCAGTAAAACGATCTTCATTTCTATCCCTCTCTCTAGTCTCTGCTCTTGTAGTAAAGCATGCAGTGGCAGTATCCCTCGAATTCAGGGTCTGCAATCTGATTCTTAAACTCCTGGCAGATACACTTGTTTTCCTCAATCTTTTCCAGCCGGCAAGGGCAATATCCGCCCTTCTTTTTAAGGCCTTCTTTTATTCTCGCTACAATTTCCTTATCTTCGTTTAATCTTACTGCCATATTTTACTCCTTTTATATATTTTGACCTGTCCCGGTAAAAACGCCTGTACGCTTTAAAACCTTGTACAGCAGCCATCCCAGAACTCCGCAGGAAATTATTTCTCCGGCGCCTACAGTGGCCATAAAATACCAGTAGCTTCCCTCAAGTCCGTAAACATACTGCAATACCAGAGGTACTATCAGTGCGTTGCTCACAATAGGAAATATCGGCCCCAGTGCGGGTTTTCTGCGTCCGATATAGTAGGTTCCCAGAGCTCCTAGAAGGGTTGCAATGGAGCCGAATACTATGTCCCATAATGCACAGCCTGTGAGAAAGTTTGCCAGCACGCATCCTATTGCAAGGCCCGGAACTGCAGCCCAGGTAAGCAGGGGCATGATGGTAAGCATCTCTGACAGCCGCACCTGAATGGCCCCGCTGGCAAGTCCCGCAGCATTAGCCACAAAGGTGAGCACCACATAGAGGGCAGCAATAAGCGCCGCCCAGGTCAGGTTAAGTGTTTTCTCGTTCATTTGTTTTTCTCCTTTAGTTTTGTTTATAGTGAGGAAGGTCTCGAACTCACTTTGGTTTTCCGAAACGCCGAACTTTGGGCTTTTCTGCCCGTTAAGCCATCTTGCTTCTCAGAAACCTCCTCCTGTATTTCAGAACAGCATAGTTGCTGATTCTGTTAACATAAATGGGGTCAAAAACCCCGCCTGCAATGCCGATTACAAACTGGCCCTGCAGGAATTTGGTGTAAATCATTTCTTCGGAAAGGCTCCGCGAGGTTGCCCTCATCTGCTCCTCCTTATCAATGTTCCACCTGCCTATTTCATCACCGTTAGCGGCGATGTAGTCAATGATATCATTCAACTCATTGTTTTTCTCAATAAATTCGTCCTCGTCGCACATAGCCGCCTCTATTACCTTAAGGATGAATATCTTTTCCTCGTCACTTTCGTATTCGTAGCCATAGCTTAATGCTACCTCGTAGACACTTTTAAGCACCATGGCGATAAAGAGGGGTATGTCGGGAATTCCGGCCCCTACCAGTCCAAGTCCTATTCCTTCTACGCTGGAAATCATCAGATTGGCAGCCTTGGCCGATTTCGCCCTCTTGGTGAAAGTTCTGGCCGACTTCTTGTTGTTCATAAGCTCGTGAGCATAGGTGTCAACCTTGAAATTCGCCTCTTTTTTATCTTTATTATACGTTTTTTCAATTATGCCTGTACCCTTTTCAAAAATCACCTGAAACCCCTTGAAGAAAGCCGCGTTCAGAGTGCCGCTGAGTTTTTCCGGTATAAAACGGTCCAGCTTCTTGACCAGCACCGATGTGGGGCCTTCCTCTCTTCGGGCGACAAATTTTTCCTCTTTTTTGGAAAGGTTCTGCCATTCCTGTTCCCAAGGTGTCTTTTTCTTTAATGCCGCCATCTTTATCCCCCTTTCCCACAAAATCATTGAGCTTATGTACCGTAGTATTATACCACTCTTTCACCTAAAAAACAAATTTTTTACATTTAATTCGGGAGTTTGTTCTGCGTCAAAGGCTTCAGTCCGCCATGCTGCGAGATCCCCACTCGAATGCAGCCGGCAGCTACACGGGAGTTTGACACTTCCAATTTAACAACATAATCAAGAAAACGGCGCAGCCTCTCACGAGATTACACCGTCTTTACTCTCTTTTATTCCAAAGGAAAAATTGAATTTTCGTAATCTTCCACATAGTACCGGATGTTGATTCTGCCTTTTTTGATGATAGTATGACCTTCGGCTTCCAGCTTCTCCTTTTGGTCTTCTACGCCTCCCGGATACTTCGGATTCAGTTCACCTCCTGCCTTAAGAGTCCTCCAGTAAGGAGTCTCATCCTCTGTGCGCTGGAAGCTGGCCCAGGCTGCAATTGAAACAAATATCCCCGCAGTAATGGGTTCTGTAAAATCAGCACCGCTCTGACGTGCAAAAAATTGGCGTATATCGCCGACGGTGGTGAGCCTGCCATATGGAATTGTTCTCATAATCCTGTCATATTCTATAGGCGGAGCGAAGTACATACGGTCTCCCCCATACTTTTCAATGCTCTTCTGATCCGTTATTGTCTGAAACTTCGGCATATCCTTGCTGTCCCTCAGCATAGCGTTAAAATCCTTCTTATCTTCATTAGCCATATGAACCTACCTCCTGAGGCAAGCATACTACATTTTATAAAGACATGCAATGAGACAGTTTTAAAAAACTCTTCAACTGTCTACAGGTTGTTGGCATATTGAGCCTCTTTCGAAAAAAATGCCAACATCGCAATTGAGCTTACAGTAATATAAAGGAAATCATTAAGCAATATTTTTACATATCACATGTTTTTTTCCAATACCCGCCTGATATTTATCTGTTTTCAGGCTCTGAGTTCTCCTTTTTCCCGTACATTCAGCCAATGAACCATATAATTTCGTACCAGACAGTAAAAAAGTTGGCGTTTTTTAATTAGAACTCAAAAAACGCCAACATTTGCATAAAATTTTCCAGTAAATTTTCATGGATGCCCCTCGATGTACCGGTGCGGCATCAGAACTTACGATACTATCTTAAATCCAGCCGCCGTCAGAGCATCGCGAATCTGCTTTATCTGCTCGAAGTCACGGGTCTCCATACCTATCTTGAGGAAGCAGCTTGAGATAGCCATGTTTGCATCGGAACGCTCATGGTGAACGCTGATTACATTACCGCCGCAGTTTGATACAATTGAGCTTACACCCACCAGCTGGCCCGGCTTATCCTCAAGAGCAATCTGCAAAGTGGTTGTTCTGCCGGTTGTAACAAGGCCTCTGGTTATTACACGGGAAAGGATGTTCACATCTATATTGCCTCCGGAGACAATACAAACGACTTTTTTGCCCTCGATAGGGAGCTTGTTGAAAAGAGCCGCTGCCACGCTTACTGCTCCCGCGCCTTCAGCGATGAGCTTCTGCTTTTCTATGAGCGTGAGGATAGCCGTTGCGATTTCATCCTCGCTTACGGTCACCACATCATCCACATAGTTGTTTATTATTTCAAATGTTCTGTCTCCCGGATGCTTTACAGCTATGCCGTCAGCAAAGGTGGCTACACTGCTTAAGGTAACAGGCTTGCCCTCAGCACGGCTTTCTACCATGGAAGCGGCCTTCTCCGCCTGCACTCCGTATACCTTAACATTAGGATTGAGCTGTTTTACCGCACAAGCCACGCCTGAAACAAGTCCACCGCCGCCTACAGGGACGATAATCGCATCAACCTCAGGAAGCTGATCAAGAATCTCAAGGCCAATGGTGCCCTGTCCTGCGATAACCTCATCATCATCGAAAGGATGAATGAGAGTTGCACCTGTTTCCTCCTGAAGTCTAAGTGCTTCGTTATATGCATCATCATAAGCTCCGGGTACCAGTCTAACCTCTGCGCCCAGTGCCTTTGTGGCCTCCACCTTACTTATCGGAGCACCATCCGGCATGCAGACGATGCTCTTTATGCCCATCTTTGTCGCTGCCAGCGCCACACCCTGAGCATGGTTTCCTGCACTGCAGGCAATAATTCCGGCTTTTTTCTGCTCATCTGTAAGCTGGCTTATTTTGTAGTAAGCTCCCCTTAGCTTAAAGCTTCCCGTTACCTGCAGATTTTCCGTCTTAAGATAAATCTCTGCACCTCCGGACATATTGCCCGAAAGCTTTTCTGAATAGATTAGGTCTGTACGTCTAGCGGCCTCCTTCAGTACGAAAGCGGCCTGATATATTTTATCCAGTTTAACCATTAGTGTCCTGTTCTCCTTCCAGATAGTTTATAAACTGCTGGGCTGTTCTGCCTGAAACACCTCCGTGGCGCAGTTCCCACGTGTTTGCTGCAAGGAGCAGCTTGTCCCTTTCCATCTTTATTCCCTGCTTAGCAGCCAGGGCTTCCACGATTTCGTGATATTCCTGGCGATTAGGAATAGAGTAATTTATCAGCACCCCAAAACGTGCCGAAAGAGAAAGCTTTTCCTCCATCGTATCTGAACGATGAATTTCACCGTTAAATTCCATATCATTTCTGTCATTCCAGGTTTCCTTTATGAGATGACGCCTGTTGGATGTGGCATAAATCAGAATATTGTCCGGTCTTGATTCAACTCCGCCTTCGATTACAGCCTTGAGGAATTTATATTCCACCTCGTGCTCTTCGAAGGAAAGGTCATCTATAAAGATAATGAAAAAGTAATTTCTGTCTTTTATCTGTGCAATTACATCTGACAAGTCACGGAACTGATGCTTATAAATCTCAATCATTCTCAGGCCCTTGTCATAGTATTCGTTGAGCACGGCTCTTACGCTGGTGGACTTGCCTGTACCGCTGTCACCGTAAAGGAGTACATTGTTAGCCGCCTTCCCTTCAACAAAGGCCCTGGTGTTTGTCACCAGCTGTTCCTTCTGTATCTTATATCCTACCAGATCATCCAGTCTGATAGAATCAGCGTTGTTTATCGGAACAAAGTCCAGCCGGCCGCCGGCACCGTTTCTCCTGATGCGGAAAGCCCGGTTCACACCGAAAAGTCCTACACCGTACCGCTTATAATGGTCTGTCACAAGGCGGAAAATTTCTTCCTCGCCTTCTGCCGCTGCAATCTTCAGGCTCAATTCCCGGACCTTTTCGCTGACATTTCGGTTATATACCCTTTCCCTCTTGGCTACTGCCTTATAGCTGCAGATAGTAGTGAAGCAGTCAATTCCAAGGGCTCTTTCAATGGGCCCGAAGTCAAAGTCAAAGAGAGCCTTAAAAATTCTGAAGTCTTGCTTTGCCAGATAATTGACCGTACCATCCTCACTGGCTCCTGTCCTCTCGCAGGTCAGAGAGAATGAGTTTTCATTGGAAATAAGTAGGAATGTAAGATAGTTATGCCAAAGATTGGTGTCAAAGCCATAGGCTGTGGAAATGTCCAGAATTCTCTTTATCTCCTTATATATGCGTGCGATAATTTCTTCTTTCTCATCCACGCCTTTTTCCCACGATTTAAAAATCCCGCTGAGATTGGTGAGTATGCTGTCCTCTACCAGATTACTGTATATCAGCAGTTTTGATACCAGCTTATGCATAACTATCCTCCTGTCTGTTTATTTTACCTCTACTCTCCAGCCGTGTTTGTCTTCAATTTTTCCAAGCTGGATTCCTGTTACTGTATCGTATATCTTCTGACTGAGAGGTCCGATTTCTCCGCCGGAAATGGTCATTACCTCGTCCTTGTAACGAAGCTTGCCTACAGGTGAGATTACTGCTGCAGTTCCGGTTCCGAAAACCTCTTCCAGCTTGCCGTTCTTCTGTGCTTCCAAAAGTTCTTCCACGGAAATCTTTCTTTCTTCTGTAGGGATTCCCCACTCTCTGCAGAGAGTAAGTACGGAATCTCTTGTAATACCCGGCAGAATGCTTCCGCTGAGCATAGGTGTAACTACTGTTCCGTCAATCTTAAAGAAGATGTTCATTGCCCCGACTTCTTCAATATACTTTCTTTCTACACCGTCGAGCCACAGAACCTGAGAATAACCGTCATCGTGAGCCTTTACCTGTGCTGCCAGGCTGGCTGCGTAGTTTCCGCCTGTCTTTGCGAATCCCATACCGCCGCGTACTGCTCTTACATAGTCGTCCTCAATCCATATGCCTACAGGTGCTAAGCCTTCCTCATAGTAAGCGCCGCTTGGTGAAAGGATTATGATAAACATGAATGTCTCCGACACATCAACACCCAGGAAAGGCTCCGTAGCAATGATGAAAGGTCTGACATAAAGAGAAGTGCCCGGTTCTGTCGGAATCCAGTCTTCATCTTCTTTGACAACAGCCTTTACCGCCTGTACGAAATCGTCCACAGGGAGCTCAGGGATGCAGAGTCTCTTGTTTGTGTCGTTCGTACGCTTTCCGTTCATATCAGGTCTGAACAGATAACTTTTGCCGTCATCACCCTTATAAGCTTTGAGGCCCTCAAACATCTCCTGTCCGTAGTGGAAAACCATGGCTGCAGGTGAAAGCACCAGATCCTGATAAGAAACGATTCTTGGGTCATGCCATCCCTTTCCCTTTGTATAGTCCATGATAAACATGTGGTCTGTAAATATTCTTCCAAAGCCCAGAGGACCTTCCGGTTTAGCCTTTGGGCTGGTTGTTCTTGTTATTTTGATATCCAGCATTTTATTATCCTCCCGGTCATTTCTTCTAAAGTCTTTCTATTATCTTTGCTGTCATTTCCTTGCAGGAAAGCGGCTGAGCACCGCTGTTTCCTACTATATCTGCCGTCCTGAATCCTTCTTCAAGTACTGCATTTACAGCATTCTCTATACAATCCGCTTCCTCTGAAAGGTCAAAGGAATATCTGAGCATCATAGCCGCGGATAAAATTGTGGCCATCGGATTAGCCTTACCCGTGCCGGCAATGTCAGGTGCCGAGCCATGAATAGGTTCATACATGCCGCATTTGCTGTCTCCCAGCGAAGCAGAAGGCAGCAGGCCGATTGAACCTGTAATTTGTGATGCTTCATCGGATAGAATATCTCCGAACATATTTGAGGTCACAGCGACATCAAATCTTGACGGCTCTCTGACAAGCTGCATTGCTGCGTTGTCTACATACATATGGCTGACCTCGACATCAGGATAGTCAGCGGCAAGTCTATCTATAGTCTGTCTCCAAAGTCTTGATGTTTCAAGGACATTGGCCTTATCGATGCTTATGAGATTTTTTCTTCTTTTGCGAGCCGTCTCAAAGGCCACTCTAGCAATTCTTTCAATCTCCATAACGCTGTATGCTTCAGTATCGAAGGCTTCCTCTCCATATCTTCCTTCTCTTCTGCCTCTTTCACCGAAATAGATACCACCTGTCAGCTCTCTGACTATTACAAGGTCAAATCCCTTTTCAACGATATCAGGTCTCAATGTGCAGGCTCCCATAAGCGCCGGATATATTTTAGCCGGCCTCAGATTGGTGTAAAGCCCCAATGCGGCACGCAGCCCAAGCAATGCTTTTTCCGGCCTCAGCTCGGACGGAACATTGTCCCATTTCGGTCCGCCTACAGCTCCCAGCAGGACGCTGTCACTGTTTTTACAGCCTTCCACAGTCTCCTCAGGCAGTGGTTTGCCATAGTTATCGTAGGCACAGCCTCCGGCCAGATATTCGGTAAAATTAAATTCATGTCCGTATTTTTGTCCTACTTTTTCAAGGACCGCCACAGCACCTTCGACGATTTCAGGACCAATGCCGTCGCCCTTTACCAAAGCAATGTTGTACTTCATATCTAGTCCTCCTTCGCAGCCTGTCTTTCCTTAAGATATTTAAGAAGGCCGCCCTCGTCGATTATACGTGTGATGAATTCAGGGAAAGCTGCCGCCTGGAAGCTTTCGCCGGTGGTTTCATCAGCGATTACACCAGTTTTAAAATCAACGGAAACCTTATCTCCGTTCTGTATCTTTTCCGCAGCCTCAGGACATTCCAATATAGGAAATCCTATGTTAATAGCATTGCGGTAAAATATTCTGGCAAAGCTTGCTGCGATTACGCAGGAAATGCCACTGGCCTGGATGGCCACAGGAGCGTGCTCTCTTGATGAGCCGCATCCGAAGTTAGCGCCTCCCACCATAATGTCTCCCGGCTTTACCTTATTTACAAAATCTATGTCGATATCCTCCATGCAGTGCTTGGCCAGTTCCTCGGGAGAAGGAGCATTGAGGTATCTTGCCGGTATAATAACGTCTGTGTCGATGTTATCACCGTATTTTATAACTTTTCCAGTAACCATTCTGTCTCCTCCTTATAAATCCTGAGGCGAAGCCACTGTGCCCGCCACAGCCGATGCCGCTGCAACTGCCGGACTGGCAAGGATAACCTCGCTCTTAACATGGCCCATTCTGCCTACAAAGTTTCTGTTTGTAGTGGCCACAGCTCTTTCACCTTCAGCCATTATACCCATATGGCCTCCCAGGCAAGGTCCGCATGTAGGCGTCGAAACGGCACATCCCGACTCGATGAAAATCTCCACAAGCCCTTCCTTTACGCACTGGAGATATACTTTCTGTGTGGCCGGAATCACTATGCATTTTACATCGTCAGCGACCTTTCTGCCCTTGAGCACCTCTGCGGCTGCTCTCATATCGGAAATTCTTCCGTTTGTGCATGAACCGATGATAACCTGGTTGATAGGAAGTCCCTTGACCTCATCTACGGTTTTGGTGTTTGACGGAAGGTGAGGCATTGATACTGTAGGCTTCAGTTCTGAAAGGTCGATCACAACCTCGCTGTCGTATTCAGCATCCTGATCCGCCTCGTAAATCTTCGGTTCTCTTTGGAATCTGTCTTTTATGTACTCTAAGGTTTTTTCGTCTACAGGGAAAATGCCGTTCTTGGCACCTGCTTCGATGGCCATATTGGCAATAGTAAAACGGTCATCCATTGAAAGTTCCGAAACCCCCTCTCCTGTAAACTCAAGAGATTTGTAGAGGGCTCCGTCAACACCTATCATGCCTATAAGGTGCAGGATGACATCCTTTCCGCTTACATAAGGTTTAAGTTTTCCCTTGAGTGTAACCTTGATGGCAGACGGTACTTTAAACCAGTTCTCGCCCATTGCCATTCCTGCAGCCATATCAGTGGAACCTACTCCTGTAGAAAACGCTCCCAAAGCACCATATGTGCATGTGTGTGAGTCTGCTCCAATGATACAGTCCCCGGGACCTACGATGCCTTTTTCCGGAAGCAGTGCGTGTTCAATTCCTACTGTTCCAACATCGTAGTAATGCTTTATGTTAAAACGCTTTGCGAATTCTCTTACTATGGCACAAAGCTGTGCTGACTTAATGTCTTTGCACGGCGTATAGTGATCCAGCACGAGAGCAATCTTCTCTTTATCAAAAACTTTCGTGAATCCCGCCTTATCAAATACGTCTATAGCTACCGGTGATGTAATGTCATTGCCGAGAACCATATCCAGCTTGGCCTCAATCAGATCACCTGCCTTCACTGATGGCATGCCTGCGTGAGCAGCAAGAATTTTTTGTGTCATTGTCATTCTAGTTGTCATTGTAGTTCTCCTTCTTTTCTACTGCACCATCCTTATTGCTGTAAGCTCGCTGCATCTTATTTATAGCTTTGATGTATGCCAGAATACTTGCTTCGAAAATATCTGTGGAAAGACCTCTGCCCACATAAGAACGGTTGTCTGCCAGCAGCTTTACAGTTACATCACCCAGAGTATCCTTACCTTCGGAAATTGAGTTGATAGTATAAAAATCGAAAGTATGCTTTACAGGTTTAACGATCTTGTCGATAGCCTTAAATGCCGCATCGATAGGACCATCACCCAGACATACATCTTCATATTTCTTACCGTTCTTTATAAGTGATACGGTACTTGTTGCAGTAGTAAAGTTGCTGGTATGAACTGCGAACCAGTCGAGAACGTATTCGTCAGGACGAGCTTCCTCATTGGCCGATGTGTTATGAATTACTATAGCTTCAATGTCAGCATCGTTTATGTTTTTCTTTTTATCGCAGAGTGCCTTGAACTCGTCGAAACATTTAAGCAGTTCTTCTTCTGAGAGAGTATATCCCATTTCGTTTACATGGGCTTCAAAGGCGTGTTTGCCCGAATGTTTTCCTAATACTATATTGTTTGCGGTAATTCCAACTGCCTCAGGTGTGAGAATTTCGTATGTTTTCTTGTTTGCCAAAACCCCGTGCTGGTGAATACCTGACTCATGGGCAAAGGCGTTTTTGCCCACAATAGGTTTGTTGATAGGCGGGTTCTGGCCGATTATGTTGTATACAGTCTTGCTGGCTCTGTATATCTTGGTAGTGTCAATTTCTGTATTGACCTCGAAGATATCCGGACGGGTTCTCATTGCCATAACCACCTCTTCAAGAGATGTATTTCCGGCTCTTTCTCCAAGTCCGTTGATGGTGCACTCAATCTGCCTTGCGCCCCCAAGTACTCCTGCCAGAGAGTTTGCTACTGCCATACCTAGATCGTTATGGCAGTGAACGGAAAATTCCACTTTGTCAGCGTTTTCTACATTTTGCATCATGTGCTCAATTATAGCTCTCATTTCCGATGGTGTAGTATAGCCAACTGTATCCGGAAGGTTGATTACAGATGCGCCGTTCTTTATTGCCACATCCACAACCTTGGTGAGAAAATCAATATCGCTTCTGGTGGCATCTTCTGCAGAAAACTCTATGTTGGAACAGTAATTTCTTGCATATCTGACCATTGCCGCTGTTCTCTCCAGAACCTGATCAGGAGTCATCTTAAGCTTATACTCCATGTGAAGAGGCGAAGTAGCGATAAAAAGATGGATTCTTGGATCAACCGCATCTTTAACAGCTTCCCACGCTGTATCTATGTCTTTTTCAGCCGCTCTTGCAAGTGATGCCACTGTACAGTCCTTAATTGTCTTTGCAATGGTGTTTACCGACTCGAAATCTCCGGGAGATGAAATTGCAAAGCCCGCTTCGATAATGTCAACCTTCATCTTTTCCAGACATTTGGCAACCTCGATTTTTTCCCTCAGGTTCATACTGCAGCCCGGTGACTGCTCGCCGTCTCTTAAAGTTGTATCGAAAATTTTAACTTGATGCATTTATTTTTCCTCTTTTCTGTGCATCGACTCACTGTCAATGCGCCTGCTATACTGTCAGTATAGCTCCCTTATCGGCGGAGCTTACCAGCTTGGCGTATCTTGCCAGATACCCTGTCTTAACTTTTGGCTCAGGGCAAACCCATGCTTTTCTTCTTTCCTCAAGCTCGCTGTCCGAAACCTTAAGTTCAATACTGCAGTTCTTTATATCAATGGATATAATGTCGCCTTCATGTACGAGTGCGATATTGCCTCCTGCTGCTGCCTCTGGGCTTACATGTCCGATAGCGGCACCTCTTGTTGCTCCGGAAAATCTTCCGTCTGTGATCAGTGCAACGCTTTCTCCAAGTCCCATGCCGCAGATTGCTGATGTCGGGTTAAGCATTTCTCGCATTCCCGGACCTCCCTTAGGTCCTTCGTATCTGATTACGACTACATCTTCCGCTTTGATTTTTCCTGCGTAGATGGTCTCTATTGCTTCCTCCTCAGAGTCAAATACTCTAGCAGGCCCCTCGTGCTTCATCATCTCCGGTGCCACGGCTGACTGCTTTACTACGCAGCCGTCAGGTGCGAGATTTCCTTTTAGAACCGCGATGCCTCCATTCTGTGAGTATGGATTGTCTATCGGTCTTATAACCTCAGTGTCTTTATTAGAAACGTTTTGAAGGTTTTCTTCCATGGTCTTTCCTGTAACAGTCATAACGCCGGTGTCAAGAAGTCCCTTTTTGGTCAGTTCCTTCATCACGGCATATACGCCGCCTGCTCTGTCAAGATCCTCCATAAAGGTGTCTCCTGCCGGTGCCAGATGGCAAAGGTTAGGAGTTTTGGCACTGATTTCATTGGACATGTCGAAGCTTATTTCAATACCTGCCTCATGGGCTATAGCCGGAAGGTGAAGCATGGTGTTAGTGGAACATCCTAAAGCCATATCAACGGTTTCAGCATTGTGGAAAGCCTGCGCCGTCATGATGTCTCTAGGCTTGATATCCTTTTCGATGAGCTCCATGATCTTCATACCGGTTTCCTTTGCAAAGCGTATACGTGCCGAATAAGGTGCAGGAATTGTACCGTTTCCGGAAAGGGCCATACCGATGGCCTCTGTCAGGCAGTTCATGGAGTTTGCGGTGTACATTCCGGAGCATGAACCGCAGGACGGACATGCGTTTTCCTCATAGTCAAGAACCCCCTCTTCATCGAGAGTTCCTGCATGGTATGCACCTACTGCCTCAAACATGTGACTCAGACAGGTACGTCTTCCGTCCTTGAGATGTCCGGCCAGCATAGGTCCTCCTGAACAGAATATGGTCGGAATGTTGAGTCTGGCTGCTGCCATAAGGAGTCCCGGCACATTCTTGTCGCAGTTTGGTATCATTACAAGGCCGTCAAACTGATGGGCCGTAACCATTGCCTCGGTGGAATCTGCCACCAGGTCTCTTGTAACGAGAGAATATTTCATTCCTATGTGACCCATGGCAATTCCGTCGCAGACAGCAATGGCAGGGAACATTATCGGTGTTCCACCCGCTGCTCTTACGCCTGCCTTTACAGCCTCTGTTATCTTATCCAGGTTCATGTGTCCCGGAACTATTTCGTTATATGAGCTTACGATGCCTACGAGAGGTCGCTTCATTTCCTCCTCAGTAAGGCCCAAAGCGAATAAAAGGCTTCTGTTAGGTGCTCTTTCCACACCTTTCTTTATACAATCTGAACGCATTTTTATCCTCCGATATCTGGTCGCGATTAGTTTGAAGCGTTGTCAAGGTTGGAGTCGTTCTTCCAGAGCATCTGCTCACGCAGCTGCTTTCCTATAACTTCCATAGGGTGCTTTGCCAGCTGTTCTCTCTTGGAATTGAAGAATGTACGTCCGTTCTTGTTCTCTGCAATCCACTTTCCTGCGAAAGTTCCGTCCTGAATATCGCTTAATACAGCTCTCATGTTAGCCTTTACTTCTTCGTGAGGAAGTACTCTAGGTCCTGATACATATTCGCCGTATTCTGCTGTGTCGGAAATCGAATAGTTCATGGCTGCAACGCCACCCTTGTTGATAAGGTCAACGATAAGCTTCATTTCATGGATGCATTCGAAGTATGCGTTTTCAGGTGCATATCCTGCTTCAACCAGAACTTCGAATCCGCATCTCATCAGGTCAACTACACCGCCGCAGAGAACTGTCTGTTCACCGAAGAGGTCTGTTTCTGTCTCATCATTCATTGTAGTTTCCATGATACCTGCTCTTGCACCGCCGATTCCTGCGATATAAGCCAGAGCGATGTCGTAAGCTTTTCCTGTTGCATCCTGCTCAACTGCGATAAGGCAAGGAACGCCTTTTCCTGCTACATACTGGCTTCTTACAGTGTGTCCCGGTCCCTTAGGTGCTGCCATGAAAACGTCAACGTCAGCAGGGGGAACTATCTGCTTATAGCGGATGTTGAAGCCGTGGGCGAAAGCGATTGCCTTGCCTGCAGTAAGGTTAGGTTCTATATCCTGCTTGTACATGTCTGCCTGACGCTCGTCATTGATCAGAATCATGATGATGTCTGCTGCTTTAGTTGCCTCTGCAACAGTCATAACCTGGAAGCCGTCTTTTTCTGCTACAGGCCATGACTTGCCGCCCTTGCGGAGCCCTACAATTACATCACAGCCGGAATCTCTTAAGTTAAGTGCATGTGCGTGACCCTGTGAGCCGTAACCGATGATAGCAATCTTCTTGCCGTTTAACTTGTTGATATCACAATCTTTCTCATAATACATTTTTGCCATAGTTGAATTCTCCTTTTTCTTTTGTTTCTTCATTTATTGTTTCCTGTCCGCGTTCAAGAGCTACGATTCCGGTTCTGGCCAGCTCCAGCACCTCAAACTCTTTCAGGATGTTTTCAAGTGCTTCTGTTTTAGATTCATCGCCTATCATGGCCAACGTCAGCGCTCCTATGGATACGTCCACGATGTTGGCTCTGAAAATATTTGCGATCTGTATGATTTCATTTCTTTTCTCTGCAGTCTCCGCTTTAACCTTGAGGAGCAGCAGCTCTCTTCTGATGGATTTTTCCGGCGGCAGCAGCTTCAGCGAATGTACCGGTATTAGCTTTCTCAGCTGGTTGGAAAGCAGGTATGCATGGTCGTCATCGGCCAGCACCTCGATGGTTATTCGCGACACCTTAGGATTATCAGTGGTGCCTACTGCCAGGGATTCTATGTTATATCCTTTACGTGAAAACAGTCTGGAAACCTGGGATAAAACTCCCGCTTCGTTGTCCACCAGAACTGCTATTGTATGTTTTTTTATTTCGTTCATGGGGCCCTCCTCTCTAGCATACGATAAATTTGGTAATGTGGCTTCCGCCTGCTACCATAGGCTTAACCATCTCATCCATATCTATAGCACAGTCGATTACATAGCCGTGACCCCAGCTGACTGCTTCCTTGATGGCATCCTCCAGCTCGACAACGGTGGCAACCCTGCGGCCTTTCAACCCATATGCCTCTGCCAGTTTCACGAAGTCCGGCCCTCTATCCAGATTAGTCTGAGAATATCTCTTATCCTTTATCAGTGTCTGCCACTGTCTTACCATTCCCAGCACGCCGTTGTTAAAAATAAAGGTAATTACCGGTATATCGTAGTACTGTTCCGTACAAAGCTCATTGCAGTTCATTCTGAAGCTCCCATCACCTGTAACATGAATTACCGTCTTTTCCGGATTGCCTACCTTGGCACCGATGGCTGCTCCCAGTCCGAAGCCCATGGCTCCGAAGCCTCCTGATGTCAGCAGCTGTCCCGGATAGTCATAGTGGAAATGCTGTATTGCCCACATCTGATGCTGTCCTACATCCGTAGCAACGATGGTGTCCTGAGGAAGCAGATTTGCAATCGTCTTCGTGATCTGCTTCGGTGTAAGAGCCTCTCCGCCTTCTTCGTATTCCGTTTCAGTCTTGAAAGAAAATACGTACTTTTTCCATTCATCATGTTCCTGCTGTTCGATTTTGCTGTTAAGTCTCTCCAAAACCTTCTTGGCATCACCTATGATGTGATGGTCGGTTTTGACATTTTTATTTATTTCGGCCCTGTCTATATCTATCTGCACTATCTTAGCCTGACTTGCGAAGCTTTCCGGATCCAAAGCCACACGGTTGGAAAATCTGCATCCTACAGCGATGAGAAGGTCACAGCCGTCACAGGCCATATTGGATGCCTGAGAACCATGCATTCCTACCATTCCTGTGGTCAAAGGATTCCTGCCCTGGAAACCGCCTCCGCCCATAACCGTGATTGCTACCGGCGAATCTATCTTTTCTGCAAATTCAAGGAATTCCTTATGGGCTCTGCCTCTTACCACACCGCCTCCGCATATTAACAGTGGCTTTTCAGAATTTCTGATCATTTCAACCAGTTTGTCTATATCGTCCTCATCCGGTGTAGGTGCCTCGAAATTGTGTGAGGACCTCTCCATGAGTGCTCCAAGCCTTCCCGTGGTAAAGTGCTGTGACTGCGGAACCGGAGTATAATCCGCTTCCTGTGCGGATACATTCTGAAGTATATCTATAAATACCGGCCCCGGTCTTCCGCTTCTGGCTATGGCAAAGGCCTCACGCACTATGTCCGCTAGCTTGTTTACGTCCCTGACCAGATAGTTGCACTTGGTAATTGGCATTGTTATTCCCGTAATATCCACCTCCTGGAAAGAATCCTTTCCGATGAGGTCTTCCCCTACGTTACAGGAAATGAATACCACCGGAGACGAATCCATGTACGCTGTGGCAATTCCTGTTGTAATGTTTGTCGCTCCCGGTCCCGAGGTAACAAAACATACTCCCACCTTGCCTGTACTCCTTGCATATCCGTCTGCTGCGTGTGATGCTCCCTGTTCGTGGGCAGTCAGAATGTGCTTGATCCTTCCTTCATATTTATACAGTTCGTCATAAACATTGAGGATGGTGCCCCCGGGGTAGCCGAAAACAGTATCAACCCCCTGCTCAAGCAGGCATTCTATCAGTATTTTTGCACCTGTCATCATCATTTTCTCCTCTTCCTCCTTCTGGTGACTCATAAAAAAACCTTACGGCCAAAAGTTTAATCCGTAAGGTTTGCATTTACACTGTGTTATTGCTTATTATCAGGCAAAACATTATAGTTTGCAAATCAGGGCATCACTTTTGGCACTATCCTTTTGCTCTCCAACTAGGAGGACTAGAATAATGCTGATAATCATGATGCTGATAATTACAAAACTAAAATTCATGTCAATCTTCCGCCTTCTTATAATATCAATAATTTATGCGATGTCGGTATTGTAACACATCGTTTTTCTTTTTTCAACAACCTTTTTGAAGTTTTTTTGTTTTTTTGAACAGTTTTTTTGTTCTTTTTCAAGTACAATCAGAAAGTCTATTTTTCCCCTGCTTGTGCAGGTTTTCGCTGAAAACCACCTTGAAACTATGTATATTTAGATGTAAAATGAATTCGAATAATAATTCCAGGATTTTTTTGAGGTGAAAAATGGCACTTTTGATTGCGTTTATTGTTTTTCTTATTTCAATGATAGCAGCGATTTTTACCGGATACTCGATGATTATAGCTTTGCTTATAGGCCTTGTAGCTTTCTCAGCGGCTGCAGCACACAAGGGATTCGGATTCAAAGAAATAGGTTCAATGGCACTTGAAGGCGCCAAAGACTCTCTTATTGTAATTAAAGTCATGTGTGTAATCGGTCTAGTCACCGCTGCGTGGCGCGTATCCGGCACCATAACCATCTTTGTATACTATGGAATGAAAATCATAACACCGTCTCTGTTTCTTTTGATTGCCTTTCTTCTTTCATGCCTTCTCAGCTACGCCTTGGGGACTTCCTTTGGAGTAGCAGGGACTGTAGGTGTAATTTTTATGACCCTGGCAAGAAGCGGCGGTGTAGACCCGGTAATTACCGCAGGTGTACTCATGTCCGGCATATACTTCGGCGACAGAGGTTCCCCTGTATCTTCAAGCGCCAATATGGTAGCTGCCGTTACCGGAACTGAAATCTTTGATAATGTAAAGATAATGATGAGAACTGCTTTAGTTCCTCTGGCAATTACTTTGGCAGTTTATGCAGTACTTTCATTTTTAAATCCTATAAGCCATGTAGATGCTGAAATGGTAGCAGCCTTTGAAACAGAATTTGTGCTGTCGCCGTGGGCATTTATTCCCGCAGCTATTATGCTGATACTCCCCCTGCTAAAGGTCAGCGTTCTTATTTCAATGGGTCTGAGCATATTGTCCGGTGTACTTGTGGCCTGGCTGATTCAGGGAGTTGCCCTTCCGGAAATATTAAAGATCTGTATTTTAGGCTACGAAGCACAGGGCGAGGGGCTTAGCTCAATCCTGAACGGCGGCGGCCTTGTCTCCATGCTGGAAATTGTCTTTATTCTGCTGATTTCAAGCTCCTATTCAGGCATTTTCAGCGGCACAGGTCTTCTGGATGAATTACAGGAAAAGCTCAGCATGGCATGTACACGCTTAGGCAGGTTTGCTATTATGCTCATTATGAGTACCTGCACAGCAGCAGTATTCTGCAATCAGACCATATCAACACTTATGTGTTGCGATCTGATGAAAAAGCCATATCTTGACAGCGACAGTTCTATTAATGCGTCCGTAGAAGCCTCTATGACAGAGCTCGCCATCGATATGGAAAATTCGGTCATCCTTATTGCATGCTTTATCCCTTGGTCTATAGGCTGCAGTGTACCGCTTTCCTTCTTCGGTGCAGATTTCCATTCACTGCCTTTCGCCGTCTATATGTACGCAGTACCCATCTGCTATCTGCTGATGAAAAAACGCTGGTTTTCCGGCGATGCCGCATGAAAACAAGATTTAAGTTAGTGTAAAATAGTTGTGGAGTTTTAGAAAAAAGAAATAGAGATTAATTC
>CALZOZ010000018.1 GCA_945828095.1 uncultured Clostridia bacterium
CAAAATTTATTAAATTTTTAAGGTACATTTATGTACCCAAAAGATATTATACGAGAGGTTAAGTTATGGATTTCAGAAGCAAAGCTGATGCGTATTTAGATGCATTGGCAAAAGACATTTCTGCGCTTTGCCGTATCAACAGCGTGGAAGGAGAAGCAAAACCCGGCATGCCTTTTGGTGAAGGACCGGCAAAGGCCCTGGAAGAAGCACTGCGTATGGGCCGTGAATTGGGTTTTAAAACAGAAAATTTTGATAACTATGTAGGACATATCGAGTTTGGCGAAGGAGAAGAAATGGTGGGCATTCTTGGCCATGTGGATGTTGTTCCTGCAGGAGAAGGTTGGGAAAGAGATCCGTGGGGCGGAGAAATTGCTGACGGAAGAATCTGGGGAAGAGGTACTCTGGATGATAAAGGACCGGTACTGACATGTCTCTATGCCATGAAGATATTAAAGGATATGAACATTCCGCTGAAGAGAAGGGTTCGTATCATATTAGGCACTAACGAGGAAACAAACTGGGGATGCATGGATTATTACCTTAATAAAGTTAAACCGGAACTGCCTACTCTGGCATTCTCTCCTGACTCAGAGTTTCCTGTAACTTATGCAGAACTGGGAATGCTCCAGTATACCTTGACACGTCCGCTTACAGAGGACCTGGAAATTGAAGGCGGCAATGCCTTCAACGCTGTTCCGTCTATAGCAAAGGTGGCTCTGCCTGCAGAACTTGGAGAGACACTTAAAAAAGAAATCAGCGAAAGCGAAGATCCTTCCATCTATTCTGTTGAAGAAAAGGACGGAAAGCAGATTCTTGTTACAAGAGGCGTGGGAGCTCATGCTGCACATCTGCAGGAAGGAAAGAATGCGGTAAGCTATATGATGGAGCTGTTGGGCAGACTTCCGCTTACAGGTGAGCTTGCCGAGGTTGTGAACTTCTACAACGAACATTTTGGAACATGTTTATATGGAGAAAAAATGGGCATAGCGGTATCCGATGAGGTATCCGGTCCGCTTACACTGAATGTAGGAATGATCAGCAGCAAGGACGGCAAGCTGGTTCTCAGCTGTGACAGCAGAATTCCGGTAAGTATTCAGGTATCCGATATTGAGGCAAAGGTCAATGAAAGGATTGCTAAGGCGGGTTATACTATGGAGGTTGCATCAATTGAACAGCCTTTATATGTTGCCAAGGATTCCGAGCTGGTTCAGACTTTAATGAATGCGTACAAAACAGTAACAGGAGATACTCAGAGTCAGCCTATGGCTTCCGGCGGAGCAACATATTCCAGAACTATGAAAAACTGTGTTGCCTTCGGATGTCTGCTGCCTGACCAGGTGGATACAATGCATCAGGCAAATGAAAGTCTGGAGCTGGATAAGCTGAAGATATGGCTGGAAGTAATGACAGAAGCCATCTACCAGCTGGCGAAATAAAGTTCGATAAAGGAGACTGATTATGAAAACTACCTGCGAAAGATTTCTTGATTATGTCCGCTGGAACACCTGCTCTGACGAACAATCCCAAACGGTGCCAAGCACACCCGGACAAATAGACTTTGCAAAATATCTGACAGAGGAACTGAAAGCCCTTGGAATCGAGGATGTGCGCCTTGATGATAAGGGATACATCTATGGCAGTCTGCCTGCCAATGTGGATGGCGATATCCCTACTATAGGGTTT
This sequence comes from uncultured Clostridia bacterium, assembly GCA_945828095.1. Classification (GTDB taxonomy): domain Bacteria; phylum Bacillota; class Clostridia; order Peptostreptococcales; family Anaerovoracaceae; genus SUG1106. Next base: position 1,684 of record CALZOZ010000018.1, read on the forward strand.
ATAGCTCATCTGGATACTTCTGAGGCTCACCCCAGTGTGACTAAGGCACCCAGGATCATTGAGAACTATGACGGCGGCATCATTACCCTGGAAAGCGGTATGACCATCGATCCGGATGTAACTGTCAAACTGGCTGACTGCAAAGGACAGACATTGATTGTAACTGATGGATATACACTCCTTGGAGGAGACGATAAGGCAGGTATTGCAGAGATAGTTACCGCATTGGAATACCTTTTAACTCATCCCGATGTAAAACACGGAAAAGTCGCTTTTTCCTTTACACCTGATGAGGAAATCGGTACCAGCCAGGACAATTTCAATGTGGAAGCATTTGGAGCTGACTTTGCTTATACAATAGATGGAGGAAGCTTTGGTGAAATAGATTTCGAAAACTTCTTTGCGGCCACAGCCATGGTTAAGATTAAAGGAGTGACCACTCATCCGGGAGAGGCAAAAAATCAGATGAAAAATGCCAGCCTTATTGCGATGGAGTATGATCATCTGCTTCCGCCATGGGAGAGACCGGAACATACAGAAGGCTATGAAGGATTCTATCATTTAGATACAATTTCCGGAGATTGTGAAAACTGCACTATGGCATATCTGATTCGTGAGCACGATAAAGAAAAGTTTGACGGACGAAAAGAGACCATGGAGAAGGCTTCAGAGTTCCTTAACGATCGGTACGGAGAGGGAACTGTCACTGTTGAAATCAGTGAAAGCTATAGAAACATGGCTGAAATTGTTCGTCCTCATATGCACATTGTCGACAATGCTCGTGAAGCTATCCGTCAATTGGGAGTTGAACCGGTTACCAGCCCGATTCGTGGGGGCACTGACGGTGCAGAGCTGTCCTATAAAGGAGTTCCTTGCCCTAATATAGGAACAGGAAGCTTTAACCACCACTCCGTTACAGAGGTGGCAAGTGTGGACCAGATGGAAAAATGTACTCATCTGGTGATTAAAATTCTGGAAAAATACGCATAATAAATAGTGTGAGAAGGGTGTCTTTTAGTGGTTTTTTGACATTTTGGAAAGTTTATGGTAAAATGCCTTTGTATTTTTATAAGGAGGGCCTATGATAGACAAACCAAAGGGAAAAATAGAGCACTTCATAGAAGAAGCACTTAAATGGTTCCGTGAGTTTGCCGGTGAGTTTAAAGAAGTTTTCTCGGCAGGCATGGAGCCTATAAATGCCGGAAAGAAGGCTCATCCCAGACTTGCCCGTGTGGTTGCCGCAGCAGCTTTAATTTGTGTCTGCGGACTCGTGGTGGTTGGTTTTACAACGCCCAGGACGGTCATTGTAAAAATCGACGATTCTAGAAAGATCACCACAAGCATATACGAAACCACTAGCACTAGAGTAGACAGCTTTATTGAAAATCACAATATAGATTACGTTTACGGACAGGATATTATTAATGCAGAGCTATACGACGGTATAACTGATGAAATGACCATCAGCATTGTCAAAGCTTACGATGTGACTGTCAGAGCTGACGGTCAGGAAACTAAAGTAAGGACACTGCCGACTACTGCAGGTGATATCCTTGATCTGCTTGAAATCACCCTTGATGAAATGGACATAGTGGAGCCTGAACTGACGGAGAAGGTCAGAGACGGCGATGTAATCACTGTGAACAGGGTGACTAAAAAGCAGGTAAAAGAGAAGGTCACTACTGACTTCGAAGTAAGGTATGCAGCAGACAGCAGCCTTGTCATCGGAGAAACCAAGGTAAGCCAGAAGGGACGCAAGGGAATTCAGGAAAAGACCTACGAAATTACCATGGTAGATGGCAGGGAAGTAAAGAAGACCCTGATTGAGAGCGAAGTAATCAAGAAGAAGAAAGACAAGATTATCAGCTACGGTACTAAAATACTGTCAGGCAAGCCTGCGGGGCTTAAGTACAAGGAAAAGTACACCAACGTAAGAACTGTTTCATACCACTTCAGCGGAAACCCGAGAGGAGCCTACGGACTGCCTTGTGAGTACGGTACCTGTGCGGTGGATAAAGAGCTGATTCCGCTGGGTTCACTGCTGTATATCGAAGGTTACGGATACGCTGTAGCTAACGATGTGGGCAGTGCAATCAAGGGAAAGACAGTGGATGTGTACATGGAAAGAGCCGCACAGTGCGGTATCTGGGGTGCACGAAAGACTACCGTCTATGTAATCGAATAGAAAAGAATACTGTTTACAAATTTGTATAGCAAAAGAGCAGCCATGAAGAGCTGCTCTTTTGCGTTATGTTTAGGTGTCTAGGAAAAATTATATAAAAGCTAGCCGAGGAGGACACTGTCTGTAGTGAATTTTCCTCCGCTTACGCTTTCAAACTTTTTAAGAAGGTCCTCAATAGTGAGGCGTTTCTTTTCCTCTCCGCTGATGTCGAGGATGATTCTGCCGCCGTTCATCATAACAAGTCTGTTGCCGTAGTCTATGGCATTTTGCATGTTATGGGTTACCATAAGGGCGGTAAGGTTGTTTTCCTTGATTATCTTGTCGCTTAGTTCAAGAACCTTTGCTGAAGTAGCCGGGTCCAGCGCAGCTGTATGCTCATCCAGAAGGAGAAGCTTAGGCTTCTGAAGTGTAGCCATAAGAAGGGTAACTGCCTGTCTTTGTCCGCCTGATAAAAGGCCTACCTTGGTGGACATTCTGTCTTCAAGGCCAAGACCCAGCTGAGCAAGAGCCTGACGGTATATTTCTCTTTCCTTGGCGGAGATCCCCCAGCCCAGGCCTCTTTTTTTGGTTCTTCTATACGCCATCGCCAGATTTTCCTCAATCATCATAGTAGGTGCAGTTCCCATCATAGGGTCCTGAAATACACGACCGATATACTGGGCTCTGTCTGTCTCGCTCTTGTAGGTAATATCCTGGCCATCCAGAAGTATCCTGCCGCCGTCCACCTTGTAGACTCCGGCGATGGTGTTTAACATAGTTGATTTTCCGGCTCCGTTGCCGCCTATTACGGTGATGAAATCACCGTCGTTAATAGTGAGACTAAGGTCGTTTAAGACCTTTTTTTCATTGATGGTGCCTATGTTAAAGGACTTTTCAATATGCATCATATTAAGCAACGTGCTCACCTCCCATATCAGCATTGAGGAACTCGGTTTCGAATCTTTTTGCATTTTCTGCACGAAGTTTTCTCTCCGCGATACTCTGCTTGATTACAGGCAGAGCCAATGCGATCGAAACTATAATCGCAGTGATGATCTTAAGGTCTGTTGCCTTAAGGAAGCTGAATGTAAGTGCGCAGGCGATGATCGTTCTGTATATTATGGCACCGGCGATGATAGCTATCAGCTTTATAGCGAAATTTCTGTCCTTACGGATAAAAATTACTTCGCCTATGATAACGGATGCAAGACCGATTACGATGGTTCCCTGTCCCATTGTTACAAGGGCTGAACCGTAGTCGAGCTGTGCAATTAAGCTGCCGGAAAGGGCTACCAGAGCGTTGGAAATCATCAGACCGAGGATTATAATGCGGTCGGTTCTGACGCCCAGTGACCTTGCCATGTTCTGATTGCTTCCCGTGGCTCTTACAGCGCAGCCGATTTCAGTACCGAAGAAATAATAGAGAAGGGCTACGATTGCCAGGCAGACTATTACACCAAGTACGATGGAGATAGTGTTGCTCGGCGTGCCTTCAGGAAGCAGGTTCTGCATAAGTTTTTTTACTGAAGGTTGTACGATTGCTACAGTAGCTTTGTCGCTCATGATTCGGATGTTTACCGAATAGAGTGCAATCATGGTCAGAATACCTGAAAGAATAGCCGGGATTTTAAATATGGTGTGGAAAATTCCGGTTACCAGACCTGCAGCACAGCCGGCCAGAATAGCCATAAAAACTGCCAGTACAGGGTGCATGCCGCCGTTTATAAGAACTGCCGTCACCGCTGCACCCAGAGGAAATGAACCCTCTACGGTCAGGTCTGCAATATCAAGAATCCTGAATGTTATATATACTCCAAGGGTCATTATAGCCCAGATTAGTCCCTGAGCCAGACCGCTGATCAAAGTCGCTGTAGTAATCATTTTTCCCTCCTAAACCAATAGACTTAATAGTCTTTAAAGTATGCCCCAAAGGGCAGCCTTGCCGAAATTATTCGGCAGGCAAGATAGTTGCTTTGCTGAGAATGTCCTCAGGAATTTCGATTCCGAGAGCTTCTGCAGTCTGTGTGTTGATTGCAATCTGAAGAACTGCTTCGTCTGTCTGATATTCAACAGGCATTTCTGCAGGGGAAGCTTCTCCCTTTAAAACCTTTACTGCCATAGCTGCAGTAGCCTTTCCTAATTCGTAGTAATCGATTCCGTATGTAGCAAGAGCACCGGAGTTAACCATTCCTGATTCACCTACGATAGTCGGAAGTCCGCATTCATTTGCAGCGGCTGCTACAGTAGTCATGCCGTCTGCCAGAGTGTTGTCTGTAGGAATGTAGATGAAGTCTACCTTTCCCTTGAGAGATTCAACTGCTGACTTAGCTTCGTCGATAGCTGATACAGTTTTCACTACTGCTTCCATACCTGCTTCTTTAATAGCTGCTTCTGCAAGGTCTGACTGAATCTTGGAGTTGGACTCGCTGGAGCAGTACATGATAGCAACCTTTTTAGCATCCGGAATGAGCTGCTTGCCTAATGCAATCTGCTGAGCAACAGGGTTCATGTCGGAAGTACCGGTAAGGTTTCCTCCCGGAGCAGCATTGTCTGCTACAAGGCCGGAGCCTGCAGGATCAGTTACAGCTGTGAAAAGTACCGGGATATCTGAAGTTTTTTCCTTGATGGCTGAAGCAGACGGTGTTGCGATTGCAAGGATAAGGTCTGAACCATCATTTATAAGTGTGTCTGCGATTGTAGGACAGTTAGCTGTGTCAGCTGCTGCTGAAAGGTAATTGAATGTTACATTTTCTCCTTCCTTGTAGCCAAGCTCTGCAAGGCCGTCCTGGAAGCCCTGGTTTGCGTTCTGGAGAGCTTCAAACTCACCGAACTGCATGATGCCGATTTTAACCATTTCAGCGTCGCCGCCGTTGTCATTGCTGCCGCAGCCTGTAAGACCCAGAGCAGCCACTAACATACAGATAAGTAAGATAGCGATTGATTTCTTTGATGTTTTAGCCATTTTATTTTTCCTCTTTTCCGTAAATTCTAATAATTTCAACCTTTAATTCCAAAATCCGCCGAAGCGCTGCCACAGAGGACAACCCTAACGGCGGACTTATTATCGGGTTATGGTGCTACTATACACCTGTTTAAAAACTATGTCAACGCCTTTTTCAGAATTTTCTGAAAATTTTCTATTTTCGTGTTTACAACGGTTGACAGGTCAGGTGAAAGTGCGTTACAATAATTCCATTAATTAAAACGGGAGTTAAAAAGATGTTAAATGAAAAGATGATTCAGCTGGGTGAAAACAGCTCTGTGATAAGAGAACTATTTGAATATGGAAACAGAAGAAAGGCAGAAATCGGCGAAGAAAAGGTTCTTGATTTCAGTCTTGGCAATCCCAATGTGCCTGCACCGGATAGAGTTACGAGAAGCTTCATGCATCTTCTCGAAGAGACGGAAGCATCACTGCTTCATGGATATACGTCTGCGCCGGGAGATATGTCGGTGAGAAAGGCCGTAAGCGAATATATGAACGAAACCTACAATATCGGCTGTGAACCGACTGATTTCTATATGACGGCAGGAGCCGCAGCATCCCTTACCATAACCCTGCGTTCCGTATGCAGGGAGGGAAACCAGGTTATAGTATTCACACCGTACTTCCCGGAATACAAGGTATTTATAGAGAATGCAGGTGGAGTTACCGTGGAAGTTCCGGTGAGAACAGAAGATTTCCAGCCGGATTTTGAGGCTCTGTCAGAAGCGCTGAGCCCGGATACTGCAGCGGTAATCGTAAATTCCCCTAATAATCCTACAGGTGCCGTCCTGACTGAGGAAAGCCTGAAGCAGCTTGCCGGGTACCTTGAGGAGGCGCAGGAACGCTTTGGAACTGAAATTTTCCTCATATCCGATGAGCCGTACAGGGAACTGATTTACGATGAAGTCAAGCTGGCGCTTCCGGTTAATTACTACAATAATACTATAGTGTGCTATTCCTGGAGCAAATCTCTATCCATGCCGGGAGAGAGAATCGGATACATAATGGTTTCACCTAGAGCTGATCGCCGCCGTAAGATTTTTACAGCAATATGCGGAAGCGGCAGAAGTCTTGGATTTGTGTGTGCTCCGTCTATGATGCAGTATGTGGCGGCTATGAATCAGGGCGTCACCTCGGATCTGGATGAGTATGCAAAAAACAGACAGCTGATTTATGAAATTGTAACCGGATGCGGATTTGAGGCAGTGCGCCCGGACGGTGCATTTTACCTTTTCGTAAAGTCACCTTCCGGTGATGGCAAGGAGTTTTCAGAAAGAGCTAAAAAATACGAGCTGCTGCTGGTACCTTCAGACAGCTTCGGTATAGAGGGCTACGTGAGGATTTCATACTGCGTGGCAAGAAAACAGATAGAAAGATCAGAGGAGGCCTTCAGAGCATTGGCAGCTGATTACGGATTGCTATAGGGCGGAGGAAAAACGTATATAATGAAGGATTTAAAAGATTTAAGAAAAGAAATAACAGCAGTAGATAATGAAATGGCAGAACTTTTTGTTCGCCGCATGAAACTGGTCCATGAAGTGGCAGCGTACAAAATGAAGAACAGCCTTCCCGTGCTTGACCCGGGCAGAGAGGCTGAAGTACTTGAAAACGGAGCGGCACGTGTTGCCGATGAGGAGCTGCAGTCATATTATATAAGCTTTCTCAGAGAGGTCATGGCCATATCCAGAAGATATCAGACTACCATGATGGAGGGACTTAAGGTGGCATACTGCGGCACCGAAGGCGCTTTTGCTCATATTGCGGCCTGCCATCTGTTCCCTACAGCAAAAAAGGTGGCTTTCTCAAGCTTTAAAAGAGCTTATGAAGCTGTGGAGACAGGCGAATGCGACTGTGCTATGCTGCCTGTAGAAAACAGCTTTGCAGGAGATGTCGACCAGGTAAACGACCTGATGTTTTCAGGAAATCTCCATGTAAACGGAATGTACGACCTGCCGGTGACTCATGATCTTCTGGGACTGCCGGGGGCAGCTATCGATGATATAAAGACGGTGGTGAGCCACCCTCAGGCACTTTCACAGTGCTCCACCTTTATAAAGGAAAGAGGGCTGGCGGAAAAGGAGTATTCTAATACTGCCCTTGCTGCGGAGTATGTCAGGGATACAAAGGATAAGACAATTGCAGCCATAGGCAGTGCGGAGTCCACAAAACTGTTCGGACTTTCCGTTGTGGCAAGAAGCATTAACGATGACCGTTCAAATACCACCAGATTTGCTGTGTTTTCAAGAGTTGAGGGCCATTCGGAAAAAAGCGGAAGTGAACCTTATTTTTCTCTGGTATTTACGGCCAGAAACGAAGCCGGCTCACTGGCAAATGCACTGAGTATCATTGGCCGTCACGGCTTTAACATCAGAACCTTAAGATCACGGCCTATGAAGGAGCTGCTGTGGCAGTACTATTTCTATGTGGAGGCCGCAGGAGATATTTACGGTGAAGACGGCATTGCCTGTATCGAAGAAATGAAGGAAAGCTGCGATAAAATCAAAATCGTAGGTTCCTACAAAAACCTTCATCCGCAGAAGGTTTATGAGGAAGAATAGGAGGAAAGAGGAATGATTATTCCTGTAGGACTGGGTAAAGACAGTTATGACATAGTCATTGAAAGAGGAGCCCTTGGAAAAGCAGCCGAAATTTTCGACCTTGACAGAAAGGTTATGATAGTAACCGACAGTCAGGTGCCGGAGAAATATTACTTAAATCTGGCTGCCGGCTGCAAGGTATCCGTGGCAGGGATATTTCAGGCGGGGGAAGCATCCAAAACGCCTCAGAATTTCCTTAATATATGTAAAAAGATGATGAGAGAAGGCTTTTCCAGAAAGGACTGTGTAGTGGCTGTAGGAGGCGGAGTAGCCGGAGATATGGCCGGTTTCGCTGCAGCCTGCTATATGAGAGGAATAGATTTTTACAACGTTCCTACAACTCTTCTTTCCCAGGTGGATTCGTCCGTAGGCGGAAAGACTGCAGTAGACCTTGATGGTGTGAAAAATATAATAGGAGCTTTCCACCAGCCCAGAGGAGTTATAATAGATCCCGATGTGCTGGAAACTCTGAGTCCAAGACAGTTTGCCTGCGGAACTGCTGAGATAATAAAGATAGCAGCCTGTATGGACGTAGAGCTTTTTGGGCGCATAGAACGAGAGGGCATTGCAGGAAACCCTCGCATAGAAGAGATTATTGCTGCAGCGGTCACATTAAAGGCACGCGTGGTGGAAGAAGACGAAAAAGAAAAGGGCCTCAGAAGGGTTCTTAACTTCGGACACACTCTGGGACACGGAATTGAAGCGGTTACCGGACTTTATCACGGAGAATGTGTGTCTCTGGGCATGCTGCCTATGTGCAGACCGGCAGTAAGAGAGAGAATCAAGAAGATTCTGGAAAGGGAGGGCTTGCCTGTCAGATTTTCTGAAGCAGCCCCTGAACCTGAGAAAGTCATTGAAGCAGCAATGCACGATAAGAAAGCCGAAGGCGGCAGCATTGTGACAGTTCGCCTTGATGATATAGGAAGCTTTAAATTTGAAGCTGCATCAGAAGAGCAGCTTATGAAGGATTACCTGGAGGTATTTGGATGAAGAATACATTTGGAAACGCTTTGATGGTGACATTGTTTGGCGAAAGCCACGGCCCGGCCATAGGTGCTGTGCTGGACGGTCTTCCGGGCGGTGTTAAAATCGATGAAGAGTATATAGCTGCAAGGCTGACGCAGCGCAGACCTTCAGGAAGAATCTCCACTTCCAGAAGAGAGCCTGACAGATATGAAATATTAAGCGGAGTATTCAACGGTTATACCACAGGAACGCCGCTCTGCATTATTATAAGAAACGAAGATACGAGAAGTAAGGACTACGACAATGTGAGCCGCCTTGCTCGTCCGTCCCATGCAGATCTGACTGCCATGTACAAGTATGGCGGTTTTGAGGATTACAGAGGCGGTGGACATTTTTCCGGAAGGATTACAGCGGCTCTTGTTGCAGCGGGAGCTATCGTTATGAAGGCACTGGAGGACAAGGGAATACTCATCGGAACCCATATCAGCACCTGTGCCGGGGTCAGTGACAGACAGATATGTGCCGAGGCGGATTTAAGAGTGTTGGCTGAAGCTGATTTTCCCGTACTTGACGGCAAAGCTGCCGATGAGATGGAAAAGAGAATTCTGGCTGCAGCAGCAGAAGGCGACAGCGTAGGCGGGGTTTTAGAGACTCTGGTTCTGGGCATGCCCGAGGGCGTAGGGGAGCCATGGTTTGACACCGCAGAGGGAATGCTGGCTCATGCTGTTTTCTCAGTTCCGGCTGTTAAGGGCATTGAGTTTGGGGCTGGTTTCGCAATCACAGAAATGAAAGGTTCGCAGGCCAACGACTGCCTTAGAACAGATGGCAGCAAAATATACACAGAGACAAATAACAGCGGAGGCATCAACGGCGGTATTACCAACGGAATGCCTATAGTGTTCAGAACGGCCATAAAGCCTACACCGTCCATTTTCAAGGAACAGAGAACAGTAGACATTAAAAACGGGGAAAACACCGTCCTGAGCTTAAAGGGGCGCCACGACCCGGCTATTGTTCACAGAGCAGGGGCAGTGATTAACGCAGTGACCGCACTCACCCTGGCAGATCTGCTTGCGGTAAGATACGGCTGCGATTGGCTGAGAACAGGAGACAATAAATGAAATTTCTGATTATAAACGGGCCCAATCTCAACATGCTGGGCATAAGAGAACCGGATAAATACGGAAAGGAAAGCTACGAGGCACTTCTGGATAAAATCAGCGCACATTGCGAAAATGACAGCATTGAGGTTGAGTTTTACCAGTCAAACCACGAAGGTGCGCTTGTGGACAGAATACAGCAGGCATATTTTGAGGGGATGGATGCAATAGTTATAAATCCCGGTGCCTATACTCACACCAGCATTGCCCTTTTAGATGCTGTAAAGGCTGTAGGAATACCAACTGCGGAGGTTCACATCTCCAAGGTGGAGGAAAGGGAAGACTTCAGACAGGTAAGCTACATTCGTGCTGCCTGCTGCTTCACGGTCACCGGTCATGGCACTGATGGATATCTGGAGGCTATAGATTTTCTTAAGGAGAAATTAAAGGACAAAAATGAAGGTTAAGATAAAAAAAGGGAAAGCAGCGGGCTTTGTGGAGGCGCCGCCTTCAAAGAGCATGGCTCACAGGCTTCTGATCTGTGCAGGACTCGCTGACGGCATTTCTGAAATAGAAGGAATTGCAGAATCTCAGGACATACTTGCCACCATTGACTGCCTTTCGGCCTTGGGTGCCGAGTGCGAAAGAATGGGAGACGATGCCTGCACAATGAGAATTAAAGGTGCAGGGGATAAAATATGGGACTGCGATGAAAAAAGAGTTCTTAAATGCAGGGAGAGCGGAAGCACTCTCAGGTTTTTTGTGCCTTTATGCCTGCTTTCCGGCGTGGATGCTGAGCTCACAGGCAGCGGCAGGCTCATGGAAAGACCTATGGATGTTTATAAGAAGCTTTGCAGTGAACGTGGACTTATGTTTGTTCAGGAAAAAGACAGCCTGACAGTAAAGGGTCCTCTTAAGGCAGGAACCTTCAGAATAGCCGGAAATATTTCAAGTCAGTTTATAAGCGGGCTTCTGCTGGCTATGCCTTTGCTTGAAGGAGCAAGCAGGCTGGAAATCATACCGCCTGTGGAGAGCCGGTCATATATCGAAATGACCCTTTCTGCTCTGAAAACTTTTGACATAAGCTTTGAGAGGCCTGATGAAAATACAATCCTCATCAATGGAGGACAGCGATACCGCCCTCAGCGGGCAAAAGTAGAGGGAGATTATTCAAATGCAGCCTTTTTCCAGGCACTTGACATGCTTGGAGGCGGTGTAGACGTAGGCAATCTTAAAACTGACAGCCTGCAGGGCGATAAGGTGTGCGGTGAAATGCTGAAAAGATTAGGGGAAGGAAGACCTGAGCTTGACATTTCTGACTGCCCGGACCTTGGACCGGTTCTATTTGCCGCAGCTGCAGCAACAGGAAGAGGTGCCGTGTTTACAGGAACAAAAAGGCTTAAAATCAAGGAAAGCGACCGGGGCGCAGTGATGGCTCAGGTTCTTGATAAATTTGGTGTAGAGGTTGTCATGGAAGAAAACCGCATAGTGATCGGCGGGGGAGGCATTAAGACTCCTGCAGAGGCTCTTTACGGCTATAACGATCACAGAATTGTCATGTCGGAGGCTGTGCTTCTGAGCATGACAGGAGGAATAATAGAAGGCGCAGAAGCGGTTTCAAAAAGTTTTCCTGACTTTTTCGAAAAGCTGGGCAGCCTGGGAATAGAGGTAGAAAAAATTGAAGATTAATGAAGAAACCAACATTTTAATCGTCGGTCTTGGGATCATTGGAGGAAGCTATGCCAAGGGACTGACGAAAAAAGGACTTAAGATCAGAGCAATCGATACGGATAAGGAAACTATAGAGTACGCATTGGAAAATAATATAATATGCGAGGGCTCTTGTGAGGCTGACCCTGAGCTCATAGGCCGGGCTGATATTGTGATTTTTGCCCTTTACCCGCATATTTTCAAGGAATGGATAAGGGATAACCAGCAGTTCTTAAAGAGCGGAGCAATCCTCACCGATGTAACAGGTGTAAAAGGATGTGTAGTATATGACATTCAGAATATGCTCAGAGAAGACTGTGAATACATAGCTGCTCACCCTATGGCAGGATGCGAAAGGCTGGGCATACAGAACAGCAACGAAAAGATTTTCCACGCTGCAAACTATATAGTAGTGCCTACTGAAAAGAATACAGAAGAGGCTAAGGATGTATGCAGACAGATAGGCAAACTGCTCAGGTTCGCCCGGATTTCCGAGCTGCCGCCAAACGACCACGACGAGATGATAGGTTTCGTTTCTCAGCTTACCCACTGCATTGCCATGTCGCTGATGACATGTAATCACACCGAAAAGTTGGAGGATTTCACCGGAGACTCTTTCCGTGACCTGACCAGAATCGCCCGAATCGACGAAACCATGTGGAGTGAACTTTTCCTTCTTAACAAGGATGCCCTGCTGCACCAGATGAAGCTGTTTACCATGGAGTTTTCCAAGCTGGAAAGAATGCTTATGGAGGCCGACAAAGAAGGTATCAAGGATATGATGAGACGCTCCACTGCTAGGAGGAAATTATTTGACAAGGAAAAACCGGAGGACGAATAAATGAATATGGAGTTTAAAAGGAAACTGATTATTCCTAAAGAGATTAAGGAAATGTTTCCTGTAACAGAAGAAATGGCTGCTCTTAAGGAGCAGAGAGATGCCGAAATCAAGGATATCATCGCAGGACGTTCAAAGAAGTTCATGCTTATCATAGGACCGTGCTCGGCGGATAACGAGGACGCGGTTATCGACTATATTCTGAGGCTGAGAAAGGTTCAGGAAAAGGTGGCTGACAAGATTTTTATCGTGCCGCGTATCTACACCAACAAGCCTCGTACCACCGGCAAAGGATACAAGGGACTCCTGCATCAGCCTGACCCTAATATGAACGAGGATATGCTAAAGGGCATTATTGCTGTAAGAGAGACTCATATCAGAGCTGTCAAAGAGACAGGATTCACATGTGCTGACGAGATGCTTTATCCTGAAAACCACAGATATCTGTCCGACCTGCTTTCCTATGTGGCGGTAGGCGCACGTTCTGTGGAGGACCAGCAGCATCGTCTTACTGCCAGCGGTCTTGACATTCCGGTGGGAATGAAGAATCCGACCAGCGGAGATTTCTCGGTAATGATGAACTCAATTACGGCTGCCCAGAGTGCCCATACATTCATATACCGAGGCTGGGAGGTTACCAGCAAGGGAAACCCTTATGCTCACGCCATCCTCAGAGGCTACGTGAACAAGAGAGGACGCTCGCTCCCTAACTACCATTACGAGGACCTTATTACTGTATGCGATATGTATCACGAGGAGGGCCTTGAGAATCCGGCAATCATAGTTGACACCAACCACGCCAACTCCAGAAAGAAGTATCTGGAGCAGATCAGAATTTCCAAAGAGGTGCTTCATTCCATGCGTTCCAATGCCGATATCGGAAACATGGTCAAAGGCCTCATGATAGAAAGCTATATCGAAGACGGCTGTCAGGCCATCGGCGAAGGCGTATACGGCAAATCCATCACCGACCCGTGTCTGGGCTGGGAAAAGAGTGAAAGACTTATCTACGAGCTGGCTGAGCTGCTGTAGCAGGACAACTGCGAGATGGCTGCACGCTCTTGGTGTGGCCTGGTGATTGGCATTGCAAGTTCTTGCTGGAACATTTCCGGGCGTTGCAAGCCGTTGCTGGAATTTTTTCCGGGCGTTTATGCAAAATTTTCTTACGAGTGCCGCAAAACGTTGAAATTAAAATTAAAATCGGAAAAGCTTTTTCTTGCTCCATTTTAGGGGCTTCAGAAAGTAGCGTATATTCTGGATTATCTTACATAAAATATGTAAATCATTTAGCTTTTCCAGCTGTTAGAGCACTTAAAGGATTAGAGCGCAGATTCCGTTTTTCTGATTTTGATTTTTTTATGCGGTCTGCAGCCGTTGGTGAGAAAAAAATGAATAAAACTTTAGGAAAAAACCACCGATCTGTGTGCCGGTGGTTTTGTGCTATCGCAGGTGTTTCTCTATAAGGTCAATAAACGTGTCAACATATTCGTCTTTTGTGAAAATGGCGCGGGCTGTGGTTTTGTTGCCGCCTCCCTTGCCGCCGTAAATCTGGGCGTTATCCTTCACCAGCTTGCCGCAGTCTACACTGCCGTCTGACACGAGAAAGACAGTGTAGCTTGGCTCGTGCACCAGGAAGGCAATTTTCTTTGCATGAGGGGATACTTCCCTGGCCAGCACGGTTAAATCGTCTAATGACAATATGTGATAGCGCCGCACATTTTCCCCTCTTTCCAAGGCTTCGGCCATATCGGCGGTTTCGCGGGCGATGACTTCCTTCTTGAGGAAATGCAGCTGATTTCTTGATTCCTTGTTTTTCTCGACCTGAGCGTGATACTTGGATAAAACATCGTCTGTACCGGCACTGAGGGAGTTGGCAAGGGTTGTGAGGGTGTCCAGCTCATTCTGATATTTGAGAAAGGCTCTTTTGCCCGCTTCGAAGTAGATGCGGAACATGCCTTTATTTGATTCAACTTTGAAAATCTTTATAAGTCCCACCTGACCGGCTGTGGCAGGATGAGTGCCGCAGCATGCAACGCAGTCGGCAGGGTTTTCAACTGAGCCTACGCAGACTATGGTTATATCTTTTTCTAAAGCCAGAGCCTTTCGGAGCGGAAGATTTTCGGCTTCTTTTTTTGTATCGAAGTGGCGTGTAATGACCGGCTGATTCTGCCAGATGGCTTCATTGGCGCATTCTTCCACGTGCTTGGCCATTTCCCATGTGATGGTCGTGAATTCCGGCATGGCCTCCAGGCTGATGTCGATGGTCATATACTGGTCGCCCAAGTGAAAGCCTCGGTTGACGCCGCCGTACTCTCTGAAAAACATGCCGCTCAGGATGTGTTCGCCGCAATGACGCTGCATGTTGTCGAAACGGTGCTCCCAGTCCAGAATCAGCTGTACCCCATTTTGTTCCTTATATGCTGCCAGTCCTTCTATGTCCGCGGGGCTGCAGTCCAGCACATGGACGATGTCATCTGCCTTTTCGTCCTCGTAAACATCAACTACCTGAAAGCCTGCGATGGTGCCTTTGTCGCAGCTTTGACCGCCGCCTGTAGGAAAGAAAATTGTTTTGTCCAGGGTTACGGCTGTGCGTCTGCCATTTGCTTCTGCCAGGGAAGTGATCACAGCCTCTGCTGCCTTCATATATACGTCTTCTTTAAAAAGTCTTTGTGTTTTCATGATATAAAATCTCCTTTGGCATGAATATATCATAATTCGGGTAAGAAAGGCAAGCCCTGCACATAAATTTAAAAAGGGAGGTGCAGGGCGTGAAAAGAAAATTTCTTGTGCAGGGGACGGCGGTACTGGCGGCTTTTGCGGCAAGCTGCGGGATTTGCTGCTGGTTTTTCAGTGGCCTTAATATTTTTGAATTCGGATTAGTGGATAGGCTGACGGCTGTATCGGCAGACGAAGGAAGGACGGTAATCGTAATTGACCCGGGACACGGAGGTATGGACGGCGGCGCATCAAGCCCGGAAGGAGTTCAGGAAAAGGACATAAACTTAAGCATAGCCAAAGAACTGGCCTGCGCTGCAAGAGATTGCGGTGCGGAGGTCATTATGACACGAGACAGCGATGCAGGACTTTATACTGATGATGGCAGGACTATCAGGCAGAAAAAGCGGGAGGATCTTCTGGCCCGTAAGAAGATAATAGAGGAAAGCGGAGCTGACATAGCTGTGTCCATACATCTGAACAGTTTTCCACAGGATGCATCAGTATACGGGGCACAGGTTTTTTATCCAAAGAGTTCTAAGACACGAACAGATGTACAGGAAGGAGAACAAAGCAGCCGCAGTTTTGCTGAGAGTGTTCAGAAGTCGCTAGAAATCAACATTGAAGACGGAAGAACCAGAGAGGCTATGGGGAAGAACGATATACTTCTTTTTGAGAATACAGAGGCAAAAATAATACTGGTGGAATGCGGTTTTCTATCTAATCAAAAAGAGTGCAGATTACTCCAAACCCCTGAATATCAACGAAAGCTTTCAAAAGCAATCTGGGAAGGCATCAATGAAATTTTATGCCTGGAAAAGCCCAAAAAAATACAAGTTATTGACAGTACGAACAAGGAGGGGTAAAAGGATTTTTTTTGTCCAAAAAATCTGTGGATAACTACCACTTGACAAAAGGATGAAGATATGATACTCCCAGTAATTTCAACGGTTTGAGCATTTTGAGTTATCCACAGGCAAATGTGAATAAAATTGTATACGATTTCGGGACAAGTTGTGGATAACCCGCCAAAGTGTTGGAAATTTAAGGTCTGTGAAGTGTTGAAAAATGTTTGATACTTAAAGAACAAAGGTTGACATAATTCGACAAAATGTTACAATGTAAAAGAATTAAAATTTTTTTGGAAAAGAAATAGAGAAAATAGGGGGAACTTTAAAATGAACTATGGATATTACAACTATTATGCTACTCCGATATTCCATTACGTAAACATGCCTTATCTTCTGGCGACGGCTGTAATCATTGCACTGGTGCTGGGAATTGTTCTTTTCTTTACCTTCTTAAAAAAGAACAACGAAGGAAAGTACAGCGGAATAAAAGGAAAATTTTACAATGCGATGACATTTAATCGCTTTTATGCAGAAAATATAATAAAATTTGTTTATGTGCTTTCGGCCTGTGTGGTTACTGTGGTAGGACTGGTGCAGATTGTAATCGGTTCTTTTATCGCAGGCATTGTTACCTTGGTTTTGGGCAATGTTGTTCTGCGCATCAGCTTCGAACTTTTGCTTATGTTCATTATGCTATGCAAAAAGACCGTATCAGTGGATAGAAGGCTTTCTAAAATAGAAGCTTTTTATGATGATCAGTACGGCGAGGATTTGGGATGCGACGGATGCTGCGACGACTGCGCGGATGCAGATGAGTGCTGCGACGACTGTGCGGATGCAGATGAGTGCTGCACCGAATGCGGTGAGACTGAAAACGCAGAACAGGATTAAGTCAAAAAAATAAAAATCCTCTGATGGCAGTCTGATATGACCTGTGTCAGAGGATTTTTTGTGCGGTTATTCATCAAAATCATCGTCCGGTTCCCGTTCGGATATTATATCTACAAACTCTTCAAAGTCCTCACTTCCGCTACTGATAAAATCATAAAGCACCGGGTCCTTGAACTGGTATTTTGCAACCGGCAGCATGAAAGGGCCTATTGCGGATGTCATTAAATCTTTTTCCAGCATATTTATATTCTTTCGCTCATAGGCACAGAGGACTATCTGTCCATTATCAAGCACGTAATAAATGCCCAGGACATCATCACTGAGCCGGTAGTCCTGCTTACCCACATGGTCGTTATGAGGGTAAAAAATCATAAACAGCCGTCCTGTGTCGTGGGCCGTCACCATAGCAGAGGACACAAGCTCTGTGGAGCCGGAATTGAACTCCAGCAGATCGTCATCGAGGGGATCAAACACGGTTACATACTCAGGCCGTGTGGTCATCATCGATGCCTCGGTGGCTGAAACTCTGAAGCTGGAGATTCTTTCGTATTTTACAACCTTGAGTCTGTCAAGGGTTACCTGCGTGACAACTATAAAATATTTGCCGTCGTACTCGATAAGAGACTGACACAGATAGGATTTCCGTGTGTTGAAGGTTCCGAAAGTTTTATCGTCGTCAGTGCTGTAGTAGTCGGTGTTGGAACCGCTTGTAGCATCGTTGGCATTTTCAATGGAGTTGGACATCAGCGTTGCACCCTTGTGTTCCGGGAAAATATCTGTGCGGACATAGCCTCTGGTGAGGAACTTGGCTGCACCGAAATCCCTGCCGAAGCATCTCATGAGGAAATAGTTAATAACCTGATAAGGTGTTTCCAGGACAGGACACTGCTTGCACATGAGGGAATATTCCTCTTCGGGGTCAAGTTCGACACGGGGGTAGAGAAGAAACTCATACTCGCCGGTCTCTCCGGGCAGAGGCATTTTCATGCGAAGATTCAGATCGGCATAGGACTGAATCATGTACCTGACTTCTTTTTCGGTCAGGCGCACTTTGCGGCCTCCAAGCCCGCCCATCATTTTGTTTTCTATATTCTTTATATCAAAGTAGCGGTCGCCGTCATCGCTTTCAAGCACGCTTTCGTATGAGTCAAAGCCGAATTCTTCGGCATCCATATAGAAGAACTGGTGAAAATGTTTTAAAAGCATATTTTCCGGCAGATACCAGTGAATGTAGATGCCAACCACACCCATAAGTCTGGTATCGGTGATGTATGACGACACAAACTGGCGGCTGCTGGTAAATGGAGTTTCCGAAAGGCCGCCCCTTATTACCTGAAATTGTGTTTTGCTTTCCATATGTAGAGTCTGATTATGATCCTTTCCAAAGTACGCCCTGTCTGAGCAGAATACCTGCTCGGGCAATATATACTAAGTATATACGATTTTTGCAAAAAAACAAGACAATTTGGGCACGTGGGATGTTTTGCCTAATTTTTAGAAGAAACAAGGTGTTGACAAGAGGCGCAAATAGTATATAATGTTATGTGCAAAAGCGAAAAAAGACAACAAATACATAATCCTTATCAAGAGTGGCTGAGGGAATAGGCCCGAAGACGCCCGGCAACCTAGGTGCTTCGCATGCAGTGCACGAAGCAGAAAAGGTGCTAAATCCTACAGGAACTTTTTAAAAAGATTTTCCTGAGAGATGAGGTAAAGACTTCTTTACGAAACTTCAATGCCTCTCTTTCAATGAGAGGTTTTTTTAATGATAAGGAAAAAGAAAGGGGAACTGACATGAAAAGACTTTTTACATCAGAATCAGTAACTGAGGGTCATCCTGATAAACTCTGCGACCAGATTTCAGATGCAATACTGGATGCGATTTTTGAGCAAGACCCATATGGAAGAGTTGCTGCAGAAACTACTACAACTACAGGTTATGCCATGGTAATGGGCGAAATCAGTACAAACTGTTATGTGGATATTCCTAAGCTTGTAAGACAGGTAATCCTGGACATCGGCTACGACAGAAGCGAATACGGATTTGACGGAAACACCTGTGCTGTGCTTTCAGCCATCGACGAGCAGTCCGGTGACATCGCAATGGGTGTTGACAAGGCTCTGGAATACAAGGAAGGCACTTTAGATGATGCCATCGATACCATCGGTGCAGGAGACCAGGGTATTATGTTCGGCTTTGCCTGCAATGAAACTCCTGAGCTTATGCCTATGCCTATCTCTCTTGCTCACAAGCTGGCAAAGAGACTTACAGATGTGAGAAAGGACGGAACTCTGAGCTATCTGAGACCTGACGGCAAAACTCAGGTAACAGTTGAATATGACGGAGACAAGGTTAAGAGAATCGATACAGTGCTTATTTCAACTCAGCACGACCCTGAAGCAACTCAGGAGCAGATCAGAGCTGACCTTATCGAGCATGTTATCAAGCCTATCATACCGGCAGAGCTTCTTGACGAAAACACTAAGTACTTTGTTAACCCTACAGGACGTTTCGTAATTGGCGGACCTCACGGAGACTCAGGACTTACAGGTCGTAAGATTATCGTAGATACATACGGCGGATATGCTCGCCACGGCGGCGGTGCTTTCTCAGGAAAGGACCCTACAAAGGTTGACCGTTCAGCCACTTATGCTGCAAGATACGCTGCAAAAAATATCGTAGCTGCAGGTCTTGCTGACAAGGTTGAAATCCAGCTTGCATATGCTATCGGCGTTGCTAAGCCTGTTTCAATTCTGGTTGATACATTCGGCACAGGAAAGATTGCAGATGAAAAGATTGCAGAACTGGTAGAAAAGAACTTCGACTTAAGACCGGCTGCTATTATCAGAGATTTAGACCTGAGAAGACCTATTTACAGACAGACAGCTGCCTATGGTCACTTCGGCAGAACCGATATCGACCTTCCTTGGGAACACACAGACAAGGCTGAAACATTAAGACAGCAGGCAGGGCTGTAGAAAATTAGATGAGCAAGCTGCCTCTATGGTATGCCCCCTTTTGATGGGGCATTAGCCAGGAGGCAGCTTTTTTGATGCCATTGCATCTGCCTGCACAGACACGTACAGTTGGTTAGTCCGCACGAGAAATAAATGAAATAAATTTACAAAAACACCTTGAACTGGGAATTAATATATGATACATTAAAGCTAGCTCGAGCAAGTAAATATATTACATTATAGATTTAAACTGGAAAAGGAACGGACGAGATTATGGCTAAAGAGACAAAAGATTTATTTAAAAACACTTACAGAAGCTCCATGCCCCTCACCATCGACTACGTGTTTCATGCTGTCTTTGGACGGGACACCGATGAGTCCAGGGCCGCCCTTATGGAAATACTAAATATCATACTGGAAAGAAAGGACGACCCCATTAAGTCAATTATCCTAAAGAACCCTATCGACACTGCAGAACGTGAAGATGAAAAGGAAACTATCATGGACATCAGAGCAGAAACCAGCTCGGGAGAGGAGCTGGACATCGAGATGCAGTCGGGAAATCTAAGCATCTACCCTGACAGAGTACTTTTCTACGGCGGAAGGCTTGTCAATTCTTCATTGCAGCAGGGCTGCAAATATGATAAAATGAAGAAAAGCATAGTCGTATCAATTATCAATGGCATTCTGTTTTTAGAGCACGAGTGCTGCCACAGCATCTTCGATGTAGGGGAGAGAAAAACAGGACTCCCGCTCAGTGACAGGCTTGAGTTTCATTTTCTGGAACTGGGCAAAGTAGAAGGACATAAGCCTGTAGAAGAGCTTACGGAAGTAGAAAGACTCGCAGCTTACCTGAAGTATGCCAATGTTGAGGAGAAGCAGGACTATGTGCAGGAAATATTGGATTCGGAGGGAATTACCATGACTGAGAATGCATACAGGAAGGTTACTCAGGACGAAATCGAACATGAGAGGATGGAATCGAGGCTGAAATACCAGTTGCAGTACAACACTGATATGTCACTGGCAAGGCAGGAAGGATTGGAGCAGGGCCGCACAGAAGGCGAAGCCGCAGCAACCATAAAGCTGGCACGTGCCATGAAAGCTGAAGGTATAGACTTTAAAGCTATATCAAGGATGACAGGTATGTCAGATGATGATATCCAGAAACTTTAGACTATCTTAAACAAAATGGCGGGCATTGCCCGCCTTGCTTATTATGCATGTAAAGTCTATTCGGAATATCTGTTATAAATTTCTAAGAATTCATCAAAATGCTCTTCGAAAAGATCCACAAGGCGAGGGTTGAATTGCTTTCCTCGCTGGGACAGTATTTCTGCCTTGGCTTCTTCCGGAGTCCAAGGCCTTTTATATGGCCTGGCGGATACAAGTGCATCGAAAACATCGGCGATGGCAACGCAGCTGGCGTACAGGCTGATTTCGTCACCTTTCTTGTGAAGATATCCTGTGCCGTCCCATCTTTCGTGGTGCTCAAGGGCAACTTCTGCAGAAATCTGCATAAGTTCTCCCGGAGAGTCTGCAAGCAGCTTGTGACCGGCTGTGACATGAGTCTTTATTATTTCGAATTCGTCAGGAGTAAGCTTTCCCGGTTTTTCCAGAATAGACAGCGGAACATCCAGTTTACCTATGTCGTGCATCATAGACGCCATAGAGACTTTTGCAGCCTCATCATCATCCATGCCCAGAGCTGTACATAGAATCCGCGTGTATTCGGCAACTCTATTTATATGGTCTCCCGTTTCATGAGATTGCATGTGAGTCAGCTGAGATAACATGGTGATAAGTCCCATCTGGTCGGCATAAAGCTCGTCGTTTTTCTGCACCAGAGATTTAACCAGATCTGCAACCTTTCCTGCCATACTGTAGCAGATTACAGAAAATGCACAAAGCTCGATAAGACGAGGTATAATACCGTAGCAGATAACACCTCTGAGGGTTATCAGCGGTTCATCGGGAACCATGTGCAGCTTGAAGGCAATCAAGTGTGAAATAACTAGAACGGGCACGCACAGCAGGCTGGTAAACAGTACGCTTTTCCTGTCACAATACAGGCAGGCGATTACTATAGGGAACGCCAGCATCAATATCACGTGATACGACAGAAATATGTACAAAAGTCCCGACATGAGCACAATGAGCATAAGAACAAAGTATTTAAGAAATTCGCTCTTCAGTTTCAGCCTGTTGTACAAAATCGTAGGCAGGAACATTACACATATTGAAAAAGTCAGTACGGGATATATTGCATTTCCCATTTTAAACACATGAAAGAAGTTGAGAGCCATTACCAGTGCCATAAGGATGGTCGTGAGGCGGCATATGGCTGCCAGCTGCAGATTAGTGTCCTGATAGAAATGTTTAACAAGCTTCTGGGAAAAATTCATAGTGTCTATATCCTCTCGACGTCTAACTCTTTAATGTCTATTTCTCGAATGCTCTCTTTATAAAAGCGACGACTAAAACGGCACTCACTATAATAGCAGGCCATACCCAGTTCTGCCCTTCCTTCATTGCACCTGAAAATTTATAGATAAGAATACCTGCAATCAGGAGAATGAAGAAAGCCGCTTTCAGAAGGTTTGAAATTTTATTTGACATTGTTGTAGACCTCCATGATATTTACAGATGCGCTGGCACCTATTCTATCGGCACCTGCCTCAATCATAGCTATGGCAGTGTCGTAGTCACGGATGCCTCCGCTGGCTTTGACCTGAAGGGCATCGCCGACGGTTTTTTTCATAAGAGCCACATCTTCTGCTGTAGCTCCGCCTGTATTAAAGCCGGTGGATGTCTTGACGAAGTGGGCTCCGGCTTCTTTAGACAGCCTGCAGGCCTCTTCGATTTCTTCGGCACTGAGCAGGCAGGTCTCAAGGATAACCTTGACTATAGCATTATATCTGGCTGCGGCCTCTACCACTGCGTAGATATCGTCTCTTACATAATCGTAGCGGCCATCCTTAAATGCGCCCACATTAAGTACCATGTCGATTTCACCGGCACCGTCCTTGCAGGCCTCTTCGGTTTCAAAGGCCTTGGCGGCGGTGGTACATGCACCCAGGGGGAAGCCCACTACTGCAGCTACTTTCACATCGGTGCCGCGAAGGTTGTCCGCACATCTTGCTACATAGCAGGTGTTAACGCAGACTGAATAAAAATCGTACTGTTTAGCCTCGTCACAGAGCTTGTCGATTTGCTCACAGACTGCTTCAGGCTTCAGCAGAGTATGGTCAAAATATTTATTAAGCGGTTTAGATAATTTCATGAAAAATCCTCCTTCCATGCAAACCGTTTTTACATTTTTTTATTTTATCACATTTTCTGCAAAAATAAAAGATATATTGCCAATACGGACTTTTAATAATATAATGAAAGTATAAAAAAGTTGAAAGGGCTTCATAATGGAAAAAATAGAGAAAAGAATAGTACTTTTGAGCAGGCTTAAATGGCTGGGACTTCTGCTTGGTGCCATTATGTGCATTTTTACGCAGCCGCGCTTCGGGGATATCTGGTCTGTCATTTTGGGCACAGCAGCCGGAGTCGGATTTATGTTTATATGTGAAAACGAAAAAAAGAATATAATCTGTGACCATGTGGCTGATGATCTGCACGGTGCTCTGGAGAAACAGGGCTATCGCGATGTTGTCTTTGAGATTAAGATAATGAAGCCGGGAATGATAATCAGAATTTTCACCATTGGGACATCTGAAGAGGATACCGTAATCTGCAACGGGGCAGTTGTCCGGCAGATTTCCAGAAGCTGGTACAGAGAAAAAGTCTGGATAACACAGCTTGTAAGTGTCAGGAACGAAGATGAGATTGACGACACCAGAAAAGCTCTGGACGACGAGCTCATTGAAGATTTCAAAAAAATGAAAGAGGAAAAAAAGAAGAACGGCAAAGGTTAAAGGCGGTTATAGTAACAATCGCCCACCGGTCTGCATATAAATATGACAGAAGCCGGTCTTTTTCATTGGCGGCACAATCGTTTTTTGTTGCAAAAGAACAAAAAATATTGAAAATAGCCCGATTTTGTAATAAAATAGAAAGATACATAAGATTGGACATCACAGGAGGAACACATTAATGGGCATAAAGGTTGCGAAGTTCGGCGGCTCATCTGTCGCTGACGGAATACAGCTGACCAAGACAAAGGCTATAATCGAGCAGGACCCGGACAGAAGATACATAGTTGTATCTGCACCGGGAAAGAGATTTGAAGGGGATAACAAGATTACCGACCTTCTTTATCTCTGCAAGACACACATAGAACATAACCTGCCTTACGACCAGTTATTTCAGGTAGTGGCAGACAGATATATGGCAGTTGAAGTAAATTTGGGAGTAAAGGTTGATCTGCTCCGCTATTTTGATGAGATTAGAGAAAACCTTAAGAAAAACCCATCCTCGGACTACATCGCATCCAGAGGTGAATATCTGAACGCTATTCTCGTGGCTGCTTTCCTCGGATACGATTTCGTGGATACTGCAGAGCTTATCAAGTTTGACACCAAGGGTAAACTGCTCATGGAAGAAACAGATCAGGCTATCAGAGAAGAACTCTCAAAGCACGAAAGAGCTGTACTGCCGGGATTTTACGGCAGTACGCCGGACGGGCAGATAAAGACATTTTCCAGAGGCGGCTCGGATATTACCGGTGCACTGGTTGCAAGGGCCGTGGGTGCGGATGTTTACGAAAACTGGACAGATGTTTCAGGTTTTCTCATGGCAGACCCGAGAATCGTAAAAAATCCTAAGCAGATTCACTATATTTCATACAAAGAGCTGAGAGAGCTTTCCTATATGGGAGCCAGCGTGCTTCATGAGGATGCAATTTACCCGGCAAGAATGGCCAATGTGCCTATTAATATAAGGAATACAAATCATCCTGAGGATATGGGAACCTTCATCACTGCTGAAGTTTCAGCTCCGTCATCGGAGGATGAAAACAGCATTATTACAGGTATTGCAGGAAGCAAGGACTTTACTGTAGTTGCTCTCTATAAGAACATGATGAGCAGCGAAAGAGGTTTCGTGAGAAGAATTTTGGGAATTCTGGATGACTGCGATATCAATTTTGAGCACCTGCCAAGCGGTATCGATACAGTTTCTGTAGTAATGTCAAATAAGTCCATCAACGGCAGACTGGACGAGGTGCTGGATGAATTTGAGGCAAGATTGAGACCGGACAGTATCGATGTAATAGAGAATATAGCCCTTATTGCAACCGTAGGACACGGAATGAGCGCAAGGACAGGTGTTTCTGCTACGCTGTTCAAAGCTCTTGCTGATGCAGGTGTAAATATAAGGATGATTGATCAGGGCTCCAGCGAGATGAATATCATCGTGGGCGTTGACAATAAAGATTTTGAGAAGGCTATAAGAGCTATCTATGATGCTTTTGTCGAGTAAAAGAGCAGGAGGGGATAAAAATGAAAAAATTAGTAACCATAAGCAGAGAATACGGTAGCGGCGGAAGAATTATCGGTAAGATTCTGGCTGAAAAGCTGAAAGTTCCATTTTACGATAAGGAAATCATCGACCTGGCCGTAGAACAGAGCGGATACTCCAGAGAGATTATTGAAGGAGCCGAGCTTAAGGCTAAGAGCAGTTTTGCATACAGCCTTGCTTCTGCCCTCAGCTTTAACGAGGGAGCCACAGGCAGCGCATTATCAGTCAATGATAAGCTCTTTCTGGCACAGTTTCAGGTGATTAAGGAAATCGGTGATACCGGCACAGGCGTAATAGTAGGACGCTGCGCTGACTACGTGCTGCGTGAGATGCCGGGAGTAACCAATATCTTTATTTATGCCGAACATGAGGACAGAGTAAAGAGAGCTGTTGAAAAATACGGCGATGACCCTGCAAAGGTAAGAGATATTATTTCCACCTACGACAAGGCTCGTCAGAACTACTATAACTACCATACAGGCCAGAAATGGGGAGAATTTAAGAATTATAATCTGGCTATCAACAGTAGTTATATTTCAGAAGAAGAGGCCGCAAATCTGATTGTGTCCTATGTAGAAAACAGGAGGTATTACGATGAAAAGAGGAATGACTAAGGCAGACGAAAAAGCAACAAAGAAGACAGGAAACGGTCTTGCGAAGACTTTGCTTAAGATTGTGGGAGTCGGCCTTGCTGCAGGGGCAGCACTTATTGCTGTAACAGATAAAACCATGAAAAAGGCTTTCCCTGAAGAAAAAGAGGAACCAGCAGAAGAACGAGAGGAGATTTAAGATAAAATGAGTACAAAAGGAACATATTACATCACCACACCGATTTACTATCCAAGCTCAAACCTGCATATCGGTCACACTTACTGCACAGTAATGGCAGACGCTATGGCAAGGTTTAAGAGACTTTCGGGATACGATGTAAGATTCCTGACAGGAACCGATGAGCACGGTCAGAAGATTCAGACTCTGGCAGAAGCAAAGGGTGTATCACCGCAGGCTTATGTTGACGAGGTAGTTGACGGCATCAAGAAGCTGTGGGCAACTATGGAGATTTCCTACGATGATTTCATCAGAACTACAGAACCGAGACACGTTGAAAGAGTACAGAAAATCTTCATGAAGATGTACGAAAACGGCGATATCTACAAGGGTGAATACGAAGGACTTTACTGCACACCGTGCGAAAGCTTCTGGACTGAAAGCCAGCTTGTAAACGGCTGCTGCCCTGACTGCGGAAGACCTGTCACACCTGCCAAGGAGGAGGCATATTTCTTTAAGCTTTCCAAGTATGCGGACAAGCTTCTGGAACTCTTTGAGACTAATCCTGAATTCCTTCAGCCTGAGTCAAGAAGAAACGAGATGGTTTCCTTTATTAAGCAGGGACTTGATGATCTTTGCATTTCAAGGTCCACCTTCGACTGGGGCATTCCTGTTCCAATCGATGAAAAGCATGTAATCTACGTGTGGCTTGATGCTCTTACAAACTATATCACTGCACTTGGATATCCTGACGAGCCTGAGCTTTACGAAAAATACTGGCCGGCAAACGTTCACCTTGTAGGCAAGGAAATCGTAAGATTCCACTCGATTATATGGCCGGCAATGCTTATGAGTGCAGGTCTGCCTCTTCCTAAGAAAGTTCTGGGACATGGCTGGCTTCTTTTAGGCGGCGAAAAGGTTTCAAAGTCCAAGGCTGCCAAGGGTGCTGATGTGGTTGACCCTGTTGTGCTCATTGACAGATACGGTGTAGATGCCCTTAAGTATTTCCTTCTGAGGGAGTACACCTTCGGACAGGACGGCGTTTTCACCAATGAGGTTATGCTGAAGCGCATGAACTACGACCTTGCCAACGACCTGGGAAATCTTGTTTCCAGAACAGTTTCCATGATCGAAAAATATAACGGAGGCGTGGTTCCTGCTGGAGACGGTGTTAAACCTGATGCAATTGATGAGGAGCTTCGTGCTATTGCAGTGGGAGCTGCAGCAAAGGTTGAGGAGCAGATGGACAAGTTCGCCTTCAACATGGCTCTTGAAGAAATCTGGGTACTGGTTCGCCGCGCTAATAAATATATCGATGAAAAGGCTCCTTGGGTGCTGGCAAAGGACCCTGAAAAGAAGCCTGAGCTTGATGCTGTGCTCAAGAACTTGGCTGAAGCTATAAGAATTATTTCAATTCTCATCTATCCGTTCATGCACACCACTTCAAAGGAAATCAGAAAGCAGATGGGTCTATGGTACTCCGATGTTGTATGGGAAGATGCTTTTGAGTTTGAAATGATGTGCGGCGAGCAGGTTAAGAAGGGCGACGCTATATTCCCTAGACTTGATATCGAGAAAGAACTTGAAGAGCTTGCTGAGATCGGAAAGAAGGCTGCGGGTGCTGCTTCCGGCGAACCGGAAAGTATTCCGCTGGAGCTTAAGCCGGAAATCGAGTACGATGACTTTGCTAAGATAGATTTCAGAGTTGGTCTTATAGAAAAGGCCGAAAAACACCCGAAGGCTGACAAGCTGCTGGTATTCCAGGTTAAGATGGGTACCGAGCGCCGTCAGGTTATAAGCGGTGTTGCAGAGGATTTCAGTCCTGAGGAAATGGTGGGCAAGAAGGTTATCGTAGTTGCCAACCTGAAGCCGCGTCAGCTTCGCGGAATGGAGTCCAAGGGTATGCTGCTCTTTGCTGACAACGGCAAGAGATGCGAAATCGTGACTACCATCGCACCGGACGGAGAGGTTGTAAGCTAAGGCGCTGCTTACGGTTGCTTGAGGGCCGAACGTTTGAGAACTGCCTGTTGAGAGCCGAACGTTTGAGAACTGCCTGTTGAGAGCCGAACGTTGTAAAAAAGAGCTGAAGTACGGATTTTTTACAACATTGAGTGATTCCGGCACTGTTTCGATGCCTGCAATCGCCCTTAACGTTGTGTGAAATCGCCGGAAGCCGGTGGCTTTACAACGCTTATCCGAAGCGCGTTGTAAAAAAGTACGGAAAGAGGGTTTCTTTACAACATTGGTGCCCGATTTAGCCTTGTTTGGAGATAAAAAGAAGGCCTATGTTGTAATATTTGTGAGATTCACCGGAATTAAACAACGCAGGCGGGATTCAGAAATTAAAAAATTTAATCAGAGGTATAAAATGTTATTTGATTCACACGCACATATAAATAACGATACCTTTACAGAAGAAGAAAGAGAAGCCTTGATAGCTGATATCGAGGCTTCTGATTTATCTTATGTGATGGATATCGGCTTCGACCTGCCTAGCTCAGAGCAGGCCGTAAAGGATGCGCAGAGGCTAACATGGTGCTATGCGGCCGTAGGTGTCCATCCTCACGATGCCAAGACCATGGACGAGGATGTGCTGCGCAGAATAAAGGAACTGGCAGGTGAGGAAAAAGTTCAGGCCATCGGAGAAATCGGTCTCGACTTTTACTATAACAAATCGGAGGCTGAGGACCAAAGATACTGGTTCCGCCGACAGATTCAGCTTGCCAATGAGCTGAAAATGCCTATAGTCATCCACTCCCGTGAAGCAGATCAGGAGACAATGGATATATTAAAGGAAGAGGGAGCTTTCAGCGATGAGCGTGCGAGCTGGTTCCCGAAAAGACCGGGGCCGATAGGGGCTTCATCCAATGAGACGGTGCATCAAAGCGAACAAGAAACGGTGCAACCTGGCAAAGAATCGCCTAACTGCGATGCTGCAGATGCGACAGTCGAAAAGGACTGCCGGGTGCTGCTCCACTGCTTCAGCGGCAGCCGCGAACTGGCGGAGCAGTATGTGAAACTGGGTGCCACTATCTCCATAGCCGGGCCGGTGACATATAAAAACAATCGCAAGACCACGGAAGTGG
>CALZOZ010000019.1 GCA_945828095.1 uncultured Clostridia bacterium
TTCATATTATGGAGGACGTACAGAAGTTTTTAAACCGTCACGCCTCGCAAGAGGCGTGTGAGTAGAAATATTGAAAAGAAAGCTGAAGCATTCGAAAATATGTGTCACGCCTCGCAAGAGGCGTGTGAGTAGAAATTACAATGCAAGCGTTTAACATTGAAGCCGAAGAGTCACGCCTCGCAAGAGGCGTGTGAGTAGAAATTGCCCCATCAGCAGAGACATATGCAGGCGGAATTGTCACGCCTCGCAAGAGGCGTGTGAGTAGAAATAAAATGGAACGTAGGATATACAGACAGCATGCCTTGTCACGCCTCGCAAGAGGCGTGTGAGTAGAAATTAGGTTTCTTCCGGTAACAGTCTTCCTTGCAGTTCGTCACGCCTCGCAAGAGGCGTGTGAGTAGAAATGAGCAGTGCATTCTTTTCAGCTGCAGAGGATGCTGGTCACGCCTCGCAAGAGGCGTGTGAGTAGAAATCGTTCTGACGTTTCTGGCCTTGTTGCACTTGAACTGGTCACGCCTCGCAAGAGGCGTGTGAGTAGAAATCTGCCAGGAGGCTCTAAGCTTTCTGCGTGGTATAGTCACGCCTCGCAAGAGGCGTGTGAGTAGAAATATTTTTGACTATGATTCTTCGGCAAACTATTTGTCACGCCTCGCAAGAGGCGTGTGAGTAGAAATGTGTTTTACCTTGGCCGCATAGTCGAGGGCCGCGGTCACGCCTCGCAAGAGGCGTGTGAGTAGAAATGTAATCTCTGCCGACTGTCTGCGGATTTTAGCTGTCACGCCTCGCAAGAGGCGTGTGAGTAGAAATTCCTTTTCCGGGTCTGCCGCTTTTTCTTCGTCTGGTCACGCCTCGCAAGAGGCGTGTGAGTAGAAATTTTACTGACCCAGTGCCGTATGTAAACGGCGCAAGCGTCACGCCTCGCAAGAGGCGTGTGAGTAGAAATCTACAAACGGTGGAAGAGTGTGCAGAACTAATCCGTCACGCCTCGCAAGAGGCGTGTGAGTAGGAATGAGGAAAAAGGCTATCCGGTTACAAAGGATAATGGTCACGCCTCGCAAGAGGCGTGTGAGTAGAAATATGGAACAGACCAACTAAAAATATTATCCTACGCTGTCACGCCTCGCAAGAGGCGTGTGAGTAGAAATATGCAAATGGCATCTTGACCTTCAGCGCAGCACCGTCACGCCTCGCAAGAGGCGTGTGAGTAGAAATTTCAACAGCATGCATTTCACTACCGATTTTCACTGTCACGCCTCGCAAGAGGCGTGTGAGTAGAAATCAACATGGATTTCCAAAAAATTGACTAACACTGAGTCACGCCTCGCAAGAGGCGTGTGAGTAGAAATCATCAGATAGGTTTTCTTCTTCCTGTTTTTCAGGTCACGCTTCGCAAGAGGCGTGTGAGTAGAAATCAAACCGGGAGATCACCATCTTCAGCTTACATACCGTCACGCCTCGCAAGAGGCGTGTGAGTAGAAATGATATGGAAGATAAGATTACTGCGCTTGCCGAAGGTCACGCCTCGCAAGAGGCGTGTGAGTAGAAATTTCCTAAGTTGGCAGTCCTAAAACAGCAGAAAAGTCGCAGCTCGCACGGACTGCGTGGATTGCGTGCAAAGCTCAAAGAATTTTATGTGGTATTTGAAAAATATAAATATTATTCGATAAATACGCATAATGAGCGTTTGAAATGAACAAAGAACGACGAAAGGAGGCAAACACATAGATGGATAAAAAGAAAAGGCTACCAAAGAAATTGTTATCAAAACCATCTCGATACAAGCTTTGGTAGACCTCGCAGTTGGAACACTGGTTGCGATTATAGCTAAATACATAATCTAATCAGCAGGGAGGCGAAGCCTCCTTTGTTATTAAAACTAGAATACAATAAATCCATTTAGGTGTCAAAAATTATGAAAAGTTTTTTATACTATCTTGGTATCGCCCTTATAGCAATGGGCATTGTGAAGCTGGCACATGCAGCATATCTTTATATAAAGAGACGGAATAGTGGAAAGTAGAATCAAAGATACCAGAAAAGCTCTAGGCCTGATTCAGCTTAAGGTGCAAAAGCTCCTTGGTATCCCTACCCGCACTCAGCAGGGCTGGGAGCTTGGCGAGCGTTCTCTGGCACCATGGCTCGAGGAAATGATTATAAGAGAGTACAAACGCATTGCAGAGGAAAACTGCAAAGAGTAAAGAAGCAGGGCATCAGTATCTTTTACGGAATTCTGAAAAAAATAAGACACAAAAACCCAAAAGGGCCATCTCCGTTAAAATAACTGAGATAGCCCTTTTAGTTTTTGGCGGAGACGGTGGGATTCGAACCCACGTGCCCCGAAAGGCAAACGCATTTCGAGTGCGCCCCGTTATGACCACTTCGATACGTCTCCATATTTTCACGCTCATTTACTATACCATAATGATGGCTTTTATTCAAGTTTTAAGTTGTTTTTTGTTATGTTTTTTGGCTGTGAAGAGTTTACAGCAGAGCTGCTAGTTCGTCACAAGTTGATACAAATGAGAAAAGTCGACCCTGTGATTCCGAAACACGTTGAAAAGTGGCACGTCAGGGTCGACACTTTGAAGGATGATTGACACGCATGAGGCAGATTCCCGGGCTAAAGTTGACCTTTCGTCCCCTGTATCCGTTGAAATTATAGAGTAGCAGGTTGACAAAATTCAAGGCAGTCAATGAAAAAGGATGGAATAGAGCGGGGGATGTCGACCCAACGGTGCCTGAAAGTATTGCAAATTGCATTGCGATGGTCGACTATTGGCTGAAAAATCAAAAGATACCCTGCCATCCGTCCAATTGACTTAAAGAAATATTTTCCAAATTGCATATCAGCCCGAAATGTGATATAAAATTCATATAGAAACAGCGGGTTCTGAGAGGCCTCAGACCGCAGGGGGGAGTGATTTCCGTGAAAAAGAAGATAAAAATTATCGTGGCAGATCCGGCAGGAAATATTACGATTTTTGTGAAGGATCGTTTTGAGCGCAGCATGTATCCGGGAGTTGCAAGGCAGCTTCTGGCAATGGAAAGCCTGGGCGGCGAGCAGGTGGCATTTATTCTTGATGCGCCTTCATGCGGCAGGGCACAAGGCAAGATGGAAATGTGCGGCCTGGAGTTTTGTGGAAACGGCTCACGCTCCTTTGGACTTATCAGGGCGAAGGAGATGGGAATAGAAGGAAAGGGCAGCGTTTTTGTAGATGTAAGCGGCTGCGATGAAATTCTAACTATAGAAGTTGATACAGATGTAAATTATACAAGGGTTAAGATGCCTAATCCTGTTAAGGTGTCAAAAATTGACCTTAGTTCATTGGCAATAGACGATGCGAAAAACTCGGACGATGCGAAAAACTCGGACGATGTGAAAAACTCATACGATGCATTAGGCTCCATCGATGTTGTGGACTTTGGCGGGATCATACATCTGATCATTCGCGGCATTGAGGCGACAGAAAAGAATTTTGAAGCAATAAAAGATTTCATTATGGCAAAATTCAATCCGCCGGCACTGGGTGTAATGTTCTGTGATGGTGAGATGAAAAGAGAGGGGGATACCCTTGTATGCCCGATGATACCGGTGGTCTACGTAAAGGACGTGGATACTACATACTTCGAAGGCTCCTGCGGCTCGGGAACTACGGCCTGCGCGGCGGCAATGGGACTGGAAATGGGTGACGGAATTCATCACTTTATCTTTCCGCAGCCTGCAGGGGTTATTGAATCCACTGCAAATATTTCAGGCGGTATGGTTGAAAAAATTTTCATTGAGGGAAAGGTCGAGCTTTCACCGGAAATGGAAGTGGAAATAGAGGTCTGAAAACCTCTTTTTCTTTTTTGTTCTTTTTTTGTTTTTTTGACAAGAACCGTCATTTTGTGACACGGTTCTGTCACGCTTTGCTTTGTATAATGATGAAAATGGAGGTAAAAATCTATGACACCGGAACAACTCAAGTTTATAAATATTTCTGTAGAAATGTGCGGTGTGCTTTTATGTATACTGGGTATAATTGTGGTCCGCTTTGGGACTAAGATGGAAAAGGGAACGGGAAAGTACTTTGCAGCCATCTTTTTGTGTCTGGCCATCGATTTATTTTCCAATATGACCGGTCTGCTGACAAAAGGCATGAGCGGAACCTTTGGATTTTACGCGGTGAGAATAGCTGACTTTTGTGAATTCTTTTTCGGATATCTTCTGACCTTTTTCGTCACATGGTATCTGCTTTACTGCATAGACCCGAAGAAGAAAAAGAAGATTTTGCGGGCGGGAATTCTGTCCTACTATTCGCTGCAGATTCTGCTGCTGGTGATTTCTCAGTTCACCCACATGTATTACTATATAGATGCTTCCAACATATATCACAGAGGAAATCTTTTCTGGCTGTCACAGGCGGTAGCCGTTGGAACAATGGTGCTTAATGCTGTTCTGATTGTGATTTATCGGAAAAAGCTTACCAGGAGGGAACTGATGGCTTTCTGCTGCTATACCCTGATACCGGCATTAGCACTGCTGATGCAGATGTTTATATACGGTCTGTATTTAAACCTGTTTGCGGCAATAATTTCTGCAGTGATAATGTTCGTGGTCATACTGGAAGAGCAGGTGGACAAGTACTGCGAAAAGGAAAGGGAAAACACCGAACTCAGAGTTTCCATAATGCTGAGCCAGATTCAGCCTCATTTCCTGTATAACACACTTGACTCCATATACATACTTTGCGAAAAAGATCCGGACAAGGCCCAGAAGGCAGTAAGCTATTTTGCCGATTATCTGCGTTTAAACTTGAGTTCAATCAGCAGGGAGACACCTGTGACTATTGAAACGGAAATGAACCATGTAAGGACATACCTTGAGTTGGAAAAAATGTCATCTGAAGATACTTTAAACTACGTTCTGGATATAGGGGCAGGCGGGTTCATGGTTCCGGCTCTTTCAGTGCAGCCTCTGGTAGAAAATGCAGTTAAGCACGGCACCTCAAAGAAGCAGGGCGGCGGCACTGTGACCGTTAAAATAAGAGAATATGATGACTGTTTTGAGATTTATGTTATAGATGACGGCGCCGGATTCGATTTGTCACAGCCGCCTGATGATGAAAGACTTCATTTGGGAATGGAAAATGTACGTAAACGGCTTAAAGCTATGTGCGGAGGAACCCTTACAGTCAGCAGTGCTCCGGGAAAGGGTACAACTGCAGTAATATGGCTCCCTAAATCCATTGAAGAGCAAGGGAACGACAGAGAGGAATTCAGATGAAAATAATTGCGGTGGATGATAAAAAGCTTACACTTGAGGCACTGACCGATGCCATTAAAAAGACGGAGCCCACTGCGCAGCTCTATTGTTTTAGAAGCGGGAGTGAGGCTTTGGCTTTTGAAGAAATTGTGGACTGTGATGTGGCATTTCTAGACATCGAAATGCCGGAAGTAAACGGGATTACTTTGGCCAAGGAACTTAAGCTTATAAATCCTTATATAAATATTATTTTTGCAACCGGATACGGAGAGTATACAGGTGAAGCCATAGAACTTCACTGCAGCGGTTATCTGATGAAGCCCATCACCCCGGAAAAGGTACGCAGAGAACTTGATGATTTGCGCCACCCGGTTCAGCCGCAGAGAAAAAAGAGGGTACGAATACAGACCTTTGGAAATTTTGAAATATATGTGGACGGAGAGCCGTTGCTTTTTCAGCGTGATAAAACTAAGGAGATTCTAGCGTATCTGATAGATAGGGGGTCTTTATGTACCCATCGTGAGATAATAGCGGCTTTATGGGAAAATGATGTGAGCGATTCATATTTTCGCCATCTCTATAAGGACCTGAGCGATACACTCAGGGAAAAGGGGTGTGAGGACATCCTCATACGACAGCGTGGAAAGCTGGGAATCGCAGCCGATAATGTTGAGTGCGACTATTATGATTGGATTGAGGGAAAACCTCGTGCAATTAACGCATACAGAGGTGAATATATGTCGCAGTACAGCTGGAGCGAATTTATCCACGGAACTTTGAGATAAGGAGGAGACATTGTGGCAAAGAAACTGGGAGAAAGTATTTTAAAATATTTTGTATACGGAGGAATTACCGAAGAAGAGTATAATGCAAATAAAGATGCTATCATGCAGAGAAATATGGAGACTTTGCCTGCGGCATCAGCAGTAACCTCGTTGATGTTTGCAGGGCTTTTGCTGAGCAGCTTCTTTTCCAATTCCATAGGAAAGTCCCAGTCGTATTATGTGATTATGCTGATTTTGTCTGTTTTCGTTTTGATAATGTCATTGACTGTGGTAAAAATGAAGCCTCCAATCGTGATTTTTATGTGGTATCTGCTGTTTCTGGCCTTCGGGCTATACGGAATATTCCTTAATACCCTTATAAGACCGGAGCTTTCGGCCACCACCATATGCGTCTTTGTCGTGGCAGGACCTTTGCTGATTATAGACAGGCCCGTGAGAATAATAGGCTTTATGATGGGACTTTCTGCCTTGTTTGTAGTATGTGCTGTAAATGCTAAGACACAATATCTGGCCTTTGCCGACAGCGTAAATCTCATTTGCTGTCTCCTTATGGGTATTACGATTTACATAACTCTTAATCGTGTAAGGCTCAGGGAAATAGTTCAGGCAAGTCAGCTTCGCTATGAAAGGGATACAGACAGGCTTACGGGCCTTTTGAACAAGGCAGCGGCAGAGGAAATCATCCGCCGTCAGCTTAAGAGTCTGCCCGGAAAGGGAGCTCTTATCGTCATGGATATTGATGATTTTAAGACAATTAACGATACATACGGACATGCTTACGGAGATGTTATACTTAACATAACTGCAGGCTGTATAATTTCGGTATTCGGAGAGATAGGAACCTGCAGCCGGTTTGGAGGAGATGAGTTTGTAATATATCTGCCGGAAATATCTGAGCCTGATCTTTCAGCTATGCTTGACAGCCTGAAGGAAAACTTGAAAAGCGGGATAGTGCTGCCTAGTCAGGACATGCATGTAAATGTAAGCGTGGGAGCTGCTTTCTCCATGAGACACGGAAATAATTACAGAGATCTTTTTCAGAGTGCAGATACAGCACTGTATGCGGCCAAGAAGGCTGGAAAAAATCGGTACATGATTTACTAAAAAGACTGGAGGAAAAACCGTGAACGATGTTTTTAGAGCTGAAAAAAAGTATCTGCTAAATGTGACGGAAATGATGAGGACTCGCGACTTTCTGGACAAGCTTCTGATACCAGACCCCCACAATGGCAGAGACGGCTATGTGGTCAGGTCCTTGTATTTCGATACTCTGTCCGACGGTGATTTTTTCGATAAAAAAGATGGTCTTGAAACGAGGAAGAAAATCAGGCTTAGGCTCTATGATACGTCCTCAGAAAGGGTTTTGCTTGAGGTAAAACAGAAACAGGGAGAAAACCAGAGAAAGCGTTCACTTAAGATAAGCCGTGAGCATGCCATGAGACTTATTGACGGCGATTTCACACCGCTGCTCTCATATAAAGATAAGTTCTCTTTGGAATGTTACGGTATGATGCAGGCCGGCGCTTACAGGCCAAAGACCATTGTGGAGTACGATCGTAGAGCATATATCGCCAAGGAAAACAGGACGCGCATTACATTTGACAGCGGAATCAGAGCAACAGAAATCTCTATGGATTTTTTTAACCCCCACCTTGCATTGAATCCGGTGATTGATGCACACAGCTCGATATTAGAGGTTAAATACAACGGATTTCTGCTCTCATACATTCATCAGTTTTTAAATTGTATAGACAAGACACCTGTGGCCGTGAGTAAATACATTCTGGCAAGGCAGCAGGGCTTGCTGACACAGTTTTAAGGGGAGGAAAGATAAAAAGTGAGAGAATATATATTCAGCATATTGGAGGATCAAAGCGGCTTTTCATTTGAAGAGGTAACCGCCAACATTCTTGCTTCTGCGCTGATAGGCCTTTTTATTTTTATTTCATATTACATATCCCATAGAGAAACAATTTACAGTAAGAAATTCAATGTCTCGCTGGTTGTGCTAACAGTACTGACCTCGACAGTTATGACTGTAATCGGAAACAACATTGCGCTTTCCCTTGGTATGGTAGGTGCTCTTTCCATTGTACGTTTCAGAACAGTTGTCAAGGATACCAGGGATACAGTCTATATTTTCTGGACTATAGTGGCAGGCATCTGCTGCGGCGTAGGCGATTTTAAAGTTGCCGTTGTGGGCAGCGGGGTGGTATTTCTCATTTTGCTGTTCTTTGGCGGAATCAAAAGCGACAGAAGAATGCTTCTCATAATCAGAGGCGGAAGGAATATGGAAGGGCCGGTTCAGTCACTTGTATTCAGATTTTTTGAGCGCAAGGCGGTTATGCGCGTAAAGAACACTACAGAGGATTCCATTGAATTTATCTTCGAAGTATCTGACAGAGTGCTCAGAAAAGCGGAAAAAAACAACTCTGGCATATGTGATGCTCTTTATGCCCTCGGCAATATAGAGTATGCAAATTTAGTAATGCAAAACGATGAAATATCCAGTTAAGAGGTCAGAGAATGAAGTATAAACTTGCAGGCACTCTGGCCTGTCTTATTATTATGATAATTGCACTGATGCCTTCGGATGAGGCCCTTGACAATAACAACGGGTCACGTGTTCACCAGCACATTGCAGCCAGGTCTGCGACAAAGGCTGAATGCAGTCACGATGATGGTGTGTTCTGTACTCATCTCCCTCTCGTGGTCATAAATACCGGAGGAGAGGATATTCCGGGAGAACCGGTTTACGATGAGAATGGCAAGTTCACCGAAACGTACACTATTGCGGCGGACGGAGAGAAGACCATCACTGCAGAATTCTCTGTTATGGACGACCCGAACGGAAACAACCATGAAGCAGACAAAGCTTCTGTAAACAGTCTCATTGAGATTCACAAGCGAGGCAATTCATCTCGCAGATATGACAAGGGGAGTTATGACATCAGGCTGATGACTGAAGACGGTGACAACAACCCGCAGGAAATCATGGGTATGGACGCGCATCACGAGTGGGTGCTTTACGGGCCGTATCTTGACAAAACTTTGATCAGAAACTATGTCTGCTACAATATTGCCGGAGAAATAATGGACTATGCACCGAATGTACGGTTCTGCGAGCTCATACTCAATGGTGAGTACAGAGGACTTTATCTTATGGCAGAAAGTATAACTGCCGGCAAGGACGGCGCGCGACTAGATATATCAATAGATAAAAAAGACAGAACCTTTTCCGGCTACATATTGCGTCTCGACAGAGGAAGCGACAGTGAGCTAAAAAACCTGTACCCGTTCTCTTCATATACACTGAGAACGCTGCAGGAATTCAATATAGTATATCCGGGAACATCAAATCTTAACGAAGAAACTGCAGAGAGCATCAGGCAGGACTTCTCCAAATTCGAGAAGGCTCTTTACTCCTATGATTATGACGGGCCTGAGGGATACAAAAAGTACATAGATCCTTTGTCATTTGCCGATTATTTCATAATAAACGAATTTACCTGTAACTATGATGCAGGATGGCTTTCCACCTATGTGTATAAGGAGGCAGGAGAAAAACTCAAAATGTGCGTCTGGGATTTTAACTCCGCATGGAATAACTATCCGCAGGAAAACATGGATCCGAGCGGATTTCAGATGCACAACTGCGTCTGGTATTTCATGTTGACAAAGGATGAAGACTTTATCAATCTGATTATAGATAGGTATGAGAATCTGCGAGAAACTTTCCTCAGTGATGAATACCTTGACAGATATATCGACGAGACCATAGACTATCTGGGAGATGCCGTAGACAGAAATTATAATGTATGGGGATATACCTTCGATGAAGAATATGATATGCTTGAGCCGGCAGATAGAAATCCGCGAAGTTATGAAGAATCTGTAGAACAGCTTAAGGACTTCATACATCTGCGAGGAAAGCTCATGGATGAGAATATTGAAACTCTGCGCCAGTATTGTGCAGAGTCAAAAGTAAAGAAATTCAACGAAAACAGCAATTAAGAGGACGCCTTATGAAGAAATTCATTGTAGCCGTTTCAGTGATTGTTGCCGCCTATATTTTATTTGATTTTGCCTATTATCAGATGGGCTGGTATCTGCCTGTTCCATGGCAGAAAGAGGTGGAAACCTTCATGTCGGTTTCAGAGGACAAGATATATATGGATACAGGAGACGGACCTGAGGAGTTTGAAATCAGGGGTGTTAACATGGGCTCGGGAATTCCTGGCAAATGGTCCACGGAATTTGCAATCGATAAGGAAACCTACCTCAGATGGTTTAAGTACATCCAGGAGATGGGTGCCAATACCATCAGAATATATACCATACAGTCCGATGATTTCTATAATGCCTTTTATGAGTACAATGAGGGAAATGAAAACCCGCTATACCTCATTCATGGCGTATGGGTCAGCGACTATGTTCAGAACTCCCACAAGGATGCCTATGACAAGGATTTTAAGGGGACCTTCGAGGAAAGCTGCAGAACCATGGTGGACGTTATTCACGGAAAGAGGACATTGAGGGTTGGCTATTCCAACAACATGGGTTCAGGAAAATACAGAAATGACATTTCCCAGTGGGTAATAGGGTACATCCTGGGCGTTGAATGGGAGGATATAACCGTTTCCTACACAGATGAGAAATATAAGGACGATAACAGATACAACTCATACAGCGGTAAATATATGTTTACTACCGTGGATGCCTCGCCCTTTGAGGCCATGCTGGCTGAAGCGGGAGACAAAATAATAGAATATGAGACAGAAAGGTATGGGCAGCAGAGGCTTATAGCCTTTTCAAACTGGCCGACGACGGATCCTTTTGACTATACAGAAGATGTTGCGGAATTCTTTATGAAGTGCGCCAAGGTGGATGTGGAGCATATCAGGACCACCGATGAATTTGTTTCCGGACAGTTCGCATCTTACCATGTATATCCATACTATCCGGATTATTTTGAATATGTGGATATTTACGACGAAGACTTTTCCGCATACGGAATTCAAAGGGAAGATCTGTACGATGAAGACGGTCAGAAAAACACGTACGGAGCCTATCTTAAGGCCCTGAAAAAGTATCATACCATGCCTGTGGTCATATCCGAGTTCGGGGTTTCCACAGGCCGGGGTATGGCACAG
Organism: uncultured Clostridia bacterium; assembly: GCA_945828095.1. Classification (GTDB taxonomy): domain Bacteria; phylum Bacillota; class Clostridia; order Peptostreptococcales; family Anaerovoracaceae; genus SUG1106. Next base: position 11,184 of record CALZOZ010000019.1, read on the forward strand.
CGTGATGCAAATACAGGAAGAAATCAGGGAAATATGTCAGAATATAATCAGGGGCAGGCCGTTATCGACTGCTGGAAAGACCTAAAGAGTGCAGGATGCGCGGGAGGATGTGTCTTCTCATGGCAGGATGAATGGTTCAAGAGAACCTGGAATACCATGTACGCCATAAATCTGAAGCGGACCCCTTTCTGGTCAGACTATCAGACCAATGAGCAGTATTTCGGACTGCTGGCTTTTGACCCGGGAAAAGAACAGTCCGTATGTTATGTGGACGGTGATGTTTCCGAGTGGAGTGCAGAAGACATTGTTGCTGTTAACGGGGATATGTCTGTTTCGGCTAAATACGATGAAAAGTTCGTATATCTGCTGGTAAATAAAAAAGACTTTAGATTCAGCGAGGAAACGCTTTATATTCCTGTGGACACCACGCCTAAGTCCGGCAGCGATTATTGCCAGAACTACGATCTGATGTTTGACAGGGCAGCTGATTTCCTTATTACCATAAATGGAAAGAATGAAAGCCGGATTCAGGTACAGGAAAGATATGAAGCCCTGCGTTCCACCTACAGCCAGAATGTTTACCAATACGATACCTATGAAAAGGCCAATATTCCGGACAAAGACTCGCCGAAATTTGTCAACATCGATATGATACTGCAGACGGCAACTGCTCTTCAGCAAAACGACAATACTGCGCCGGCAGAGACCTTTGAGACAGGAAAGCTGACCTGCGGCAACGGAAACCCGTCCAGCGAGGACTTCAATTCCCTTGCTGATTTCATGGTCAATGGTGATAATGTTGAAATCAGAATTCCGTGGCAACTTCTGAATTTTGCAGATCCGTCGGAAATGAAGATTCATGATGACTATTACGAGCATTACGGTGTGGAGCACATAGAAATCGAAGAGATGTATCTGGGTGTAACAGACGGTTCCGGAAAGGAAAGGACAGAGCTTAAGCCTCTTGTGCTGGAAGGATGGGACGGTAATGTGACCTATCACGAAAGGCTAAAGAAATCTTACTATATAATCAAGGGCTACTGGACGAAAGGGGAGCAGCGGAAGCAGTGAATGTTGAAACGGTAATATATTCATATCTTGCAATCTGCGGTGCAGTGATAATTTTCAACATCGCTTCTGTTTTCGTACTCAAAAGCAAGGATACAAAACTGCAGAGACGGGCGGCAGAATTTGAAAGAATAATAAAGAAATGCCTTAAGGATATTGAGGAAGGAAGAAAAATAGATGCCTCACATATGGATTTCCTGATGAAAAAGTTAAGAAATCTAAGCAGCCTTACAGCATTCGACACTGCCCTTAAAAGCCTGAAGGAAGAAAACCGACAGGCTCTAGAGGAGTACCTTCTTGAGATAAATCCTGTGTTTGAAAATCTCATGGGCAGATATATCTCCGACAGAGATGTAATAAAGGTTACATATTTTGCCTATGTAGTAAGCGAATACGGAGTTATAGAAAATCACGCTTCCACCAGAATGCTCAGATACCTGCTGAGACTTCTCAGGGTGCCGAGCATATACTGCCGTGAAAATGCACTTCATGCTATTTACTCATCGGGAGATGAAGATGCAGTACTCAAGGCTCTTAAAATAGTCGATGAAATCCCCGATTTCCATCACAGCAAACTGGTTTATGATGGCATGTATACCTTCTGCGGGAACAACAAGAAACTTATTGAAAAACTTTTATATTATTTCGACAGCTATTCTCTTCAGATGCAGGTTGCCATAATGGACTATATACGATTCACTTCCGGTGATTACTGTAAAGAAATGATGGAAAAAATGTCAGACAGCGAATCAGATGATGAAATAAAGTTCTGCTGCATAAGGTATTTCGGCAGGTACAGGTATGAGCCCGCATATCCGATGCTGCTTGACTTTGCTGCCAATGATGCTCACAAGAGATGGGAATATGCTTCCATAGCATCTCAGTCACTTGCAGCATATCCTTCAGAACATACAGTGGAAATTTTAAAGGAAAACCTCCACAGCCGAGAATGGTATGTGCGGTTTAATGCTGCCCAGAGCCTTGAAAAACTGGGAGTAACCTATCTGGAGCTTCAGGACATATTCGACGGCAGCGACAGATATGCAAGAGAGATGCTGCAGTACAGGTTCGATCAGAGAGAGCTGGAAAAGGGAGGTGCTGTATAATGTCTGCGGAAGTATATGAGATTATAGACGTTATTCTAAATGTCTGCAGCGTGTTTTTCCTCGTATATCTTATCGGATATTCCACATTCCTTTTTGCTTCGGTAGTGGCCGGTGCATCGGCTCTATATCAGAAAAAAAGACAGGAAAGACTGAAAAACACTCTGATGGAGGACTACTATGTTCCAATCAGCATCATAGTCCCGGCTTACAACGAGGAAGTCACGGTGGTTGAGACTGTCCGTTCCCTTCTCGCTCTTGACTACAAGCTTTATGAAATAATAGTGGTGGACGACGGCTCCAAAGATGAAACGGCTGCAAAGCTTATAGAGGCATTTGACATGCACAGGATAAGGAGGCCGATGAGAAGGCAGGTCCCATGCAAGCGAGCCGAGTTCGTTTACGAGTGCATATCGGAAAAAGTATCTATAACTCTGGTCCGAAAGGAAAACGGCGGCAAGGCGGATGCTTTAAATATGGGGATAAATGTCTCCAAGTTTCCGTATTTCATTTGCATGGATGCGGATTCAATGCTGCAGCACGATTCCTTGGCCAGAATTTCCAGACCGATTTTAGAATATGATAATATTGTGGCTGTGGGAGGAACCGTGAGACCGGTTAACGGTACACAGCTTGAAAACGGCCGGGTAAACAAATACCGCATGCCGCGCAATCTTCTTGCAGCGATGCAGGTGCTGGAATATGACAGATCCTTTCTGGCAGCCAGAATACTATTCGACATGTTCAACGGCTCACTGATAATTTCGGGGGCCTTCGGCGCATTCAAGAAGGATGTTGTAATACAGGCCGGGGGTTATGATACTGACACGGTAGGAGAAGATATGGAGCTGGTAATCAAGCTGCACGACTACTGCAGGGCGTGCAAGATGGACTATCGCATCAAGTACGCTACAGACGCTATCTGCTGGACACAGGTACCTGAAAATATGAAAGACCTGTTCGGACAGAGAAAACGCTGGCACAGAGGACTTTTCCAGAGCATGTGGAAGCACCGGAACATGTTCTGCAATCCCAATTACGGGCTTGTAAGCTTCATCTCGTACCTGTACTTTCTTGTTTATGAGCTGCTGTCACCTTTTATTGAGGTGTTTGGCATGATAACTGTAGTGCTTGCATACATAACCAATGTGCTGAATGTGGGATTTATGATCATGTTTTTCGTCATTTATGCGGTTTTCGGCACTATAATGTCGCTGACGGCTTTCTTTACCAGGACCCAGACTGTGGATCTGAAACTGACGCCGGGTGATGCTGCCAAGGCAGTTCTTCTCTGCTTTTTTGAAGTAACCTGTCTGAGGATGGTTATGGCCTTTGCCAGAATGTCATCTTTCTTCGGATACAAGAAGGGTAAGAATCAGTGGAAAAAAATTCAGCGTAAGGAAATGAACTGGAAATAACAGATGAAAAAAAGACTTATTATGGTAAAACTGAATGAGGTAATGCTGCTGACCACTGTTCTTTTGATTACTGTTACAATTCTCATGTGGCAGCAGTGCAGGGCTTTTGCTGATGTCTCAACTACTGCTGAGCCCACAGGGGATGCGGGCTGTGTTTACATCGCAGGAGACCCGGATGGTTTCCCTATGGAGTATTACAATGAGGTGACCGATGAGTACGAGGGAATAATGCCTGATGCCCTTGAGCTTGTGTCTGAGAGAACAGGACTTGATTTCGTGTATATAAGTGCTGGAGCCGAGGATCAGAGACAGCGCCTTCTGAAGAACAATCAGGTTCAGCTGGTGACAGGATATGCTTCGGTGGAGTTTTCTGATGTAGCATCCGACAAGCTGAAGAAGCAGGTGACCTCTTCTCTTGACAGCATAACAGAGAGGGAATGGAAAGATCTTTCGCAGAAATATCTGTATGAAGGTGATCGCAATACGGAGCCTCAATGGCAGAGACTGCTGAAGAAATGGCACTGGGCCATGCTGACGCCGATTGTGATATTCCTTATTGCATGTATCGTAAGGGAGAGAAAAAAGGCTTTTATGGCCGGAATGGAAGACGGAACTCTCCGTATGGGTGACGAAAACTTTTTCAGCTACTGCTTCGATAAAAAAATCAGAGAAAATCTGAGACAGATATATTACATATTCTTTATTTCCATAGACAGCGATTATGTGAGACATTTCTTTGAAACAGACGAGTTTAAGGATGTGCTCCGCCATACGGCACAGGTAATCAGTGATAACATGGGCAGAGATGATATTATTGCAAAAGTTTCTGATGGAGGCTTCGGCGTGGCACTTCAGTGCAGCAGCCGGGAAGGGGCAGAAGACTGGATAGATAATCTGCTTTCAGAACTTTCAGATTTCCGTGGAATTGTATCCACAGATAAAAAGCCTGTTATCCGATGCGGTATCTGTCCTGCGGCCGGTCCGGAGGCTGACGCTTCGGCGTTGTTATTTACCGCACATCAGTGCTTTCTTCGTGCTGAAAAAGAAGAGAAGCTTTATGTTTTCCATAGCGGCGATCTTAAGAGAGAACAGGAGGAAAGACGACTTCTCATTAAAAACACAATGAGTTCAATTAAAAACGGAGAATTCAGACTGTATCTCCAGCCTGTTGTGCTGGCTGAAACAGGTAAAATTGCCGGTGCTGAAGCATTGACACGGTGGGAACATCCTACTCAGGGACTGTTACCGCCATCCAGATATGTGGGGCTTCTGCAGGAGATAGGAACCATAGGAGAACTGGACTTTTTTGTATTCGAACAGGTGTGCAAAAATCTTGCAAAATGGAGTGGTACGCCTCTCGAAAAAATGCGTATATCGTGTAATTTTACCAGGATGTCCATAGGTACGGAGGATTTCGATGCGAGAATAAGAGAAATCGCGTCCAGATACACCTTCGACCGCAGCAGACTTGTGATAGAGATAACTGAGGACACCATGGTCAAATCGGCAGAAAATGCTGTAAAGAATATAGAAGCAATACTTGAAGAGGGATTCAGCTGCAGCATTGACGATTTTGGAAGCGGATACACCTCTTTTACCGATCTTCGTGACTATCCGTTTAATCTGGTCAAGCTGGACAGAGACATTATTCTCGGTACGGAAAGCGAATCCGGCAGAGAACTCATAAACGGCCTGGTGGCTCTGTGTCACAGCATGAATAAAGAGGTTATCTGTGAGGGTGTTGAAAACAAACGCCAGCTTGAGGTTATACGTCAAGCCGGCGGCGATTACGTTCAGGGATTCTATTTTTATAAAGCTCTGCCTGCATCTGAAGCTGAAAAGATAATGGGCGGTTCTATTGCCTAGAGCTTAAGACAGCGCCTTTGACAGATACAATTCTTGATGCGGCCTCGTTGGCTTTTGCCAGAGCTTCATCCAGCCTCAGGTCTTTTGACAGGCAGGCCAGAACCGCTCCGCAGTGGCCGTCGCCTGCACCTATAGTATCTACTATGCGCCCAGGTTTTACTGCTGCTACGCTTACAAAATCTTTTCCGTCGTAATAACAGGAGCCTTTCTCGCCGGTGGTTACAATGACCGTTTCTCCGGTCATATCGAAAAGCGCCATGGATGCGGATTCAATGTCGGCAGTTTCGGTATATCTGGTTACTTCATCCTCGTTTAAGTGAACTATCGGGTGCAGAGCGAAAATCCTTTCCATAAGATTTTTATCTATTTTATCAATTCTAGGGCCGGGTGCAAATACCGGCTTTATTTTGCTTTTTTCCAGAAAATCAACAATTACATCTCCTGTCTTATCCTCAATTTCAAGGCCGCATATGTATGCATAGGAAAAACGGTCGGGATTAAGGACATCAAACCACTCTTTTTCAAAAAGATATTCTGCACCGTGGTAGGAAATGAAGGTCCTTTCTCCGGATTCTTCCACGAAACAATAACAGCAGCCGTTTTCATTATCAGGAGTCGGAACAGGGCTTATAATTCCTCTTGCATCAAGCTCTTTGCGAACGAAGTCACCGTACATTCCCTTTCCAACCGGTGAGAACAGGGTGTATGGCACGCCGAAGAGATCAATCATTGCAGAGACATTGTAGGCGCATCCCCCGAGGGAGGTGGTCTGTGATTTTACATGAATGTCCTGCGCCGTGGTGGGCAGGACATTGACATTTATTATTATATCGGCAACGGTAGAACCGATAACCAGTATTTCCTTTTTTTCTGATGAGTTGCCGGGCATTTTACACCTCTTTTGGTTATTCTTTTGAAGGATCGTATTCGAAGCAGTCCATGAATTTAAGCTTGAAGGCGTTAATGCGGTGGAGACGATCAATACGCTCTTTTGTTGCGTGATCGTCGATTTCACCGGTTCTGATATACCTGTCTAAAACTGCATAGGTAAAACCCAGGTTTTCCTCATCGGTCTTAGGCTGAAGGCCGTCGATAGGTGTCTTGTCAACAAACATAGAAGGAAGACCTAAAACTCTTCCTACCTCCTTAACCTCCTGAACTGTCAGACGGCTGAGAGGACTGAAATCTCCTGCACCGTCACCGTAGCGTGTAGCATAGCCCACCCAGTCCTCAGACAGGTTGCAGGTGTTTGCAACGCGGCCGTTCACGGACTGAGAAACAGCATAGGTAGCTGCCATTCTAAGACGAGGCGGCAGATTTGTAATGGTCTGCGTTTCCACATTCTCAAGCTGTGAAGAAAGTTCATTTACAAGGCCGTCGAAACAGTCTTTTATATTGATGGTATAGTGCCTGATCCCCAGATGATTTACCAGGGCATAGGACACGTCTATATCAAACTGTTCTCCCTTTGGAAGAAGTACGCCGATAACATTTTCCTTTCCTAAAGCTTCGCAGCACAGAGCCGCAACAACAGAGCTGTCCTTGCCGCCGGAAATGGCTACGACTGCCTTGCAGCCGGGACCGTTCTGCGCAAACCATGCACGAATCCATTCAACTATATCGTTTTTTACTTTCAAAGCATCAAAAGCCATATTGCAAACCTCCAGTAATATATTCAAATCCCGAGGGATAATCAACTAGGGACAGTATACCCCTTTTTTAGGAAAAAGAAAAGAAAAAAGTGGCGGTAAGGCACTGTTTGTTGTATAATATTCTATAGACTGCAGCGTGAGGCTGCAGAGAAGGAAAGGTAAAAATGAAGGAAATTTTTATTAAAAACTTACGAAAAGATATGGAAGTGACAGACTTCTTTATGGTCAAGTCCAGTGCAATCAAGACAGGAGCCAACGGAAAGCAGTACCTGGATATTACTCTGGGAGACAAGACCGGAGAGGTTTCAGCTAAGAAATGGGATGTGAGCGAGGCAGAGCAGGAGAGCCTGGTTCAGATAAAAGAAAAGGAAATCGTCAAGGTCAAAGGCCTTGTAACAGAATGGGCAGGTCAGCTGCAGCTCCGTATTCAGAGAATACGCAAAGCCACAGGCGAGGATGGACAGGTTATGGCTGATTTTGTAAAAGCCGCCCCTGAGGACCCGGGCCAGATGTACGAATATATATTGAAGACTGCAGAGGGACTTGAAGATGAGGACCTTAAACGTCTATGTGTGAAGGTGCTCACTGACAACAGGGAAAGGCTCATGTACTATCCTGCAGCATCTAAAAACCACCATGCACAGCTGGGAGGACTGTTGTACCACACTAAGAGAATGCTGATGACAGGCGAAAGGGTGTGTCAGGTCTACACAAATCTTAACAGAGATTTAGTGCTTTGCGGTGTTATAATGCATGATATGGAAAAGCTGAACGAAATCGAAGCAGCTGAGGACGGAATCGCATCGGGATACTCCTTTGAGGGCCAGATGCTTGGACATATTATACAGGGAGTCAAGGCAGTGGACAGATTGACTCTGGAGCTTGATTTTCCGCGTGAAAAGGCCATAATGGTCGAGCACATGATACTGGCGCACCACTATGAGCCTGAGTTTGGAAGCCCTAAAAAACCTCTTTTCCCGGAGGCGGAGGTGCTTCACTATCTGGATATTCTTGATGCAAGGATGTTCGATATGCAGGCGGCTCTTGAGGCTACAGAGCCGGGAGGCTTCAGCGACAAGATATGGACACTGGATAACAGACGACTCTATAAACCGTTAGATGCGAAGGAGGAAGGAAATGATTAAGATACCTAAGGAAGTCAAGAGAATTATGAAAACCCTTGAGGATGAAAAATTCAAGGCATATGCAGCTGGCGGCTGCGTAAGAGATTGTCTGGCCGGATTGAAACCTTACGACTGGGATGTTTCCACATCGGCCACATTTGAAGACTTGACCAGATTATTTCCTGAGGCTAAAGTTGTAAGTGAAAAGTACAGCGTAGTAAGAATGGAGTTTATCGATGAGGTTTATGACAGAGAAGGCGATTTTGTCGGTGAAGAAGGCGTAATCGTTGACGTTGCCACATTCCGAAAGGACGGAGTGCAAAGTGACGGCCAAGGACCTGCTGCAGTTGAATTCGCTGGAACTGTTGAAGAAGACCTTTCGAGAAGAGACTTCACAATGAATGCTTTGGCAGATAACGGCTATGAGCTGGTGGATCCGTTCGGAGGAAGAGAAGATATAAAGAACAAACTGATTAAGACTATAGGTGATCCTTCGGAAAAATTCAAAGAGGACCCGGTGAAAATGCTGAAGGCTATCAGATTTGCCGCTGAGCTGGATTTTGACCTTACACAGAGTGTTTACGAGGCAATTTGCACAAATTACAGGCTTCTGGAAAAGATAAGCATTGATCGATTCAGAAATGAGTTTGTAAAGACTATAAGCGCACCTCATGGAGGCAAGGGACTGGGTCTGATTATGGATACAGGCATCATCAACCTGATACTTGGAGATAATGTAGTAAAGAACCTTACTAGAAGAGAAAAGAATGATCTGATGGTTCTCTCACAGAATATTGACAGATCAAAGCAGGTACCGGAGAGAAGACTGGGACTGTTCTACATAACCATAGATAAGAAAAAAGCTATTCCGTCCATTGAGAAGTTTAATTTTGACAGCAAGACACATCAGCATCTTATAGATGCAGTTCATGATATGCCGAAGCTTTACTTTACATCCACCAAGGAAATGCTTAAAAAGTTTATCTACGAAAGAGATATGGACAGATACAATTACCTTGCAAATCTGGAAAAGGCTCAAAGAATTGTCTTTGACTACGACTCCGAAACCAAGATTAAGAGTAAGATGTATCTGCTGGAGGAGATACATGCTCTTGGTGAGGCCATATTCGTAGAGGATCTTGCCATCGACGGAAACGATCTTATCGAGGCGGGCATTTGCAGCAGCGATGATGAAGCTGAAAAAATGCTTTCCATGTTGGTTGAGAAAATACATATCAAGCCTAATCTCAATAAACGCAGTGAGCTTCTTAAGCTGGCCAAGCTGTATAAGAGGAATAAGCTGGCTGCAATGACCAGAGGAATAAAGTGGACACGTTAAACAATATTACAAAAATAAGCCAGGTCACCCCGGAGGTGACCTGGTTTTTGCGCAATTTAGGTTTTTCAAACTACTATATAATAAAGATTTATGACCTGGTGGGAGATGCAGCCATCGGACTTACGGAGGATAATCCATATTGGCTGCTGGAGGAATTCCCGCGGCTGGGATTTGATCGTGTCGACGGTGTGGCGCGAAAGCTGGGCGTAAGCCCGGACAGCCACCTTCGCCTTGAGGCTGCGGTGGCTTATGGCCTTCGCTCCTATGTGGCTGAAGGCCATACTTTCGCGCCTTTGGACGAGTTCTGCATCAAGGCGGCGGAGTTTCTGGATGCTGACACCGGTTTAGTGAGAGATGTCATAGAGGACATGTCATTTTCGGGAGATGTGCAGCTGACCAACCTGGACGGAAGACCTGTGCTCTATTTTTATGGATACTACAGAGCCGAATGCACCATAGCCGGCAAGCTTGCGGCATTGGCTGAGCCTGCAGGCGGGCTGCCTCCTGTGGCGGGAAATCCTTTAGCTCTCATAAAAAAAGCGGCAGCTGAGCGTGGAATAGAGCTTTCAGGTCAACAGACCACAGCGGTAATGAATTCCTTGGTAAGCGGTGTATCCATAATAACCGGTGGCCCGGGAACGGGTAAAACCACAATTATAAACTCGTTAATCTACATAATGGAGGAGAGTGGGCTAAAAGTGGCTGTAGCCGCTCCAACCGGACGTGCTGCAAAGAGAATCATGGAGACCAGCGGTCATTTTGCGTGTACGGTTCACAGGCTGCTGGAGTATTATTACGATGAGGAAACAGGGTATATGAGTTTCGGTAAAAACTCCGAGGACCCTTTGAATTACAATGCCGTAATTATCGACGAAGCCTCTATGCTAGACCTGATGCTGACAGAGGCTCTTTGTAATGCGCTGAAGCCGGGCACAAGGCTTATTCTGGTGGGAGATGCCGATCAGCTGCCTTCGGTGGGAGCCGGTAATGTACTGGCAGACCTGATTGACAGTGACTATTTCTTTACGACCCGCCTCACAGAAATTTATCGCCAGAGCACTGAAAGCAGAATAGTGGTCAATGCTCACAGGATAAACGGAGGTGAAAGTCCTGTATATGGCGAAGACTTTTTACTTGTAAAAGAGGACAAGCAGCAGGCTATACTGGATAAAATAGCAGAAATAGCCCAAAAACTTCCTGCAGGCAGCGCGCAGGTGCTTACCCCTGTAAAAAAAGGAATCCTGGGCAGTGCCAATATGAACGCTCGCCTTCAGCAGGTATTTAACCCTCCTGAAGAGGGAAAGACTGAACTGGAATTCGGCAGCCGTATTTTTCGCGTGGGCGACAGGGTTATGCAGATAAAGAACGATTACAGACTTGAGTATCGAGTGGGCCGTAAAAGTCCCGGACAATTTGACAGCAGGACAGACGGCGATACGGGAAAAGGTATTTTTAACGGAGAAATCGGAGAGGTAAAGGGAATTGACACCCAGCTTCGCACAGTCACAGTCCTTTATGATGATGAACGATGGGTGGAGTACAGCTATGTCAAGCTTGATGAAATCGAGCTGGCCTACGCTGTAACAGTCCACAAAAGTCAGGGCAGTGAATTTCCCGTTGTAATTATGCCGATGACATGGTTTCCACCGGTGCTTGCTACCCGCAGTCTGATTTACACCGCCGTAACAAGAGGAAAAGAACAGGTAATAATCGTAGGAAACCCGGACTATCTGGAAAAGATGGTGGCCAATAACCAGAGCCGCAGCCGCAATTCGGGTCTGAAAGAACGGCTTGTAGGGATGTATGGATTTTACTTATCTGAGAAAGTTTTCATAAAGAAGAAATAGGAGGCGTCTATGAACTGGACCGCAGAGCAAAAAAAGGCAATAGAACTGAGAAATAAGAATATTCTGGTGGCAGCAGCGGCAGGTTCCGGCAAGACCGCTGTCCTTGTTGAGCGCATAAAACGCCTTATCCTCGAGGACAGATGCCCTATCGACAGAATGCTAATCGTGACATTCACCAATGCTGCAGCCGCCGAGATGAAGGAAAAAATCGAGAAGGCAATCAGCAGAGCTATTAAAGATATAAGCGAAAGGACGGAAGCCGCAGGCGGAAAGATGAGCGACAAGGACAGACAGGACCTCATTTTCCTTAAAAAGCAGACGGAACTCCTTCCTGCAGCCAATATCAGCACTTTCCATGCTTTTGCCCTGGATGTAATACATAGGTATTTCTATCTGACTGACATAGAGCCGAATTTCAGAATCTGCGACACAAGCCAGCAGACCATTCTGAAGGGACAGGCTATGGATGAACTGCTTGAGGAATATTATCAGACCGGAGAGCCTGAGTTTTTTGATTTTCTGAAAAAATTCAGCGGTGACAGAAACGATAACAGGCTCAGAGAAATGATAGAGAAGGCCTATGATACTATCCAGAGCCTTCCGGAGCCTTTTAAATGGCTGGACAATAGTGTGGAAGCTATTGACGTGGACTTTGAGGCTTTCATGGAAAGTCCGGCAGTAAAATACATGATATGGGATTTTAGCGAGAACCTTGACAGGGCGATTTTAAGGCTTAAAGATAATCTGACTAAGACACAGACAGAAGGCCTTGCCGGTGCCGAGGAACTGGCGGCACTTGATATGGCAGTGGCAGAAGGTTTGAGGCGAAGAGCTGAAGACGGAGATTTTGACAGCTTACGAGAAGCATTGGAAGACTTTAAACTGCCCATCATGAGCAAAAAATACTTTTCACCGGAAAAAAACGGCGGCGAAAGTGTTGAACTTTCATCCATCAAGGAGTACATGGAGAAAAACAGAAACGTCCTTAAAGATGTGGTTTCTTCAGCAAAGAAGAACTGCTTCTACGATACCGCCGAAAATCTGTGGCTTGAGGTTAAAGCAACCCAGCCGGATGTCAGGTATTTTGCCGGCATGATAAAAGACTTCAGCCGCATATACGACAGCCTTAAAGCTGAAAAGGGTCTGGTGGACTTCAACGATATAGAGCACCGAGCCTACGAGATTCTTCAGGATGAGGAGGCAGCCGGATTTTTCAGAAACAAGTTCAGGCATATTTTCATAGACGAATATCAGGACAGCAACGTAATACAGGAGGCCCTTATCGGAACCATCTGCCGGGAAAACAACCTCTTCATGGTAGGGGATGTGAAGCAGAGCATATATAAGTTCAGACTGGCGGAGCCGGAGATTTTTCAGGGTAAATACAGTGCCTATGCAGAAGAAATGGAACAGCAGGGCGCAGATTCCCTTTCCGAAAAAATTGATCTTAACCGGAACTTCCGAAGTAAAAAGCCGGTCATCGACTTCATTAATCACATATTCGAGCAAATTATGACAGGCTACGATGAAAATGCAGCGCTTTACCCCGGCGATCCTTTTGCCGAAAACTGCAAGTACCGGCCGAAGCTGTATCTGGCACAGACACCATGGGACGAAGACGACCAGCCTGATGATGAGCTGAAGCTGCTCCTGAAAGCCGAAAAAGAGGCTCTGGCTGCGGCTAAAATCATAAGAGACAGCCTTGGAAAACCTTTCTTTGACAGTAAAAAGGGTGTTGAAAGGCCCCTTGAAAAGAGAGATATCGTAATCCTCATGAGAGGAGTAAAAAATTACGGAGATATGTTTTACCGTATTCTTACGGAAAACTCCCTGCCTGCATATGTGGACGACAACGACGGGTACTTCGATACCATAGAGATAAACACTTTCATGGCACTGCTGGCTGTGATTGACAATAAAAAGCAGGATATACCTCTGCTTACCGTAATGCGTTCTGAGATTATGGGCTATTCTGTTGCACAGCTGGCACAGATAAGGCGGGAATTCAAAGAGGGTTCTTATTTCAATGCCCTCACATCTTATGCCGAAGGTGGCTCAGACCCTGTTCTGCGTCAAAAGGCATCAGATACTCTCAGTCAGATTGAAAAATGGCAGCAGCTGAGCAGAGTGCTGCCTCTCGAGGACCTTGTGTGGGAGCTGATGCTTTCCACCGGATTTTATATTGCCATGGGTGCCATGCCGGCGGGAAGCCAGAGACAGGCCAACTTGAGGGCGCTTGTGGATAAGGCCTCAGGCTACAGGAAAACTCAGGACGGATCTCTTTACGGATTTATGAAATATATTGATGCAGTCAAGGAGAAGAAGGTTCCTATGGGGCAGGTGAAGATGGTCGGCGAGGATGAGGACACTATAAGGATAATGACGATTCATAAGTCCAAAGGCCTTGAATTTCCAATGGTTTTGCTATGCGGGTTCTGCCGGAAGCTGAATTATACGTCTGTGGGAAAGGGTGCAGCTATTCACAAAGACTTTGGCATTGGACTGCCGCTGGTGAACTATCAGGAGAGCTGGTTTAAGAATACAATCATTCAGAATGCTGTACGACAGAGATTCCATCAGGAGGAGGTAGAGGAGGAAAAAAGGGTGCTTTATGTGGCTATGACCAGAGCCAGAGATATCCTGTATATTCTGGGAATTTCAGATGATCCGTCCGGAGAGGTGTCTAAAGTCATAGATGACATCCCAAGGGATTTCAGTTATTTTACAATGACCGGACGAACCATATGCATGAAGCGCAGCTGCTGGGATGAGATTATGAATGTGGATCTTGTAGGTTTATCCAGAGGCAGAAAGCGCGCTGCTGCAAAGGCGGTCAGACTTCTTCAGCAGGAGCCGGGTCATGTAGATGAGGATATCATAAAACGCCTTACTTTTAATTATCCGTATGAGAGTGAACTATCTGTTAAGTCAAAATATTCGGTGAGCGAGCTCAGAGCTGAAGAAACAGAGCATCCTATAGAACTGGCAGAGCCGGAAAGTTTCAAGCTGAGCAGCGGTTTCACTGCAGCCCAGATAGGAACCATAACTCACAAAGTATTGGAGAAAATGGACTTTGCAGCTGCCGCAGATGGCGGTATTTCGTACGTTGAAAAGCTTTTGAGAGATATGGCGGAAGATGAGTTCATCAGCAGCGAGGAAGCTGACGCGGTAGACAGAGTGAAGCTTGCCGATTTTGCAGCCTCCTCTTTGGGAAGGCGCATTGCTTCAAGTTCTTCTGTTTACAGAGAGCAGCCTTTTAACCTTGTCTGCGATGTAGACGGCAGCTCCGCTTTAGTGCAGGGTATAATCGACTGCTTTTTCGAGGAAGATGGGCAGCTTGTCCTTGTGGACTATAAGACTACCAATATAAGAAGTAAAGAAGAATTCCAGCGCCGCAAAGGCGAAATTGCGGCTCGTTATTCTCTTCAGATGGATCTTTACAGGCGAGCTCTTGAGGAAGCCACAGGCAAGAAAGTTAAAGAAGCATGCCTATACCTGACTAACATAGGGGAAATTGTCAGCACACTCAAGAGTTGACCGATATAGAAATGGAGAAAATGCGGTTTTAAAGTACTATAAGCTCTGTCACATAAACCGCTATACAGGAGGCCACTGCCACCTTAAACAGATTTCCGTCAATCCAGGACACCAGAATTGCAGTTATAAATGCAACAATGCCGGAAATCGGTGTGCTGGTTGCGGTAATTATTGCAGGAAAGGCCATTACAGCCAAGGTCACATATGGCACATAATATAAAAAAGATCTGATGAATGTATTGGTGATTTCTTTTTGAATCAATGTGAGCGGCAGTACGCGAATGGCATAAATGGTCAGTGCTGCCAGAATCAGATAAATGTATGTATTATGAGAAAAACTCATGGGCGTACCTCCGTTTCTTCAACAGGTTTGATGATGGCTGCAGCTGCTGCAATGACAACAGTCAGAATAATGATTCTGGTACCGCCGGAAATGTTCCTGAGTAACGGAAGATATGTAAAAGCAAGGCTTCCGGCCATGGAAGCCAGTACTACCATTGACACGGCACGGTTTTCTTTTGCGGCCGGAATGACAACTGCCAGGAACATGCCGTCAGTCTGTGGTGAAAGTCCACAAGGGGCGTAGTTGCCGACGAACCTCATAGCGACTCCCAAGGTTTGTATCGTGAGGTGCAGGCGAGAAGCAGTGCAGCAGCTAACAGAGTAATGCACACAATAACAAAGTGGATAGAAAAGAAGCTTGGATTAAAAGTGAACGCAACCAAAACAAAGGTTACGACACCAAGCAAGCTGAAATATCTGGGCTTTGGATTCTGGAAAGACGCAGAGGGATGGAAGGCAAGACCACACAAGGATTCAATTAAAAGGTTTGAAAGAAAGCTGAAACAGCTGACAAAAAGAAGCTGGTCAGTGAGTATGGATTACAGGATTGAGAAGCTCAATCAAGTCATACGTGGATGGATAAACTATTTCAGAATAGGAAGTATGAAGGCCGTTCTAACAAGAATAGATGAACATCTGCGCACAAGAATGAGAATCGTCATATGGATACTACCGTTCGAGGAATCCAGATGGAAGAAGATGATATTGTTCGGATTGTCAAGGAAATTCTTACGGTGGATGTTGACGATGGTATCCTATTTGAATATGAGAGCATTGAGCCTATCCGGGAAGAAGATGCTTATAATAACTTTCGGGTGCATTTGCGTGCAAAATATGGCAAAATCGACACTCCAATGAAGATAGATGTAACGACCGGTGATGCGATCACTCCAGCGGCAGTACAGTATGACTTTCCGATGCTGTTCGAAGATAAAACGGTGCCGGTTATGGCCTATACACTGGAGACGGTGTTGGCCGAAAAATACGAAACGATTATTCGACGGCATTGTCTATACCGTGGAGGGCAATTCCGGCGACAGCTGCCGGCAAAGACAGTATTCTGTGGGCTATTACGAAATCCTTGGTTATGGTATTCCTGCCTATTAAACAAGATGCCGTCCTTCCGGGCGGCATCTCACTACATACGAATTTCCTTCGTATTTGATCCTTTCTCCTTTGCAAACATCCATATAAAATTAGCGATTTCGTGTAAATTCTATTGCGAATTAGAAGATTAAATGCTATAATTTATATATTATGGCATAATACTGTGGGGTGGAAAGATGGATAATGTAACGCTTGGCCTTTCATATAATGGCCTTTGGAAACTGTTGATTGACCGTAAATTGAAGAAAAAAGATTTACAGAATATGGCACATCTTAGTTCGTCCGTGATTGCTAAAATGGGAAAAGATCAGCCGGTCCATCTGGATACGATTGTAAAAATATGTGTTGCCCTTCAATGTGATATTTCAGATGTCGTTACACTGTGTAATAAGGAGGCGTAACGCATGGCCAGTTTTACTAAAAAAGCCATTCGGGATTCATTTGTGAAACTATTGAACGAGAAGCCTTTGAGCCAAATTACCATTCGGGATATTGTAGATGACTGCGGCGTGAACCGCAATACCTTTTATTACTATTACCAGGACCTGCCGCAATTGGTGGAAAGCATTGTAGATGAGGATGCGGAGCGGATGATCCGGGAGCATCCAGCGGTAGAATCGCTGGAGGATTGCATCAATGCCGCCCTCAGCTTTGCGTTGGAAAACCGGAAAGCGGTTATGCACATTTACCACTCCGTCAACCGGGATATCTACGAGCAGTATCAGTGGCGGGTATGCGAGCATGTGGTCACGATTTA
Organism: uncultured Clostridia bacterium; assembly: GCA_945828095.1. Lineage (GTDB taxonomy): Bacteria > Bacillota > Clostridia > Peptostreptococcales > Anaerovoracaceae > SUG1106. The sequence goes on from CALZOZ010000019.1 coordinate 28,344, forward strand.
TGTGGACGGGATCTTGGCGGGAAGGCAGATTTCTGCGGAAGACCGAAAGGTCATCATAGATTACTTAAAATGCGTCTGCTTCGGTATTATCATCGGCTGGCTGGAAACAGGGATGCAGGAAGGAATTCAAACCCGATTCCAACGGATTTACGAATTGAAGCAGGGTGATCTTGAACGTTTGATCGCCCGATGTGAAAAGGAAAAATAAATTTTTCAGACAAAAGCGGCCTCTATGCCTAAATTTCAGGCATGGAGGCCGCTTTTGTCCGTATAAAACAGATTCTTTCCCCGATATAATGAGAGCACAAACAAAAACAAGGAGGAACATGTTATGTATTATTCCAGTGGTAACTATGAAGCCTTTGCCCGCCCCAGAAAGCCCGAGGGCGTGGACAACAAATCCGCCCACATCATCGGCACCGGCCTTGCGGCTCTGACTGCCGCCTGCTATCTGGTTCGTGACGGACAGATGCAGGGTCAGAACATCCACATCTATGAGAAAGACCCCATTCCCGGCGGTGCCTGCGATGGCTGGCAGTACCCCGATGTAGGCTATGTCATGCGGGGCGGACGGGAGATGGATAACCATTTCGAGGTCATGTGGGATTTGTTCCGCTCCATTCCTTCCATCGAGACAGAAGGGGTCAGTGTCCTGGACGAATACTACTGGCTGAATAAGAAAGACCCCAACTACTCCCTCTGCCGGGCAACCGTCAACCAGGGTCAGGATGCCCACACCGACGGCAAGTTCGGTCTGTCCGACAAGGCTGCAATGGAGATCATGAAGCTGTTCTTCACCCCCGATGAAGACCTGTACGATAAGCGCATCACGGATTTCTTCGATGATGAGGTGCTGAACTCCAATTTCTGGCTCTACTGGCGCACCATGTTTGCCTTTGAGAACTGGCACAGCGCTTTGGAAATGAAGCTGTATCTCAAGCGCTATATCCACCATGTGGGCGGTCTGCCGGACTTCAAGGCTCTGCGGTTCACCCGTTATAACCAGTACGAATCTATGATTCTGCCCATGGTCAAGTATCTGGAAGGCTTCGGTGTCCAGTTCCACTATAACACCAAGGTGGTCAATGTGGAGTTCGACATCCAGCCCGGTAAAAAGCAGGCAAAGCGTATTGAGCTGCTGTCTGAGGGCAAACATCAGTTTGTTGACCTGACGGAAAACGATCTGGTGTTCATTACCAACGGCGGCTGCGTGGAGAACGCCACCATGGGTTCCCAGAACACCGTGGCACCCTTCAACCCCGAAATCAAGCCCGGCGGCGGCTGGGATATGTGGCGCAGAATTGCTGCACAGGATCCTTCCTTCGGTCATCCCGACAAGTTCTGCCATGATCCTGAGCAGTCCAACTGGATGAGCGCCACCGTCACCACGCTGGATCAGAAGATCATCCCCTATATCAAAAACATCTGCAAGCGAGATCCCTTTAGCGGCGGTGTTGTCACAGGTGGTATTGTGACAGTGAAAGATTCTGGCTGGCTCATGAGCTGGACTATCAACCGTCAGCCCCAGTTCCGCAACCAGCCTAAGGACCAGTGTCTGGTTTGGGTTTACGGTTTGTTCTCTGACAAGCCAGGTGACTTCGTGAAAAAGCCTATGCGGGAATGCACCGGTAAGGAGATCTGCATGGAGTGGCTGTATCACATCGGCGTTCCGGAAAATGAGATCGAAGATCTGGCAGAGCACAGTGCCAATACTGTGCCTGTGATGATGCCCTACATTACCGCCTTCTTCATGCCTCGTGCCGCTGGTGACCGCCCGGACGTGGTACCGGAGGGTGCTGTGAACTTCGCGTTCCTGGGCCAGTTCGCTGAGACCAAGCGGGACACCATCTTCACCACCGAGTATTCCATGCGTACTGGTATGGAAGCTGTTTATACCTTACTGGATATCGACCGTGGCGTACCGGAAGTCTGGGGCAGCACCTATGATATCCGTGACCTGTTAAATGCAACCATCCAGCTCCGGGACGGCAAACCTTTGACCCAGATGGATATGGGCTTCAAAGAGAAAATGGTGGTTAAGAAGCTGTTGGAGAAGATCCATGGTACCGATATCGAAAAGCTGCTGAAAGAATACCATGTGATTGAGTGATAAAAGAGATACATCAACTGCGGGGAGGCATACCCTCCCCGCTTGTATATAGGAGGGATAAAGATGTCATTTGCAAATCAACTGAAAAAAGCAACTCTGCATACTGCTTTTGGCTATTTGGAGAAAAATCCGGAAGAAAATGCGCTGAAACTGATGTCTTGGGTGGACAAGCTGGCCGGTGATGGCCCAGACAGTTTCCCAGTCCAGCGCGCGGCAGTCCGTCAAGTGCTGGAAG
>CALZOZ010000020.1 GCA_945828095.1 uncultured Clostridia bacterium
CCGTATGCCAGTGAAGCAGCTGTAGGCTCGTTGATGATTCTCTTTACATCAAGACCAGCGATTCTGCCGGCATCCTTTGTTGCCTGCTTCTGAGCATCTGAGAAGTATGCAGGAACAGTGATAACTGCTTCTGTAACCTTTTCTCCAAGATATCCTTCTGCATCGTTTTTAAGCTTTGTAAGGATCATTGCAGAAATATCCTGTGGTGTGTAATCCTTACCGTCGATTGTTACTTTATAGTTTTCGCCCATATGTCTCTTAATGGATGAAATTGTTCTGTCAGGGTTAGTAACTGCCTGTCTCTTTGCAGTTTCGCCTACCAGTCTTTCGCCGTCTTTCTTGAAACCTACTACTGACGGAGTGGTTCTCATTCCTTCAGCGTTAGCGATAACTGTAGGCTCTCCGCCTTCTAATACTGCTACACATGAATTTGTTGTTCCTAAGTCAATACCGATTACTTTTGCCATTTTATTTTCCTCCCTTGTCGCCTCAGCATGCTGAGACGCTTAACTTTCTTGAAATTATTTACTCTTTAGTTTTTTTAGTTTGCCACCTTTACCATAGTAGGTCTGATGACTTTATTATTTAAAAGATACCCCTTCTGCAGTACTGCGGTCACCTTTCCGCTTTCGTACTCGGCTGAATCCTCCATGAGCACTGCGTGGTGGAAGTTCGGGTCAAAATCCTGTCCCAAAGCTTCTATTTCAACAACTCCTGCCTTTTCAAGCACCCCCTGGAGCTGTTTGAAAATAAGGTTCATTCCTTCTACGAAGCCGTCGCCGTCATTTCCGGCATCAAGAGCTCTTTCGAAGTTATCTATTACATTAAGCAGCTCGCTTACGATTTTTTCGTTGGCGAACGCATAAATGTCACTCTTTTCTTTTTCTGTTCTGCGCTTATAGTTCTGAAAATCTGCCATCAGCCTCAGGTACTTGGTGTTAAGAGCCTCGTCCTCCGCTGCGGCTTCCTCGCAGGCCTCTTCTTTTTCGCCGGAAGCTTTATCCTCTGCAGTCTCATCCCCAGCGGTATCAGCCTCCTGGTCTGTTTCTGCCTCGGCTTCTTCTGCAGCAGCCTGCTGCTTTTTCAGTTCCTCGTTACTCATTTTCCTTGTTACCTCCGCTTTCCAGTTTAAATGTATTGTTAAGATTATCTGTCAGATATTCAATTATGGATGTTACCTCGCCGTACTTCATTCTGGTCGGTCCGATTACTCCTATCTTGCCCACCAGTTTGCCGTCCACATGATAGCTTGCTGTAATCAGTGAACAGTCCTGCATGATGTCATCCGAATTTTCCTCACCTATAGTAACGATTATGCCGTCGTCACGCTCTATGAGTTTCTTGGTCAGTTCCTCCTTCTGGCTGAGCATTTCGATGAAGCTTCTGGCCTTTGACAGGTCGCTGTACTCCGGAATATCAAAGATGTTTGTCAGTCCCTCCATGTAGAGGTTTACGTTAAGCATGTCCTCCAAAGTTCTCATGAAGTTCGGCATTACATCTTCCGCCAGCCCGCTCATGGCCACAATATCCGTCTCAAAATTTGCGATGATATTGTTTGTCAGTGCCTGACTTATAGTCTTGCCCTTGTAGTTATAGGTCATAGTCTTTGAAAGCAGCTGCAGGTTTTCTTCGGTGTAAGGCACGCTCATGTGTACCGCCTTGTTGGAAACCTTACCGCTTTCGGAGACAATCATCAGTACCACAGTACACTCGTCTACCGGGAGCAGATTTATAAATTTAAGCACATCCTCGTTCTTTTTAGGCGTGAGGGCGAAGCTTGTCAGATTAGTAATCTCAGAGAGCACGCTGGCTGCGTGCTCAATGGTTTTTTCAAACTCATCTGTGGTTGAATGAAGCCTCTCTGCAATTATATTCTTTTCCTCTTTTGAAAGTTCCTTCTTTTCCATGAGAGCATTAACATATAATCTGTAAGCCTTATCGGAAGGAACTCTGCCTGCTGAGGTATGAGGGTGTGTGAGATAACCCAGCTCCTCAAGGTCTGCCATCTCGTTTCTGATGGTTGCCGGGCTATAGCCCAGTTCCGGCTTCTTAGAAAGGGTTCTGGAACCAACCGGCTCTGCAGTTCTCACATAGTCACCGATGATGGCTTGTAAAATCTTCAGTTTTCGTTCGCTTAATTCCATAACCTCTCTTCCTTTCCTTTTTATCGTTAGCACTCTTTACCCTCGAGTGCTAATCACTATATATAATATACCCCCAGGTTCCTATAAAGTCAACATATTTTATAAAGTTTTTTGTGTATTTTAGGTGAAGATTTAATACCTGATTTCTACACCTTTCCCATTCCTAATTCGGACACGCTTCTGAACTCATATCCTTGTTCCTTCCAGTCGTCTATAAGCTGCGCGAGAATTTTGCTGTTGGTCTTAGATGTGCTGTGAAGAAGCACTATCGCGCCGGGATGAATGCGCTTGTTTAAAAGGTTTATAGACTCTGTTTCATCAGGCTGATCGTTTTCAAGCCAGTCTACATATGCAAGGCTCCAGAAAAGAGTGGTGTATCCCAGACGGTATGCCTGCTGCAGGTTGGCCTCGCTGTACTTGCCCTGAGGCGGTCTGTAAAACTTAGGAATCTCCTTTCCCACCACAGTCTTATATGTTTCCTCCAGCTCCGTGATCTCTTTTTTGAAAGCCTCCTCGTCTGCTATGGCCGACATATCCGGATGATGCATGGTATGGTTGCCCACGATGTGTCCCTCTGCCACCATGCGCTTCACCAGTTCCGGATTTTCTTCAATGTAGTTTCCTACGAGGAAAAAGGCCGCCGGCACCTTTTTTTCCTTTAATATATCCAGAATTTCGGCCGTGTAACCGTTTTCGTATCCGGAATCAAATGTAAGATAGATCGGTTTCTTATCGCCCTCATCTTTGCCCGCAGCTGCTCCGGCTATATAATAGGCGTTGTATTTTGCAAGATATTCAGGAGTTGCATTGCCCACAGGCGCTTGACCCTGCTGCTGGAAGGAAAGTCCCCAGTTTCCGTCAGCTGCCGTCTCCACAGCCTGATTTTCATTTTGTTTTTCACCTGTACCATCTAAAACGCTCACATGTCCTCCCGGAAGAATCTTTCCCAAAGGCGCAGCTGCAGCAGCCAGCAGTACCGCCATGCATCCCACTCCCAGACTGGTATATAACACTGTCTTTTTTAAATCAAATTTAAACATAAAAATCACCCCACAATAATTTATGAGGTGGTTTTGTCCTTTATTTATGCGATTATAACTGAACATTATTTTTTCTTTATTCTGTCCACAATCAGCACCAGCACCAAAGCGCCAAGTCCTGTGGCTATAGTTGAAACCAGCAACATGAATCCCGGTCCGGAAACATCAAGCATGATGCCGCCCAGCACGCTTGCCAGCATTGATGACACCGTCACCATAACCGTATACAGAGCCTGTCCCTTGACAGCCTCCCCCCTTGCCATAACTTCTCCGATAAAAGATACCACGGCAGGCAGAAACAGACCAAATGAAAAAGTCTGCAGCAGGTGAGCCACATAAATCATGGTTACGCTCTCTGCCAGATATATGATCAGAACCTTCAGAGTGAAGCATATGGCCGCAAACTTTAGTATTAACTGGCAAGAAAATCTTTCCTTTATTTTATCAAAGAAAAACAGGGCCGGAATTTCCAGAAAAGCCATTACAGAAAAAATTCTTCCCATGTCTTCGCTGGTACCGCCCACGCCTTCTACAATCTGGAGCATGAAGCTATTAAGTATTGAATTGCTGAAAAACACCCCGATAACCGCAAGATTAAGAATTACGAAAAGCTTGTTTCTCTTTACGAAAAGTGCAAGGTTTATTTCCTCTTCAATCTCAGAAGCCGCTGAAGTCAGCTGCTCACATTCGCCGCCAAAAGGTGTTGCTGAGCTGACGGATTTTTCTCTGATCATCCTGTCAAACTGCGTCTTGGTAACCCAAAGGCTTGCCAGCAGCATCAGCAGGACAATTTCGCCTGAAACAGGCAGAACTCCTACTCCCTTTGCTTCCACCAGGGTCCCCAGAAATGCGCAGAGCACCGCATAAGCCAATGAGCCTACACTTCTGCATGCGCCGAAATTAATATGTACACCGGTCTCTTCCAGCTTGAAAGCCAGAGAATTAAACAAAGGCTGGAGAGTGGTCATCCATGCCATAATCAGCACATATACAACCCACAGGGCACCGGACTTCTGCTTCATAACAAACAGCAAAAGTGTCAGCACCATAAGCAGAACAGCCGAGAGCTGGGTTACTCCTATAAGCGAAAGCTTTTTCGAACGATCTGCAAGGTCCGCAATTAAAGGCTGAAGGAATACCGCCAGAATGTTCCCTACGGCCAGAATTATTCCTATTTCTGCATTGCTATAGCCTCTCGCAAGAAGAAATGCCGACGCAAAACTTCCCGCAACCCCGTAGTACATCCAGTATGTGCCGTGAATACAGCCGTATTTTATATTAAGCAGCTTTTCCATGTTATTTTTCTGCCTCGCACATTTTACGGATCATACCAGCTGTCTTTTCGTAGGCTTTTTCAACTCTCTTCAAAAGTTCAATGCACTGCTCTATGCTGATATTCCTATCATCGTTGTCTCTGAGTGCTTCAGTTATTTCGCTGCTTGCCTGTCCTAATTCTTTAAATGAAAGGTTCTGGCTTACGCCTTTAAGAGTATGTGCCGCTCTGAAAGCCTCCTTGTATTCGCCCTTTTCCACAGCATCCTTAAGCTGTCCATAGCTGGGGTCATCAAGAAATTTCACAACAAATTTTTTGATAAGTGCGTCGCTCTGAAGTCTGGATACGGCATCTTTGTAATCGCCGCCAAAGGCTTCGTAGCATTCTCTTAATTCCATATTTTTCCTCCAAAACCATCTGCAATTTATCTTTTTATTATATCATCTGCATCCCCTGTTAGTCTACATAAATATGCATATATAAGCTGCAAAAACACAGCAAAACCGCCTCGCATTTCTCGAAGACGCGAAGCGGTTCTAATCTCATAGTCTTATACCTTATTAAGTGCACCGAGCTTTTGCTGCAGCCAGTCTTTGCCGTCCACATATCTGGATACTATATATGATACAACGTAATCTCCCGATGAATTTATCATGGTGGCAGGCGGGTCTACCAGATTTCCGATAGCTACTAAAATCGGGAATGCCAGTTCCATCTGCGCCGGGAAGAAAATAGAACAGATAATATATTCTCCTATGTAACCACCTCCGGGAACTCCGGACATTCCTACGGACGAAAGCACAGCTACAAGAATAATCGGAATCACCTGACCCCATGTAAAGTCAATGCCGAACACTCCGTATACAAAAGCAATTTTAAGTACGCATGAGAAACAGGAACCATCCATGTGCATGGTTGCGCCCAGCGGAATCACCATTTCCGATACATCCTTGGAAATTCCCGTATCCTCTGCCACCTCCATATTGGTAGGAATAGTGGCTACTGACGAACAGGTCCCCAGTGATACAACGGCAGGTCTTGCAATGTGCTTAAACATTACTTTCACAGCACCCGGACCGCCTCCAAACCTTGCGAAAAGCGGGAAAGCTGTGAATATGTATATGAAGCAGAGCGGGTAGTATACCAGCATGGCACGCCCGTAAGATTCGGTAATCATAGAACCGTAGTCTGCTACAAGACCTGCAAATATAGCAAAGAAGGCTATCGGAGCATAAAAGGTGATAATCTTCACGAACTTAAGCATTACATTAGTTAAGCTTTCCAGAAACCTTGTAATAACACCTTCTCCATTCTCTGCCAGATTGGCAGCAAAACCAAAGAGCAGTGAAAATACAATCAGAGGCAGCATGGCTCTTCTTGTAAGCAATCCCACAAAATCACTGGCCGTAAAGAAGTTTACTATCATGTCAGATAAAGTAGCATATTCACCCATTTCCTCTGCCGGAATGTCCTCCCATGCCGTGAGAACCGGAGGGAATATCTTCATCAGAATGAACATTATAAATGCGGCAATTGCCCCAGTAATAACAAATACTGCAACTGTGGTTCCGAGAATTTTCCCTGCCCTCTTTCTGGACCTCATACCTGCAACCGAGCTGGAAATAGAGGCGAACACCAGCGGCACTACGATACAGAACATCATGTTGATAAATACCGTTCCAAAAGGCTTGAGCTTTGCTGCAAACTCAGGTGATATCCAGCCCACTATGCAGCCGAGAATCATGGCGCCGAGCAGAATCGCCAAAAATCGATAATTCCTTGCAATTTCCTTATTTTGCATAATTTTTCCTCCTGACCGTTATTTTTTTCTACATTATTTGTATTACTCAGGATGAAAAAATATTCTTGCGCTGCATACTCTTTATTTTACAGCTTATTTATATCTGACAGTTTAAATCTTGAAATCCTCCTCAGGGCCGCTGAGCAAAGCACCACAGCTAGAACACTGCTTGCCGCTGCACCGAATCCGCAGGCTATCCAGTCTATACCCTTTGCAAAGTATGCCATATCCGGTTCCAAAGTCATTATCGTTATGTTTCCCATTACTGCCCCGAAAATCACTCCCAGAATTATGCCGATTATGGTAAGTACAATGGTATCACGATAAATATACTGTCTTGCATCGCGCACCGAGAAACCGTTGATCATCAGCACAATCAGTTCCTTCTTCTTTTCCTCTATAAACACCGTATACAGGTCGAAGAGCACAATAATTGCCATCAGTACTGACAGCACCAGATATACCACTACTACCGCTCCGGCGATATTGGAAAAGTCGCTGAATACATCAAAGGCAGCCTGGTAATCATCCTTTACCATACGTACAGCCTTGATGCCTGACAGTGCCTTCTTAATATCCTTTGCAGTCAGATCACCGGAATCAACGAGAAAAGCATTAGGGACCGCTTCACTTCCGAACTCTTGCAGGTATGCTTCCTTACTCATGACGATCTGATTATTGAACAGGTAGTGATTAAAAAATCCCTGGATGGTAAATTGATGGATCTGTCCCTCACTGTCCATTATTTCAATTATATCTCCCGGCTTTGCATCAAAGTGAGCATTATACGCCCTGCTTACCCATATTCCGTCCGTGTATTTCTCTTCTGCGGTTCTTCCTTCCCCATTCAGGTGTACGAAGGAATCAAAATCATCCTCAAGCGGAACAGTAACTGTCACCGCATCCTGATTTCCATCCGGCTGCATGAGCTTGAACGGGCTTGTATATACCGATGTGCTTTCTGTGCCAATCTCATCCAGAACTTCCTGAATATCTCCCTGAGCTTCCTCGATACCTGCATTATAACGTACAACAGTATCATAACTGTATACATCCCTATACTGCCAGGTAAAGCTCTTCTGTATGTTATTGTCCACCGTAACAGCTGTTACAATGAGAGCAGTACAACCTGCTATACCTATAATGGTTCCGAAAACACGGCGTTTATCATTGATGCAGTTGTTGATAACGGTCTTGGTCAGAAGAGGAAGCCGCTTCCACAGAGCCCACTTTTCAAAGAACCTCGGCTTAGCTGTAGGCGGTTTTTCTCCTTTTAACAGTTCCACTGCCTGCTGCTTAAGAACGCTGCGGCATGCCAGCCAGGTAGTCAGCAATATGAGTATCATTTCGGCTGCAATAACTACGGCTCCCTGTCCAAGGGAGAAATACGGGGCATATGCACCCATTATAAACTTGTCTCCTATAGTTTTGGCCAGAATCTGTTCAATTCCAAGGGTTCCCATTACAAGTCCGAGAATTCCGCCCATGAATACAGCTGTTCCGGAATATGCCAGATAACTGAGAGTAATCTCTTTCTTACGCAATCCCAGAGCCTTTTTTGTACCGATGGATACGATCTGATCGCGCACTATACGGGAAATGGACGAATAGCTTACCAGAAGCCCTATTATTATGAAAAGTGCTGCCATGCTGAAACGCAGGTTATCTGTAAGGTCGCAGTATTGTCTCACTACCATGAGACCGCCGTTGTACTGGCGGGAAAGCACAGTCCAGTCGTAATCCTTTATTTTGTCCAGCTGCTTTTTGTAGCCTCCCAGAGTTTCAAGACCTCCCTCATACTTTTTCTTTGCTTTCTCAAGCTCTGCAGTTTTATCGGCAATTTCCTTTTCTCCGGCTTCAATCTGCTTTTTAGCTTTTTCCAGCTTTGCAGCTCCGGCGTAATACTGATTCCATCCTGTCTTGAGTTCCTTATCTTTCTGGTCGAGAACTTTCTTCGAAGCTTTAAGCTCCTTATCAGTCTCCTTTAACGCTTCATCTGTATCCGCCAGTGCCTGCTCACGATACATATCCTTTAAAGCCTGATTCTCGTTCCAGGCTTCCTCAGTAACATTTGCATTTATGTAATCCAGCGTTTTATTAAGTTCAGTCATTTTGCCGTTGCTGAGGCCCCTCGTATCCTTATCTTTGGAAAAGGCATCCAGCTGCCTGTTCATTTCTGTAACATCGTCATAGGTAAGGGTGTCGTCTGCCAGTTTCTGGCGATAAGCCTCCATGGAGTTATACATAACAACAGACTTGTCGTATTTTCTCTTGGCATCGTTGCATTCCTTCTGGCCTGCGGTCAGCTTTGCATAGCCTGCATCAAGCTTTTTCTTATTGGCGTTGTACTCAGCCTTACCTTCTTTGAGAGCCTTCTTTCCATCCTTAATCTTCTTTTCGCCGTTTTCAATTTTTTTCTTGGCGTCTGCCAGTTTTTCTTCGGCTTCACTGATTTTTTCCTGGGCCTGGCTCATGATACCTCCGTACCGTTCTTCGGCAAGACTGTCTCCAAGTGCTGCTATCTCATCGCTGAGGCTCTGTACCCCTGCCTTGTACTTAGCGTCCGCTGTGCTCAGGCCGCGGAGTCTGTCGCTTCTGATGTAAGCCTGAACATATCCCGGGTATGCGGAAGAATCGAAGTTTTCCGGTGCAGTGAATGCCAGACACTGGATATACCCCGAACCGATGTTGGCGAACCCATAAGATGAAAGATTGTGCGAAACATATGCAGGACTGTCTACCAGTGCAGTAACAGTAAATGTGTCACAGGTAAGGTAGGTCATTCCATCCTCATCACTCTTGCCTGCATCATGCTTAAATGTTACAACATCCCCAACCTTTACATTCTGTCCTTCAGCCCACAGCCTGTTGAGTGCTATTTCTCCAGCCTTTTCGGGAAGTGTTCCTTCAATATTGACGGGTTTATTAATATTGTCCATAAGGGACATTATCTTGGTAACATAATCTTTGCCGTTGTTTTGAAGCATCTGAAGTGATGCGAAGCCGGTCTCCAGCTCATCAACACCATCTATAGCCTTCAGTTTCTCCATGTCAGCCTCAGTCAGGCCGTTGGGAAACTGGACTTCAACATCATAAAGACTGCCCTCATCATACACATCATCGGCAGCCCTCTGTAAAGCAGGAGATGTCCAGCTGATACCCGCAAATACACCTACACTCAAAATGACAAAAAGCATAATAGCGCAGAAAGACATGAATGTTGCCTTAATGTTGCTGAAAAGTTCAATTATCTGCGTTTTTTTCATAGTATCACCCTACCAAACCAAATCTTGTGCATGAGCACGATGTCTGTTTACAGTCACTTCATACATACGTCCGTCACGCATGTGAACAACACGGTCAGCCATACGGCTTATTTCCTCATTGTGAGTTACCATCACAAGAGTAGTACCTGACTCCACAATGCGTTCCATTACAGTCAGCACCTCGATGCTGGTAGCGTAATCCAAAGCCGCTGTAGGCTCATCTGCCAGAATCAGCTTAGGTTTCTTGACTAAAGCTCTGGCGATGGAAACACGCTGCTGCTGTCCTCCTGAAAGCTGTGACGGGTAGTTGTTCTTTCTTTCGGAAAGTCCCACAAGCTCCAAAGCTTCAGAAGAATCCAGAGCATCTTCCACCAGCTCGCCGATTAAATCCAGATTCTGCACAGCATTAAGGTTTGGCATCAGATTATAACCCTGGAAAATGAACCCCACATTGCTGCGTCTGAACTCGGTAAGCTGTTCCTGAGTAGCATTGGAAAAATCCTCTCCCATATATGTAAAGCTTCCGCTAGTAGCCTGGTCCATACCTCCTATAATGTTGAGCAGAGTGGATTTGCCGCATCCGGACTCTCCCAGGAGGACCAGAAATTCACCTTTGTATATATCCAGGTTGACACCCTTCAGTACCTTGGTGATGACCTCCCCGTTTTTGAATTCACGGCATATGTCACTGAGAGAAATGACCACCTCTCCCGCATGCCACGGTACAAGCCTGTGTTCATTGTCAGTAATAGCCATGGCAGCCATCATTACCATGATTTCGCACATATCGGCGTCTTCTTCGGTAAAGGCTCTGTTTTCTGCCGTTGTTATGAGCTGAATGCATCCCAGATTTTCGTACTCATTAGAAAACGGCACGCAAATCATTGAACCCACCTCAACACCTTCAAAGTCTGCAGCCGTACACAAATCGGGAGCCGACACAAAATCCGGTATATACTCCGTCTTCTGAGACGCATATACTCTTCCCACAGCCCCTTCGCCTGCAGAATGAGTCTTAGCCATCATGTCAAGAGGACTGATCCAGTAGTAAGGATGGAGCCTGTCCTTGTCAGATTTGTCCGCATACCAGATAACTGCCTGCTGTGCATTGCAGTTTTCTATGATTATGCGCAGACTCCCCTGAAATGCTTCATCAAGGGTTTCGGCATTAGCTATGCATTTTTGAATTTTACCTATGGCAAGGTAATAGTTTTTTATGGAAGCATCCATTAGCTCTTTTCCTCCTTATTGTTTGCTATTTTTCAGCAGCCTTGCACGCTTTCAGGTACTCTTTGTTCAGTTGACGGAGGCGTCCGCTCATCTGCTGCATAAGCATGAGCACCTTGGCCGGTCTTTCTCTGAAATAATCATCAAAGGTCTCAGCATCAACTGCCTGAAGTCTTGTGTTCGCTTCCAGTGCAACAGCTGTTGCAGAGCGAGGACGATCCTCAACAAGTCCCATTTCGCCTATGAAATCGCTTTCCCCGAGCTCGGCCAGAAGTTTCTGCTTCGGAGTACCGTAATCACTGTACACTCCCACCTTTCCATTATGAATGTCGTACATGAACGGCTCATAATCTCCCTCGTTAAAGATCACTTCTCCCTTTTCGTATTCACCCGGTTTTCTGCTCTTTTCCTTTGCGAGGGCGCCGCCTAAAGCCTTAAGCTTAGCCATCAGGCTGCCTTTCTTTTCACCGGTCTGTCCATCTGTGCCGGAAGCCTCTCCTTCAGTACGGCAAAGCTTCATATAATCCTCAGTTGTCTTTCTGATTCTGCGGCTCAGCTGCTGCATTATGGTGTATATTCTGTCTGAATGTTCTCTGAAGTACTCACTGAAGTCTCCCTGAGTAATCTTCTGTACACAGGTATCATCCTCCATGCTTACAGCTGTTGCCGAACGAGGGTAGCACTCAATCATACCCATCTCACCGAAGAATTTCCCCGCTCCCATCTCTGCTACAAGCTTCTCGTCTTCAGTGCCGTATCCGGCATAAATGCCTACTCTTCCCTGAATGGTGTCATACATCCAGTCCTCAAACTTTCCCTGCTCGAAAATGACCTCACCCTTTTTTAAAGTTTTCTTTTCCATCGACTGACTGCTCATTTTTCAGTGTTCTCCTTTCACGGTTAAAAAAGTGCTCTATATGATTTTCATGCGGAGCAAATTGGTATATGCCCCCTCTGCAGCAATTCCATCTGCAGTTAAGTATCTGTACTCTATATTTTCCGTCACGCTCTTTAAAATCTTGACAGCCAGTATATCATCGGAATTCATCGGGTCGAAGCTGTCGCCCGTGTACTTTATTTCCATATTCACCTGGTCTTTAGACGCCAGACAGCTGACGGTAATTTTTATCTTAAAGTCTCCTTCAAAGTGCGGGATCAGGCTCTGCATGCACATTTCCTCAAAAGCCGACTGCAGATGATTGAGAGTCCTGCGTGATAAGTAGTGACTCTGTCCGAACCTTTCCAGATCCGTTACCAGCCCGAGAAAATCGAAATCACGGGACTGTATTTCCACCTCAAAGGCAAAATTGCGGCTGATAAACCGTCGCGTCAGTTCTCTCTCCGGATGCTCGAAGACCTGCTGCGGAGTTCCGTCTTCGTAGATACCGCCCTGATCCATGTAGAAAACCCTGTTTGCCACCTCTCTTGCCAGTCTCATATCGTGTGTCACTATGAGCATAGTCAGGCCTTTCTGGGCCAGGCCTTTGATTACAGATTCAACCTCACCTTTCATGGCAGGGTCAAGAGCCGAGGTGGGCTCATCAAACAGAATGATTTCAGGGTCCATGGCAAGTGTCCTTGCAATAGCCGCTCTCTGCTTCTGGCCTCCCGACAGTTCGTCGGGATAGCTCAGCATCTTGTCGGCAAGTCCGATGGCTTTAAGGAGTTCCATACCCCTGTCGAAAGCCTCCTGCTTTGTTTTGCCCAGCAGATCCACGGGAGCTGCCATGAGGTTTTCTATGACAGTCATGTGGTTAAACAGGTTAAAGGACTGAAACACCATGCCCATTTTTTGCCGGACTTTGTTTATATCACAGCTTCCATCGGTAAGGTTCTTACCATCCACGATAATCTCTCCTGCCGTTGGAGTTTCCAGCATATTGATACATCTTATAAGAGTGGATTTACCCGTTCCTGAGGGACCTATTACGGAAATCACGTCACCTTTGTTGATTTCTGCATTAACGTCCATAAGGGGAATGGCCGAAGGGTATTCTTTTTTGAGATGTCTTATGGTGATCATTTAATCTCCACCCCCTTCAGGACCGCCTCTCTTTTTCTCTTCTTCGGTTCAAACAGGATTTTAACCTTTCCCATGGCAAACCAGATGAGAGAAATAAGTGCAAAGTATATCAGTGCTGTGCAGATAAGCGGGAAGAAAGCCTCATATGTACTGCTGCGGATTATATCACTCATCTTAGTTAAATCTTCCACTGCAATATAGCCTACAACCGATGTCCCTTTTATCAGTGATACCAGTTCGCTCTGATAAAACGGCATGAACTGGTTCATTGCCTGAGGAAGAATGATTTTAAAGAATGTCCTGTTTCGGCTGTAGCCCAGCGAATATGCAGCTTCGCTCTGCCCCATATCTACGCTTGCTATGCTGACACTGAGATTGTTGTACACAGACGCTCCTACTGTCAGGGTGAAAGCCATTATGGCCACCCAGATGCCGTCAATTCCCGAGCTTCCGAAGATAACATAAAACAGTATCATCAGTACCACGACGATAGGTGTTCCTGCCATAATCCTGGTATACACCTTTGCCGCCATTAAAACAGGTCTGCCCCATGCCCTGCTGAGCATGTAGAGTCCGAATCCCAGGGCAGTTCCCAGTGCAGCCGCACAAACAGTAATAAAAATAGTGTTGCCTATACCTTTAACAAGAATTTTCCATCTGGCCTCACGGATAAAGGTCTTCTCGAAATTTTCCTTCATCCTGTCGATGAAGCCTGTACTGCACTCTTCACTTCTTATGGCCATGACAACATTGCCGTTATGATACGTCTCAGAAAAGTCAACACCTTCCTTGCGTTCATCTGTCATGGTTATTCCGGCGGCACCGAAATCATATTTTCCGGTCATTACTCCGGGAATAATTCCTTCGAAGGTCATGTCTGTAATTTCAAGACCGTATCCCTTTTCGCGGCAGAATGCAGCCGCAAACTCCACATCAAATCCTGTATATGTATTGTTCTTCACGTAGACGAAAGGTTTAACCGATGAGGAGACAGCCATCTTAAGGGTTCCTTTTTCGGCCTTAAGATCTGAAAGGTCCACCATGGCACTTTCACCTTCCGGCTCGCTTTCGCCGAACCATTTCGCCTCCAGGGCCGCTATGGTGCCGTCCATCTTTTTAGCTGCAATAAAGTCGTTTATCTCCTCCCTGAGACCGTGACTGCCTTTTTTGAACACATACCCATAGCTGGACTGATAAATAGTTTCATCTATGTAGCTGATTTTTCCCTTTTCCCACTGAAGAGGTGCCAGAAAGCATTCGTCCATGAGGAAACCGTCAATTTTCCCCTGCTCCAGACTCAGTGCCATATCGGTTATCAGGAGATAGTATTTGCACTCAGCCTCAGGAAAGGTCTTCTTGCTCATTTCTGCAAAGGATGACCCGGTCAGAAGCCCGATTCTGGCATGCTGAAAGTCGTCAAGGCTGTCAAACTCACTTTTTTCCTGCTTGCACCCCAAAAGGCTTCCGCAGATTGCTGCCAGAAGCATGATTACAAGGATAACCTTTGCTGTCCTTCTCTTCCTCATCCTCTGTTCTCCTTAATAAGCTGATTGTACCACGAGTCGAAATCACGAGGGTATGCCGTAAACCGCAGCACTAATCCTTCTTCTTCCAGAGACATCACCTTGGCAAATACCTTTTGAGGCACATCACCGCTTTCACCCGACATTATGTAAAACTGCAGGTTGTCAAACTGCTCTATTATCTCCTCGGTTTCCATCAGCGCCTCCTCCTGAGATATAGCCCTTATGATGCCATGCTTTACCTTTTCATCTCTGTGCTTATCCTTAATCACATGGAAATCCACTGTGAGAGGTTTTCTGAGCACAGTAAGTTCAGCTTTCTCTTTTTCACAGGAAAGGTTATATGGTTCTCCTATAGCAGTCACGTGAGAAAGCAAAATAGGCTTTTCCACGCCTTTAGGAAATACCTCCTGCATGGATACAACTGTAACAGGCGCATCAATCCTTTCTATGGTCATAGGCGAAACCAGTATCTGACCACCTACGGTGTAACTTTCAATCCGGCCGCAAAGGTTGATATTGCTGCCTATGACGTTGTATTTGGTTCTTTTCTCAGAACCGATATTTCCTACAATAGCCTCGCCGGTATTGATGCCTATGCCCATCTCAAGAACCGGGAATCCTCTCTCCCTGTTCCACCTGTTGATTTCGGCCATGGCAGCCTCCATCTCTACAGCAGCTGCCACAGCGTCTGCTGCATGACTCTGGGATTTTACCGGTTCACCGAAAAGCACAAGAATACCATCGCCGATAAACTCGATTACCGTCCCGCCGTGCTTTTCAATTATTTCTGTCATTTCTCCCAGATAATGATTGAGCATGGTGACAAGTCTTCGCGGATCCATTCGCTCGCACATAGCGGTAAAGCCTCTGATATCGCTCATCATAGCGGTAACAACCTGCTTTTTTCCGCCCAGAACCAGACCGTCAGGTGTCTCCAGGAGCTGCTTTACAATCTCATCCGAGAGATATCTGCCGAATGTTTCCCCCAACAGCTTGTTTCTCATTTCCAGCTGGCTGTTAAGACGCTTTATCTTTTCCATAGCCTTCACGGCATCCCTAAGCTCCGTCAGCTCACTGATATCACTTAGAACGGCAATTATGCCGATTTTCTCCTCTCCCTCTCTGAGAAAGGATGTAGTAATGTTCAGCTGCTTGGTCACTTCCCCGGTGAAATATGAGACCGCATTCCTATGGGTTCCGGTGCGATCATAAACTGCATCCAGAACTGCCTGATTGAAGCCGTCGTTTTCCTCATATTCGAAGAAACACCTTGCAAAAGGCCTGTCCAGAAGCTCTTCTTCTGTTCTACCCAGAATGTCAAGCGCAGCGTTGTTCAGGAATTTTATCCTCCCGTCAAAGCCTATGGCCATAACGCCTTCGGACATGTCCCTTATTATACCGCGCCGCATCTTTTCAATATTATCCATTTTTATGTACTCTGCAGGCAATCTGCTATTCGATAACCAGAATGTCAGCAAAGCCTGTCATCTCAAATACCTCCATTACAGCATCGCAAACGCCCTTAAGCTTCATGCTGCCCTGCTTGTTCATCTTTTTCTGTGCAGCAAGGAGCACACGAAGGCCGGCAGATGAAATGTATTCAAGAGCGTTCATGTCCAGCACCAGTTCCTTGATGTCTGCAGTCTCTTCATTTACCACCTTTTCCAGTTCAGGAGCTGTAACGGTGTCCAGTCTTCCTTCAATGGCCAGTGTGAGAGTATCATTGTTTCTTTCCTTGTTGATAGTCATTTTTGTTCTCCTTTTTTATAATTTTTTTGTCATAGTAAGGACATTTTCGCCGTTTTCGCGAGCATATCCGATTTCATCCATTGTCTTTTTGCAGATAAAAATTCCAAGACCGCCAATTTCACGCTCTTCTGCGGAAAGGGTAATGTCAGGGTCCGGTTTTTCCAGCGGATTAAACTCAATACCTTTATCGGCGATTCTGAAGGTCATACTTCGGCTTTCACTGTCGTAAGCTATTCCGAAACTCACCTGGCCTTCTTCATCAGGATAAGCATAGTGAGCCACATTTACGAAGACCTCCTCCAGAGCAACTGTGAGCTGCATTATGGTCTTCGGAGGACATCCAGCCTTCTCAAGTTCATCTTCAGCAAATGCAAGCACATCATTCAGTGCACTGTCATCTGCCGGGAACAGTCTTTCTATCATGCCTTCACCTGCCTTCCTCTTTTTAAAATCAAGCATTAACATGGTTATATCATCAAACTGAGGGGCTTCACCCACAAAGCTGTCGATATCATTCTTCAAATCAGCCAGCATCTCCTCGGCTGTATCTGACTGGCATCTGTTGAGCAGACTTTCCAGCCTGTCCTCTCCGTAAAGCTGCTGCTCTCCATTGGTGGCTTCGGTAACACCATCGGTATACAGGAAAATCCTGTCGCCCGGATTCAGCACGAGCTCGTTCTGTTTATACTTTATGCTGTCCATTCCTGCGAGAACAAAGCCCGGTCTGGATCTGAGATACTCGAATTTTCCATCTGTCCTCTTAATGAGAGGTGGATTATGGCCTGCATTGGCATACTTCATTACCCCGGTTTCCAGGTCCAGAATACCAATCCATGCTGTAACAAACAGCCCGGCATCGTTTCCGTCACAGAGCAGCCTGTTCACCGTAGTGAATACATCCCCCGGCTCCTGTCCCGACTGGGCGTAGTTCTTTATCAATGTCTTTGCAATAACCATGAACAGAGCCGCCGGTACTCCCTTGCCCGAAACATCGGCCATTACAATCGCCAGATGGTTTTCATCGGTCATAAAGAAGTCATAGAAGTCGCCTCCCACCTCTTTAGCCGGTGTCATGGTTGCGTATATGTCAAACTCATCATATTCAGGAAATGCAGGGAAAATGCACGGCAGCATGTGAGCCTGTATGTCAGATGCCAATGTCAGCTCCGCTCCGATTCGTTCTTTTTCAGCCGTGACTGTCTCAAGCTTTGAGATATACGCTCCTATCTCACGGTACATTTTAGAAAATGAATCCGCAAGCTCCTTGATCTCATCGTCATTTTTCACAACGATTTCAGGTGACGTTCCGTCTTCCAAATGCTCTACCATATTGAGCGAAGCTTCATTTAACTTTCTTATTGGCATGACAATTCGGCGTCTCATGTAGACAGTCCAGAAAATTCCGCTTACAACAGCAATAATGGCTTCAAGGAGTATGATCTTAACGATATAGTTATTTTTTGCTGTTTTCAGAAGATCCATGTTCTTCACAACACCGACGATAGCGACTATATTTCCGTTGTCATCCTTTACAGGGCAGACACTAGTTGTATACCCCTTTCTTGCATACATGAAGTTATGATACTCCGATTCCCCTTTCACAATGAAATCATAGACCTTTAAAAATTCCTCGTTGACCTGATCCCGAAATCCGATATCATATGGGGAAAAGCCGCTTGTTTCGCTGACAACATTGTATATGTACTCTCTCTCTTTTGAGTCCGTATGTACCTTTGCAACATAAATGACGCTGCAATCCTCAGCATTTGCAGTATGCTGGATATGATTTCGGTTGGTTTTGTATTCATCATCTGCCGTTTTGCTTTCCAGATATTTGTCAAGCGCCCCTGCGTCAAGGCCAAGAGCGACATTTTCAGCAATACCATTGACTGCCTCCGTATACTGCTGCTTGAGCGCATCCGCAAATTCAAAATAACCGACAGTTCCTATGGCAGCAGACAAAAGCATAATCAACCCGATTATGGCATTAAAAATCGGACGTATCAGAGATCTCTTAAAAAGTTGTTTCTGTTTCATATGCTCCTCCTTTCCTCTGCCATGTGATCAAAAATCTTTTTACCGGAAACATATTTAGCGTGCAGCCCAATCAAATCCAGGGAAAGATATGCTGCTCTTTCCAAGCGGTCATGAAGAGATAACTCACCAGGATAAGGTATAACTGCATCATCTAAAACCACGGCACTGAAATCATAACCTTCTTCAAAGCTTCCCACTTTGCCGAAGAACTCACCTCCGCCTTTGGTTCCAAGGAAAAACGCCTCGTCAAATGTCAAAGGGAGTTTTGACTGATCAATAATTCTCCAGTAGAGCTTTGATACCTGTACGGCATCGCAGACAGCGCTCAGCATGGATTCCGTATGACCGCCGGCCACATCACTGCCAAGGCCTATTTTAAGACCTTCATCAATATATCTTCTTATCGGTGCTATCCCCGAGGAAAGGTTCACATTGGAGGCCGGGCAATGAGCCACAAACACCCCGTTGTCATAAAGCCTCTTTATCTCACCATCTGAGGAATACACACAATGGGCCATAACCGTCTTTATATGTCCATCGTTTCTATGATCCTCACCGAAAAGTCCGTAATTGTCATAAGCGTCACCGTAGAACTCAGCGTCTGTGCAATGCTCACGAACCCACTCAATTTCACCCATATTTTCAGAAAGGTGGGACTGCACCGGCAGGTCGTAGGCGTTCTGAATCTCTCTCAGCTGTTCCAGCAGCTCCGGAGTGCAGCAGGGAATGAATCTCGGTGTAATAATCGGCTTGGTATTCTTATACTTTCCATTCACACTATTTATCCACCCGAATGTATCAAAGGCCGAGAAGTCTGCCCCCGGTTCGCAAAGAGCCTCCGGTGCCTCTCTGTCCATGTTCACCTTGCCGACGAAGCTGACGAGTCCGGACTTTTCCATTAATTCCATAAGGAGTTCAGTAGCCTTTCTGTGTTTGGTAGCAAAAATGCAGGCATGGGATGTGGCACTTTTCCTCATCTGTTCTGCAAATATGGTGTATGCCTTTAGCGCGTAGTCTGCGTCTTCATACCTTGCTTCTTCAGGAAAGGTTCTGTTCTTAAGCCATTCCATAAGCTCCATATCCATCCCCGTGCCCCTGAAGGCATACTGGGGCGCATGAATATGCAGGTCCACCATTCCCGGAATTATGAGTCTGTGACCGTAGTCATATACGGGCAGGCTTTTATATTCCGGTGGGAGTGTTTCGTATACTCCGCAGGATTTCCCGTCTATGCATACAGCATATGCGCCCTCTTTTGTGACCAGCTCATCGAGGGATGTACTGTAGCAGACATCACCTTTTATTACAAATGCCGAAGTTCTCAGGTCTGACGTCTCTTTTTCATTTTTGACCTGAGTATCTGCCTGCCTTGATGCCATCTCCTTAAGACGTGCTCCGGCAGGGGATTCCAGAGTGTCTGCCAAAGCCTTAACAGCTGCCGGAATCTCAGGTGAAAAATCCAGATACCAGTTTATGCTCTCAAGAATGTATTTTCTTTTAAATGCCTCGTCGGCAATAACCGCACTCTTAAGGTTGTGCAGTCTGTCTGCTGCTTTAACCGCAGAAGCCATGGGATTTCTCTTAATCCCGGATATATATTCCGACATGACATAGCCTTCCTGCTTGGTTAGCAGCTTTACTGCCGTAAGTACATCTGCTCCGCCCAAAGCCTCTATTTCATTCTCTGAGGCATCGGTGTCCTCCAGAAGGTCGTGAAAAAGTCCGGCTATCAGGTAATCTTCTCCATGCCCTTTTTCTCTCAGGATTTCAGCTACAGCCTGAGGGTGAGTTATATATGGTTCTCCGCCTTTGCGGTACTGTCCCTCGTGTTTGGTACGGGTATATTCCAGTGCTTTATTATATCTGTCCAGACATGCCATCCTGACCCTCCTGTTCTATGTCCGCATACATTTTAAACAGACGCTTTGCCTGTCTTGCAGCTCTTTCCTTGTTATTCACAGACAGAGCTATGAATTCTGCCGCCTGCTTCTCGTCGCAGCCGCCTGAAACCAGCTGTGCACGGCACAGGAATCTGAGGGCAACATTGGAAGCCAGAATATCCAACTCCGAACCTTTAAGCACCCTCTCTGCCAGCTTATATGCCAGTTCTTCATTTCTTTCCAGCATTCTTGCCAGGTCGCCGATAGTTTCTATCTTCAGCCATTTAAGCTGCGGAATGTAAGCTTCCGGATTAATCTCGTTGATTTCGGATTTTTCGATTGCAGCAAGCCTGCCGATAAAATCTCTCATCTGACCGTTGCTGCGCATATATTCATCAAGAGAAATCATATCGATAAGCACATCGTCGGCATCGTTTTCTATGATTTTTCTCTTAGTTTCCTCGGTATAACGGTTCATATCATCTCTGACACGAACAAACTCATTATCTGCAATTTCCAGCAGTCCCGCCAGTCTGGCAAATTCCCTTGTAACAGCTCTCGGCACACCGAACTGACTCTTATATCCCAGATCATGGTTAATATCCGACCATGCATGCTGCAGCATTGTACGTATCTGTATTTCAAATCTCTTGTTACACAACTCGTCCGGGTAATCTGCTCCATCCGGCAAAGAGCATATGTAGTGGAGAGACAAATATCCAAAAGAATCTGCCTTCATGAGGGCTCTCTTGTCACTGGAATTTTCACGGTCTATTGTAAATGCCTGTTCTATGAGGTGCCCTATTTTATCCACATCATCGTTAAAATAGCAGATGATTCTGGCACCCAGTATGTCTGTTATATCGTCAAGGCTCTGATAGCTGTCGCCCTTTCTGTACAGCTTGCCCTCAAGGCTCTTTTCATCCTTTATACGATGCTCTATGCTCATGACGGGAATACCTGCGCACTTTGCAATAGATCGCAGCATGGAGTGAACTGTTTCGCCCAGCTTGACGAACAAATCCCTCTGCTCTCTGTATTCCTCCATAATCATTCTGTCTTTTATATTCATACTTTTACTTCCTCTCCGCTGCTCTTATCCAAAAATCATTCCGAACAGCTTGCACAAAAAACCATACAAGGTGTTGCCCACCATAGAAATGGTCAATACAATACAGAAATACAGGAAGAGACTTTTTTTGCTCACAGCACTGCGGGATATATCAAAGTAGAAGTTAAAATGGGACTTCATATCGGTTTCCCGTTCCTCCACCCACTGATAGTTTACTGCCGATCCGCAGTCAAAACCCGGTGGTGCATAGTCTTCATAGAGGTCCTCCTCCAGATGTCTGATTCGATAACATCCAAAATCGTTTAGCTCGTAGCTCTCGTTTATAGAAATAGAAACCAGGGCCTTACGAAGATTCTGCTGGTGCAGTGTATCAATGTTGCTGATTTCGGCAGGGAGCAGCCTTGCTTCATTGATTCTGATGGCATAACCGTACTTCTCTGTCACGATAGGCGAGGTGATAGTTTCATGTAACTTACTTACATTGCGGAGCACATCATTTTTTCTGTCAAAAACATCATCCATGGACTTATGGGGAATCCTGAAGATAATATACAGTTCTTCGCCCGTCAACTCCTTCCTGATTCCTGTCAGATCTATGGTTACCAGCGTACCCAGTGACAGTTTCTGCACCTTAGCGGCATCCTCAGTTAATTTTATAATATTGACCAGGTGCTTTCCGTATTTCACTTCAAATATGCACTTTTCTCCAAGCATGTCTACCTCGCAGCTGTTGTTGAACAGTCCGCGCAAAATAGCCTTATCGGTCAGCATCGGAGAAAGATCCTTTATTTCGTCCTCCAATATCTTAAACGGTATGTAAACATTGACTTCACTGGCATTCCTGGCCCCGTACATTCTGATTCCAACGTCAACATAGTTATGCCCTGCCGGGTTAACCCACTCGTTGAAATATACCGTACTTTTTTCGTCTCCGTCTATCCAGACAGCCCAGCCGTCATCTGCAAAATGTCTTATTTTAGATCCCATCGGCTATATCTTCCTTTCTTTCTGTCGTCGGCAATCTATCCTTCAAACCTGAATACATTGCGGTTAAGACCCGATGTTTTCAGGTATCTTTTACTCTCCTGTTTTTCCATTATACCGGCCACCACATATTGGCGAAGAGAAGATACATCCGCATCCACATCGGTAATGTCAAAAATCACACCGTCATCTCTGAGTATCATTGTTATTTCGTCATCTGTTATCAGTGTACACTCGCAGGTCACTGTCTTTCCCTTGTTCTTTTCACCTATGAGAAGGCAGGCATCCTCGATGATGAGCATTACATTCATAATGGTTCTGTCCTGCACCTTCTTTTCTCTCAGCAAAGCTTCCGCTCTGTTCCGCATGTCGATTATCTCTTTTTCCGTTATGCGGGCGTCAAAGATGCACACCTTTTCGTTCTGAACCGGATCCAGCAGAAGAGGAAATGTCAGCTTTCCCTTTATCCTGTACACTATGAGGGCTCCGCAGGCCACCGTCAGTATATATGAAAGCATAATACCTGCCCAGATGCCGTTGATTCCGGCAAGGATCCCCATAGGAACCGCCAGCAGCAGAGGGAGAATCAGGTTGTTGAGCATGGATATGAAAAATGCAAGCCCGATTCTTTTCATATACAGGAAGTACGATGTAAACAAAAAGCATAATGCCGCAAATGGCATGCTGAAAGCTGCAATCCTCACAGCGGTTTTGGCCATGGATGCCAGCACAGGGTCGTTAACTCCGAAGAGTCTTACAAATAATCCGGCAAAAATCAGAACCAGCACCGTGGCTGCGACACCCTCTATTACAGCCAGTTTACCGGCGATTTTCATGCTGGCCTTAATGCCCTTTGTGTTTCCCTCGCCGTTATATACTGCCACAAGAGGCTCCAGTGCCTGCCCGAGTCCGTCAAATATTACCGTCATCTCCACCAGACTGGCTACAACAGTAAGAACAGGCAGATATTCACTTCCGAAATTATGTATTATGAGTTTATTGAAAACAAGCAGCTGGATGGCCAGGAAGAGATACATTCCCGCATCCACTATGCTGAATTTAATCACATCAAATATGGTTCTGAGACTAATAAACCATACGAACCTGAGTGAGCTGCATTTCCTGAAAAAATGAATTATCAGCACGGACATGCTGAGCACGCAGCCTATGACTGAACCCAGGCTGACCCCGGCTATTCCCATGACTCTGCACAGGAGGACCGAGGAAAGGATATTGCCGCCCACCTGAAGTACGTATGAAAGGTTACAGATAAGCTCATCTCCGTCACAGTAGACCGTATCCACCAGGGTAACATAAATGGGCATTACCAGTGCCACGAACATAAAACATCTGTAGTACTGCTCCGCATAGGAATATATCTCCGGAGACGGATTGTAATATCCCAGGAAGACGTCCTTTATCAGGAAAACTGTCAGAAACAAAACAATTCCTGCGCTCACAGCCATAATGATGCCTTGACCGAAATATCTGTCTGCCGCATCTTTTTCCAGCTTTCCCATTTCAAAGGAGTAGCACACGGTAGTGCCTACACTGATAACCGTCCCGACGAACACCACTATGGAAAACAGCGGTATTACTATGTTGAGTCCGGCAAGGGCTTTTTCTCCCAGCATATTACCTATAATGATGCTGTCTGAAAGCAGCATGAGATACTCTATGGCCATGGCAAAGCTGGCGGTAAGCACCAGCGATGTGAACCTTTTTTCGCATAACGATCTACTTTTTTTCATAAAAACTCCTTGAGGTTTCATATCATCCAATGCTGATTATTTCGGAAACAGCCATCACAATTATGCCGGCCAGCACCAGACCTACGCACAGATACTGGGAAGGCCGCAGTCTTTCCTTGAGTACCGTCCCGGAAAGAACCACAGAAACCACGCAATAAGCGGATATTATAGGTCCCGTAAGCAGCGGGTCCAGAGCCATTGCGAATATGTAGAATGCATTTCCCAGCAGTTCCCCGATTCCGGAGGCCGCTTTGATGATTTCGCTCTTTTGGAAAGGGTTGTAAGGTTTTTTTCTCACTATCAGGAGATAAATCCAGAGAATAACCGCAACCACAAAGAATGCGAGGTTATATAATATCAGATAGTCCACGGCACCTATGCCCTCCTGACCATCTGTTCCGTTCAGAATATAATTATCTATTACAGTGCCTGCCGCATCCATAAAACAGAATGCCAACGGGAATAGCAGCGCCAGAGCTCCGTACCTGTACTTACTGTTTCCAGAATCAGTCTCCTTTTCTTTTCTTGACAGATTATGCTGAACTGCCGCCATAGACAGTATACCTGCAGTTACGAGGACAACCCCCACCCCGTCCATAGGCGAAACCACCTCGGAAACGGCAGAGATTCTGCCGGAGTAGAGGTAATATGCCAGAATAATCAGCATGGCTACAGCTCCGGAAGCATTCTGTATCGGTGAAAACACCGAAAGCTCGAGGTATTTCAATCCCACAAACCCAACCATTATGGAAATGATATAGAGCAGTGCCGGCGGCACAAACTCTATGTATTTAGCAGACAGCTCGATAATAGATGCTTTGCTCTCTGAGAAAGGCAGCAGCATGAGAAACAGTACACCCATGGCCATGCCTGTCCAGATTGTAAGCTTTATATGGAAATCCTTGTCATTTTCGTCTACGCTCATCTTGCTGAAAACGTCCGTAACGCCCCAGCTGATTGTAGATATCAGTGTCAGTATAAGCCAAGCCAAAAAGTGTTTCCTCCGCTATATCATTTTTATCATTTTTAAGTATGTTGGTATCAAAAAAATAATACCCCATCTTAAAGGGGTATTATACCATGTCGAATCTTACAAAATCTTTACAAAATTCCCGTTATTTCGATCCCTTTCGGAAAAGAAGGGCGCAGGTTTCCTCCGCCCAGCTGTACTGAGACATATATTCTCCGCGGAACTCCGGCCTGCCTGTTCTCAGGTATTTCAGATAATCGCAATCCAGCTGCTGAACATCCACAGCATAGTTGTTTCCGTTCTTGACCAGAACGCTTTCCGCCCCTGCATTCCTGAGAGAATGCCGCAGATCATCCACAAGCTGATAAAAATAATTCATCTTGCGTGCATCATCTCCCTCTTCCCACAGCCTTGTGCATACCTGCCTGGCCGTTACTCCGGAACCTCTTCTGTCAACAAGAAATGCAAGAAGCTCTCTTGCTTTGCTGCGCCTGAAGGCAAGAGGTTCTCCATTGGCGAAGACCTCAAAATTGCCAAAGCACTGTATCACCAGCTTCTTTTCAAGTTTTTTCTCGCCCTTTATGTGGTCAATCTCCCGCTGCACCGCTTCAGCAGTTATCGGCTTCATAAGGTAGCCCGAAACATGCATCTGGAAAGCATCCACAGCATACTCAGAATAACCTGTACAGAAGATTATCTTACATCGCGGTCTGAGCTTAAGGAGTTTTTCTGCCAGTACCATTCCTCCCATTCCTCTCATGCTTATATCCAGGAAAGCGATGTCCGCATGATTTTTTTCTGTCCATTCCAAAGCATCGGTACAGGTGGTAAACTCAAATACCGAAGAAACGTCAGGTGATACTTTAACCGCCTGTGAAAGCTGTTCAAGCATAGGTCTTTCATCATCTACAGCTATAGCTATCATTTTACATCCTCCTTAGGGATAGATATGAGTGCGGTGGTGCCCTTGCCGACGATGCTCTCCACCTTGAGGTTGCCTCCACACATTGCTTCTATACGCCTTTCGGTGTTCTGAATTCCGACGTGCTTCCTGCCATCATGCACAGCAGACACATCGAAACCGACTCCGTTGTCCTTTACACATACGCAGTATGCCTTTTCCGTCTCATATGTTGAAATCTCCACTCTGCCTCCTTTTTCCAGACCCATAAGTCCGTGCTTGATTGCATTTTCGACCAGAGGCTGTACGGAAAGTGCCGGCAGCATAAAATCCTCTGAATTAAGGCTGAAGTCGATTTCTATGTCCGGGAAACGCACCTTTTCAATATTTACATAATGCTTGACATGATCCATCTCCCTTGAAACAGGTATTGGCTCCCTGTTATCC
This sequence comes from uncultured Clostridia bacterium, assembly GCA_945828095.1. Taxonomy (GTDB): domain Bacteria; phylum Bacillota; class Clostridia; order Peptostreptococcales; family Anaerovoracaceae; genus SUG1106. The sequence continues at coordinate 26,092 of CALZOZ010000020.1, forward strand.
AGCTCACTGAAATTGCCCCTTAGATACATAGAAAAATCGTCTACCAGCTCTGCGGCCTTTTCCGGGCTGTTCATGCAGAAATGGTGTATTGTGCCGAGGGTATTGTATATGAAATGAGGCTGAATCTGACTGAGCATAATAGAGATACGGCTCTCCTCAAGTTCCTTTTCCAGGATTTCAGCCCTGTATGCCGTTTTATAATTCACTATTATGTTTTTTGCCATTGCACCGGCATGGAGTATAAATAAAATTGCAAACACAATTTTGGTTACAGTGAAGTGGGAATAAATGCTTGCACCGATTCCCGCCAGGTCCAAAAGCAGCGCACTGTGAAGCAGTATAAAAGATATAATAAAATATCTGTCTTTTTTATCCGCCTCCCTGATCTGGCCTATGCAGCAGAATATCATTATCATACTTAAAGTTGCCTGCATAACAGTCCACGGAAGATACATATCGTAAATTGCCGATATACCACTCAGCGAAATAAATATCATTATACATACCGCTGCAGCACCCATATACGCAGCAGTTTTGGCTGTTTTTTGTCTCGCGCCGGTTAACCTTTCTGATACACACATGCACACAAGTACTGCAAAAAGCATAATGCACAGGCCTTTTCCATATGTGTTAAAAACAATTTTAGAGCTTACGAAGGAAACATCCACCGTGTCCAGCATAGTATATCCGCCCGCAAAGAATGTCATAACTCCGTATCTGAATATAGACGTTGATGCCGGAAGATGAGAAACAGCTGCTGCAGCGGCCGCCCCCATCAGCATAATTGCCGCAATAATGGCTATCAGGCCCGCCATTCTCAATGGCTGTCCAAATTGCTTCATGTAACCTGACATGAAACCATCGTAATCGGGGCCGATATACAGAGTATCCAAGAAATCACGATAAGCGCTTTCGTTGCCGTATCTGTGTGGATTTACCAACGTAATCTCCACCTCATCTTCAGGTGTAATCCCCGGCGAAAAAATATTTTCCCACCTGCTTCCGCACATGTCATTTAAAAAACCTATTTCCATCATTGTGCTTTCCATGCACAGCTCCCCGTTAACAGAAATCCGGTAGCCTATATGATTCAGATAAAAATTAAGCCGTGTGCCCTGTTCCGCTTCGTAATCAAAATGCACTCTTACAGTCAGCTCACCGTCCAGTGCAGAGAGCTCAGATATTGCCTCCTCGTTCAACGGTCTCCATTGTCCGCCGTCTAAACTGTATTCGCCGTTAAAGCTTTCTTTGATGGGTATGCTTGCTATCGACTGATTGCTGCCTACAGTCATGACAGTAAGGCATATTACTGCCAGTATTATAAGCACTGCCGTTATTGCAAATTCAGTCTTTTTCTTCCTGCGCTCAACTTCTTTTTCCACTAGTGACCTCCGGATGTTTTGGCTTAATATCAGCTGATTATATCATTTTTCCACATCAGGTACAACTTTTTGTCTTCGCACGAAAAAAATCCGCTCCTAACGACGCAAAGTCTCGAAGCGGACCATAAATTTATGTTTTTTATTCTTCGTCCTCACCGGTCATATCCACGATACCGTCATTAATAACCTCGGCCACATTGCCGCCTTCACAGCGAACCTCCAGTAAGCGTGCTTCGATCACTTCATCGTTTTTAACATAACTGAAAGTAAGCTGGGACTCGCCGTCCTCCAGTGCACGGAAGCTTGCAACATATGTGTCGTCTGTTGTCTCCTGGGTCAGCAGTTCAATCACCTTTTCATCACCAACTACGAAATACCATTCAAAATCAGGTGTTTCGTCAGGTATGCGCACGGTCAGTATTCCTGTCTCCGAATCCAGTTCAAACCAGCTATTCTCATCGGCTGCAGGTTCATTCTTCTGACCGCCGCAGCCAGCCAGCAGTGTCAGTGCACATGTCAGAATCATCAGCAGAACTAATAGTTTATTTCGTCTCATAATAGATACGCTCCTTCTTTTTCTTTTTATCATATAACAAAAAGCGTGACAGAACCGTGTCACAAACCCTTTAATTCGCTAAAAAATACAAAAAAAGAACATTTTTTGAGCTTTGCTATTTAATTATCCTGATGCCGTCCTCAAGTTCTTTTTCGAACTCAACTCTGTGATGAAGTGTGTAGAGTCCCGGGAAACCGCCTGTATGAAGGAAGATAACCTTTTCTCCCTGCTTTATCTTTCCCTCGCGAACCATGTCAACAAGGCCTGCGAATCCTTTGCCGGTGTAGCAAGGGTCGAGGAGTATGGCTTCTTTTCTTGCCATGTGATATATGGCCTCACGCACCTCTTTGCAAGGGTTGTTATATGCACCGCGGGTGTAATCCTTCTCGATATCGAAGTCTTCTCTTGCTGCATCAATGGAGAGACCGAATTTTGACTTCATCTGATTGAAATACTCAACTATACGCTTTTCCTTATAGTCTCCAAAAGGAGAAATGGCAATGCCGGTGAGCCTTAAGGAAGATCCCTCGTTTTTAAAACCGCAGTAAAGTCCCATGTATGTACCTATGGAACCCACCGAATCTATTACTCTGGCATCATCAATTCCCATTTCCCTGGCCTGACGGTCAAGCTCCACTGCACAGTCGTAATAGCCCAGTGCTCCCATTTCGTTGGAGCCTCCCATAGGGATAAAATAAACCTTTTCTCCCTTTTCCTCGTACTCCTTTATTATCTGCGGGCAGAGTTCGTCAAACTGCTCGTTTTCATCACGTCCGTCATCCGCCTTTAAAATCAGATCACAGCCCATTATCCTGTCGAGAAGTATATTGGCCGATACCTCTCCCGGATAATCATCTATAGCGATAATGGCGCATTTAAGTCCCAACTTTGCAGCTACTGCCGCAGTAAGTCTGCCGTGATTAGTCTGAGCTCCTCCCACTGTAATGAGCATAGTCGCCCCCTGATCCAAAGCCTCCTGCGCCAGATACTCCAGCTTTCTCAGCTTGTTTCCGCCTGCACCGTAATATGTCAGATCATCACGTTTTATGTATAACTCTATTCCCAGCTCCCTGGACAATGTCTCAAGATACTGTATCGGCGTTTCATCTACCAGATGAAGCTTCTTAATACCTAATGCCATTTTGGTACCTCCGTTTTTTATATACTCTTATAATATGTTTCGTCTGTTGGAATATTAAAAAAGTTTTACTTCTGTTCATCGGAAAAACGATCGCATGTCTTCTTAAGTTCCGGAAGAGGAATTTCTTCGTCCTTGAGAATCATATTCTGCTGAGTTTTTACACTCAAACCGATTTTTACCACAGTAACATATGGAACATTCATCACCTTACCTGTCTTTGCCTTCTGCTTGCCGCTATAACTGGCCTTTGTAAATGAAAGTCCTGTGACATCATCCTTAGGCACCATAAATTCACTCTCGCAATGAGGGCACTTGAAATAGTAATTGTTGCTGCCCACGAGTTTCCACTCTTCCTTTGTGAGCCATCCCGGATTCTCCGTCTTACAGAAAGGACAGCTTCCTATTTTTTTATCGGCAAAATCCTGTGGAATATTGCACATTGCCCCTTCTTTTCTAGTATATTCTTCCGCCATTTTTTAACTCCTTAAAGATATCTCTTGCCAGGTGACGCATCCATTCGTCAGCCTCAGGCACATAGGTTTCGTTAAAAATAATAACCAGTACAAAAGGATTTTCTCCTTTAATGAGGGCTGCATCGGCTGTTATGCCCCTTGCTCCCCCTGTTTTATTTCCTACAGGAGCTTCTGTCTCTTATACACATCTGACGCTGCCGACGATATGCAGTGTGTAG
>CALZOZ010000021.1 GCA_945828095.1 uncultured Clostridia bacterium
ATAAGAGACAGGCCATATGCTGCACCTGTGGCAGCAATGATGGCCTAAAAGAAAACACCGGGAGCAGCGATGAACTGGGCATCTACCTTTATCCCGGCGAACACAAAATTCATAATAAAAAAGATGACTGGCTCCAGTGGTCTGTAGAGCCTGCGGAGGACTACGATTTTCCTGACAGCTGGGTGGGTCCTGTCTACTTCGTGAAGTGCAAAACCCCACCTGTATGTCCGCGCAGCAAGAGGCCGTTCCAGTGCCGTACCTATCCCCTTTCACCTTATATTTCAGAGGATGGTTTTTTAGAGCTGGTCTATAATGATGAAGACCTTCCCTATACCTGCCCTCTCATTGAGCAGGAAATACCGTTAAACGATGATTTTGTCAAAGCAACCTATACAGTATGGTCACACCTCATACGGGACCCGCTTATATATGACCTTGTTGAGATGGATTCCAGATCTAGAGACGAATAAGACACCGATTGACATACCGGTGTCTTTTTTATCATTATTATTCTGCCGGCTCCCAGCTGAAGTTGTCTATAAGACGGGTTTTTCCGATATAAACAGCCATGGCAACAAGCACCGGACGGTCAATTATATCAACATGCTCCATTGTCAATGCATCTACTGCAGAAACATAATCGATTACAGCCATAGGTTCAGCTTCAATAACCATCTTCATTTCTTTAAGAAGTTCATCAGCACTCATGCCCTCTCTGATAATCTCCTGACCCTTTGCCACACTTTTTGACAGGCAAAGAGCTGCTTTTCTTTCTTCAGTATTGAGATATGTATTTCTTGATGACTTGGCCAGACCGTCTTCTTCACGGATAATAGGACAGCCAACGATTTCTATGTCAAAGTTAAGGTCTTTAACCATTTTCTTAATGATTGCCAGCTGCTGAGCATCCTTCTGACCGAAGTATGCTCTGTCCGGGCTGACTATATTAAACAGCTTGGAAACCACTGTGCACACACCTCTGAAGTGAATCGGCCTTGTTTTGCCGCAAAGGTTGTCTGAAAGCTTTTCAATTGACACATATGCACAAGGGCTGTCATACATATCCTCCGGTTCAGGATGAAAAATCAGATCTGTACCAATGCTTTCACAGAGCGTGGAATCTCTTTCAAAATCTCTTGGGTATGCCTCTAAATCCTCGTTAGGACCGAACTGAGTCGGATTAACGAAGACAGAAACAACGACTCTGTCATTTTCCTCTCTGGCTCTTTTTATAAGGCTGGCATGTCCCTCATGGAGAAATCCCATAGTCGGTACCAGACCTACTGTAAGACCTTCTTTTTTCCATGCTTTTACTATTTCTCTGGTTTCCTTTACTGTTTTAGTTACCTGCATTTTTTCTTCCTCTCTTTTTTCCATTACATGTCCTCAAGTCTGCCGTGCTTTTCATAGCTGGTAATACGGCTGATGTGATTTTCCTCATCCACAAAGACTACAGACGGTTTGTGAGTTTTAGCTTCTTCACAGCTAAGCTGGGCATATGCCATAATTATTATTTTGTCTCCTACGCTCACACACCTTGCTGCAGCGCCATTTAAGCAGATCATTCCGCTGCCCGGCTTTCCTGCGATAGTATATGTTTCAAAACGATTGCCGTTGTTTATGTCAACAATCTGCACCTTTTCATATTCAAGAATTCCTGATGCCTTAAGAAGCTCCTCGTCAACGGTTATGCTCCCCACATAGTCAAGCTCTGCTTGAGTTACCACAGCTCTGTGTATTTTTCCCTTTAACATTTCCAATGTCATCTGACTGTTCCTTTCCTTTTGAGCAATATAAAAAGCCTTCCGAGCTTCAGGCTCAGAAGGCAGATTTTCACAACAAAAGAAAGTGGTGCACTAATGACAAAGTGCACATATACTTCTGCTCTATTATAATTCTACTCTGTTTCTGAGTCTCACTTCTTTCGAATATAAGCTCAGTGGCTATTATAGCATCAGAGAAAATAAAATTCAACTATAGATTTACAATTTCTTTATTATAAAGGTGCACCATCATTATAGCACTGTAGGTAAGTCCAATGATTTCTGCCAGCGGAAATGATGCCCATGAAAGAGTCACCCCACCGATTCTGATGAGAACATATGCCAGCGGAAGTATTCCAAAAAGCTGTCTTAAGAGCGATGCAAACAGACTGAGCATTCCGTGACCTGTTGCCTGAAACATTGTCGATGAAATGATTCCGAAAGCGGCGGGTAAAAAACATATGCTGATAATCCTCAGGGCCGGAATTCCTATCCTAAGCATTTCTGCGGAAGCATCAAACATCTTAAGCAGTTCCGAAGGAAACAGCTGAAAAATCAGAGTTCCCAGTCCCATAACTATCAATGCTATCCTTAATCCTTCCTTGTAGGTATCCATAAGACGCTTCTTGTCTCTTGCCCCGTAGTTATATCCCATAATAGGCATGGCCCCCTGATTGAGTCCGAAGACCGGCATAAATACAAATGACTGTATCTTAAAGTAAATACCAAGAACGGCAACTGCAGTTGTTGAATATGCCACCAGAATCATATTGTAGAGTATAAGCATCAGTGAACCGATTGACTGCATTATAATCGAAGGCAGCCCAACCCGGTATATATCTACTACCGTATTCCAGTTGAGTTTAAAGCCTTTTATCTTTATTGACACCAGATGTTCACCGTTTATCACAATAAAAGTCCCTACACACATACCGCAAAGCTGTCCCGTTACAGTGGCAATGGCAGCCCCTGTAACCCCAAGCCTTGGCATTCCTGCAAGTCCGAAAATCAGGATCGGGTCCAGGACAATATTGACAATAGCTCCTGTCAGACTGCAAATCATAGGTGCAATCATGTTTCCCGTTGACTGAAGTATTTTCTCGAGAACCACCTGAACATTAAGAAAAAGAGAACCGATGCATATTATACGCATATAAACACATGCAGCTTCATAGATATATGTTCCCTTTTGTGCGTAGGAACTAACAAAAGGTACGGTCAGAATCAGTCCTACAACAAAGAAGAAGATGTAATTCATCAGTCCGATTCTCACACCTGTTGAAGCTGCCTGATCAGCTTCCTCCTGGCGACCTGCTCCAAGCCTTCTTGAAATGAGAGAATTAATTCCCACTCCGCTGCCTACAGAAAGTGCTATTATTAACATCTGTATGGGATTTACGATTGAAACTGCTGTCAGAGCATCCTCGCTGACCTGGGCTACAAATATGCTGTCAACCACGTTATATAACGCATTTATGGTCATGGACAGAATTGCCGGCCATGCCATATTCACCAGCAGCTGTCTCACAGGCATAGTTCCCATCTTGTTTTCAATTTTAATTTCAGTTGTCTTTTTTTCCATAATTTATCTCATTACCTTTCCGGCAGTATTTTCGAACTAAAATATTATACAGTAGGAAAAATTATATTTCAATATTTTGTTTACAAATCTTCATTTTATGTTATGATAAAAGTTATGACTATAGAGATAAAGGAGAACTTATGGCAACTAGATTAGAGGAAATACAGTCAAGAAGAATATTCGGCATCATATCCCATCCGGACGCAGGTAAGACCACCCTCACAGAAAAGCTTCTGCTCCATGGCGGTGCAATCCGTGAGGCAGGTACGGTAAAAGCGAGAAGAAACAGCAAATTTGCAACCTCCGACTGGATGGAAATTGAGAAGCAAAGAGGTATTTCAGTTACCTCCTCCGTAATGCAGTTTAATTATGCCGGCAAGGTGATTTCAATTATGGATACACCCGGTCACAATGACTTTGGTGAGGACACCTATAGAATATTAACTTCTGTTGACAGTGCCGTAATGGTAATAGACGGAGCCAAAGGTATCGAGGCTCAGACAAAAAAACTTTTTAAGGTCTGCTCAATGCGAGGTATTCCCATTTTTACATTTATAAACAAGCTGGACAGAGAAACCAGAGAGCCCTTTGACCTGGTTCAGGAGCTTGAGGATGTTCTGGGGCTTCCTTCCGTTCCGGTAACATGGCCAATCGGAAACGGCCTGAATTTTGAAGGAATATATGACTTATTAAAGAACGAAGTTCACTTATATAAAGCAGGAAAAACAATTCAGCTGGGTGACGACGGAGTTTTCGGACCTGAGCTGGAAAACGAAGTTGCAGGATACAACCTATCTGCCCTTCGTGATGAAATTGAACTTATCCAGGGTGCAGGAAATGAATTTGACATGGACCTCATTTCCCGCGGAAAGCTTTCTCCTGTATTCTTCGGCTCAGCCCTGGCAGACTTCGGAACTATACCTTTCCTCAATCATTTCCTGGATATGTCACCTGCTCCGGGACCTCGCAAGACAACTGACGGAGAAGTACAGCCTACAGATGACTTTTTCAGCGGATTTATTTTTAAGATTCAGGCAAACATGAACCCAGCTCACAGAGACAGACTTGCTTTTCTCCGTATTTGTTCAGGAACCTTCCAGCGCGGTATGAGCGTAAAACTTTCAAGAACAGGCAAAGAAATGAAGCTTGCTCAGTCTACAATGCTCATGGCAAACGAGCGCGAAACGGTAGATACCGCCATTGCTGGAGATATCATAGGAATATACGACACTGGAAACTACCAGATTGGTGATACTTTAACCACAACGAAAGAACCTCTTTTCTTCGAACCTCTGCCTACCTTCCCGCCTGAACTGTTTGCACTGGTAACACCTAAGAACACCATGAAGGCTAAGCAGTTCCAGAAAGGTGTTGATCAGCTGGCTCAGGAAGGTGCTATACAGGTTTACAGAAACCAGTACAATGAGGTTGTTATCGGTGCAGTAGGTCAGCTCCAGTTCGAAGTATTCGAATACAGACTTAAAAACGAGTACAATGCGGATATCCGTATGGACAGACTGGACTTCAGTGTGGCTCGCTGGGTAGAAACCGATAACCTTGAGAAAGTCAAGGATGTGCTTGATTCAAGGACAATGCTGGTGTTCGACCATTTTGAAAGACCTATCATACTCTTTGCCAACCAGTTCACCCTTAACTATTTCATAGAAAAGCACGGTGATATCAAACTTGTTGAAGCCCTTCAGGTTAAGCAGTTTTAATGTAAAGCAAAAGTGCCTCTCGATATTGAGAAGCACTTTTTTAACCCGGGCAGAGCTATAAGCCGGGTTCTGTATTAAACAATCATCTATCTCGACCTGCCATTGCTGGCAGGCTCCAGCGACCTACCTTCCGGGCAGGCGACGGGCAGCCGCCTTCCTTGCCCTATTTGGTCTTGCTCCGGGTGGGGTTTACACGGCCAGCATGTCTCCATACTGCCGGTGAGCTCTTACCTCACCATTTCAACCTTACCACAGCCGTACTGTTTCGGCGGAATGTTTCTGTTGCACTTTCCCTATAGTTACCTACGCCGGACGTTATCCGGCACCCTTGCCCTGCGGAGCCCGGACTTTCCTCATAAGCCGGAGGCTTACGCGATTGTCTGCTCTACCCGAGGATGTGACAATTTATCCTAGAAACGAGCCTACAAAGGTTATACTATATGTAATCACTACTGCAGCAATCAGCAGAATGACCACAACCTGCATAGCTCGTCTTCTATTCTTTTCTTTTTTACTGTTATTCATTTCCAAACCCCTATCAGATTACAGCAAACGGATTTAAATTTACATCGCATTGAATTATATCAACTCCATCAATTTTGTCAAGCATTGATATGATATTTTCACAGAAAATTTGCTCCGTTGCAAAATGTCCGCAGTCAAGCACTGATATACTATACTCTCGTGCTTCCTGTGCAGCATGATATTTAACATCGCCGGTTATGTATAAATCACATCCTGCAGCCTTTGCATTTTTAATAAATTCAGCACCTGCACCGGTACACCATCCGACCTTCTTTATATTTCGCTCCAGGGAGCCTGCATAATTAAAAAGTTTTTTATCCACTTTAAGGACTTTTGATGCATGTTCAATGAAATATGATGCCTTCATTCCCTGGCCGGAGACAAATCCCATACGGCAGAAACCACTTGGGTCGGTGCCCATAAGGCTGATATTATCAAGGCCAAGTACCTGACCTAAATAATCATTGTTTCCGCCATGGCATTTATCAAAAGGTGTGTGGGTGGAATAAACGCTTATTCCGTGCTTTATCAGCTCAACCACATAGTTTCCCGTATTTTCATTATGGTCAACATTATTTATTCCGCCGAAAATCAGCGGGTGATGTGTTATAATCAGATCTATATTGTTAAGCACAGCATCAAAAATCACCTGTCTGTTGATTTCAAGAGCGACCATCACCTTTGAAATCTCCCCATTTGTCAACTTAATCTGCCATCCCGAATTATCCCAATTTTCCTGGGTCTCAAGTGGAGCTATATTTTCCAGCATACCAATGTATTCATCAATTTTCATTTCTCAGCCTCCTCAAAAGATACTCAAGATATTCAACTCTGTAGTTCTGCCTGCGAAGTTTGGCCGGTTCTTCCTGTCTTCCCTCAGACATGCTTTGAAGAATCAGTTTTTCCAGGTTAAGCTTTCTTTGGAGATACTCCTCTGTGAGATCATTCCTGAAGTCAACCAGCTTGTGAGGGAACTCATACTCAATATCGTCAGGACCCAAATCACCTGTTACAGCAATCTCTTTTGGAACTACGGTAAGAACCTCACATATAAATTTTCCCTCTCGGACAAGCTTCTCATTTACAACGCTGAACTGGTTGTTATAAAGCCAGCACCTCAGTTGTCCGATGCGATTTCTCGGCTGCAGAATAAACTTCTTGAAAGACCATGACTTTTCCAGGTCTGCTCCCAGTATTTCGGTCATAAGAATGCCGCCCATTCCCGCTATTGCCACGGCATCAACTTCTCCCGGCCTTAACACTTCCAGTCCGTTTCCTAGTCTTAGGTCAAAACTTGTTTCCGGGTGAAGGCTATGGCAGTTCTGTTCAGCTTTAGCCAGTGAACCGGGGCTGACATCGGCCATTATTACATTAGGAGAGATTCCCGCTTCCCACAGATAAACAGGCAGAAAACCATGATCGGTTCCAATATCCGCCATGGTTTCGCCATTTTCTATCTCTTCTGCAATTGTTTTCAGTCTAGGTGTTAATTTAATCATTATTCAAGATAATCCTTAAGCTTCTTGCTTCTGCTAGGGTGACGCAGCTTACGAAGTGCCTTTGCCTCTATCTGACGAATACGTTCCCTGGTAACATCAAATTCCTTGCCTACTTCTTCAAGAGTTCTGGCTCTGCCGTCATCAAGTCCGAATCTCAGCTTCAGCACTTTCTGTTCTCTCTCTGTAAGAGTGTCCAATACTTCAACCAGCTGTTCCTTCAGCATTGAAAATGCAGCTGCCTCTGCCGGTGCCGGAACATCCTCATCCGGAATGAAGTCGCCAAGATGGCTGTCTTCTTCTTCACCTATAGGTGTTTCCAAGGAAACAGGTTCCTGTGCAATCTTCTGGATTTCTCTTACTTTATCGACAGAAATGCCCATTTCCTCTGCTATTTCCTCAGGAGATGGTTCTCTTCCGTATGTCTGAAGAAGCTGACGTGATACTCTGATCAGCTTATTTATGGTTTCAACCATATGAACAGGAATTCTGATGGTTCTTGCCTGGTCTGCAATGGAGCGGGTTATAGCCTGTCTTATCCACCATGTTGCATATGTGGAAAACTTATATCCCTTAGTATAGTCAAACTTGTCTACAGCTTTGATTAGTCCAAGGTTTCCTTCCTGAATAAGGTCAAGGAACAGCATTCCTCTTCCTACATATCTCTTTGCTATGCTGACAACAAGTCTGAGGTTTGCTTCGCAAAGACGTTTTTTGGCCTCCTCATCCCCCTGCTCCATTCTCTTCGCCAGCTCGATTTCCTCATCGGCTGAGAGCAGAGGAACCTTACCGATTTCCTTGAGATACATTCTCACCGGATCGTCTACTGCAATTCCTTTTGGAAGAGTAGCTTCCAGATCCACGTCCTGCGGCTCGTCCATAATAAGGTCTGGATCCTCAGTCAGTTCCACATCATCGTTTAACAGGATATCAAAATCATCGGGCTCCGTTTCTGAAACAATTTCGATGTCCTTTGACATGAGTGCCTCATAGATATCATCCATTTGGTTCTTATCTAAATCTGTGGCCTCAAGCACATCGGCCACAGCAGAATATGTCAGCTTGTTCTTTGTCTGCTTAGCCTTTTCAAGAAGCGTATTTAAAAGTTCCTGCTTCTTTTCCGCAGGGGTTAAAACTGCCTCTTCCTTTTTTTCAGTTGTTTCTCCTGTAATGGTTTTTTTCTTGTCTTCTGCTGTCATTATTTCCTTCCCCCAAAAGAGTTTATTTCACGCTGAACCTTCATCAGCTCCTCTGTAAGTTCTTTTATTGAATCACTGCCTGTTTCTTCATCTGCAAGAGCAAGTCTGTCAATAAGCTCCTGCTCCTTTTTTACTGCATTCCCCAGTCTCCATGTTCTGATACATTCATCAAAAACCTGCTCTTCATTGCCTGCGACTATGATTCCATCCATGGCGCTGGTAAATGCCTGACTCTCAACCGGGTCCAGACTGTCCGTTATATCGGAGATGTCAAACCCGCCTCGCAATCCGTAAAGCTCAAACATTAGATTTAGTATTTTTCTGCCCAGTTCGCTTTCTATTATACCGTCGCATTCCAGCAGCTTCTCCGCAAAGCACGGGTTAATTATTAGAACCTTAAGCACCGTAGCCTCCATACCGGAAAGCTCTCTCCTGCTTTCTTCCTCCTCATGCCTGCGTCTTGTAGCAACTGTTGGCGCAGTATTATTATTGCCTAGGATTTCCAATTTTATCGCACCTTCAGCAATTTTTAGCTCACCTGCCAGTTTTTTAATATAAATATCAGCTTCTACAGGACTTAACTTTCTTAAAATATCCGAGGCTCGCTTCATGTAATCAATTTTTCCATCCTCTGTTTTAAGATCAAGTCCGTTTTTAGCTGCATTTAACTTATAATCAGTCATGGACAATGCGCTGTCCACCAGTTTGAGGAAGTCGCCTTTGCCGTTTTTCTTTATGAATTCATCAGGATCCTTTCCGTCAGTAACGTGAAGAACCTTTACCTTTATATCTTCTGAGCCCAGCACATCAATTCCTCTGAGGGCTGCATTGCGGCCTGCTGTGTCTGCATCATAGGATAGAACCACATTTCTGGTATACCGTTTGAGCAGACGTGCCTGATTCTCAGTCAACGCTGTACCCAGTGACGCACCTACATTTCGTACTCCGTGCTGATACAGAGAAATAACATCCATATAGCCTTCCACAAGAATAGCATAACCTTCCTTACCCACATCCTGTTTTGAAATGTTCAGTGCATATATGTTATTCTTTTTTTGGAAAACCATGTTTTCCGGAGAGTTAAGATACTTTGGCATGGCATCACCTATAGCCCTGCCCCCGAATCCGATTACCTTGCCGCTGGTATTAATAATCGGAAAAATCACTCTATTTCTGAACTTATCATAATATTTACCGTTTTTTTCGGAAATCAAACCAAGTTCCAGCAAAACTTTTTCTTCAACGCCTTTGTTTTTAAAGTACTGATAAAGGCTGTCCCAGCTTTCATCGGCATACCCTATGCCGAATTTTTTTAAAATTGCGTCCTCAATGCCCCGTTTTTTCATATATGAATATCCGGGATTTTTGCCTTCTGTAAAAGCCCGATAAAAGAATCTGGCGGCTTCTTTATTTATTTCATAGTATTTTTCTCTTTCCTGATTGCCGCTGCCGCCGATTTTAATTTCAATGCCGTGTTCCTTAGCCAGTTTTTCCACTGCCTCGGGAAAATCAAGGTTATAGTATCTCTTGGTAAATTCAATTACATCCCCTGTGGCACCGCAGCCGAAACAGGTGAAAATCTGTTTTTGCTCGGAAACAACAAAAGAAGGCGTCTTCTCGTTATGGAACGGGCACACGCCTTTATAATTGGCACCGGCCCTCTTAAGCGGCACCACACGGCCGATAACATCGACAATGTTTATCTGGCTCTTAAGTTCTTCAATTGTAGCACCGGAATCTCTTCCAAAAGAGTGACCCATCTTTGTCTCCTGTAAAAACATCTATATACTTATATACGACAAAAAATGGCCTTTTCCTTTTTTATTTATGTGTTTTTTGTGTGAATCTTTTTTGTGTGAAAGTTATTTCCATCCCTTAGGCACAAAAAGCTCAGTATATGTTGCCAGCGCAAACCTGTCGGTCATGCCTGCCACATAATCCTTAGCGGCCTCGGCCCTGCCGTCGATTTCTGCAATCATCTGCAGGTCTTCCGGCATCTGCTGCGGATTATCCATGAAATGCTTATATAATGAACTCAATACAACCTCAACTTTTGCCAGGTCCTCTTCTCTCTTTACTCTGCCGCTCTTATACACATTTGCAAACATGAAACTGCGCAGGCTGTTAAGTTCATCCTTGTACTCGGGACTCTGCATTATGGAATCTTTACCATCGCTGTTCTTAATAACATCCACCACCATATTATTAATGCGCTCCCGATGGCTTCTTCCAAATAGTTCAAGGGATGACTTAGGTATGTCCTCAAGGGAAATAACCCCGCTTCTAACCGCATCATCTATGTCATGGTTTATATATGCAATTCTGTCACTAATCTTGACTATCTGACCTTCCAGTGTAAAAGGCATATTGCTGCCTGTATGGTTTACTATGCCGTCGCGAACTTCTTCGGTCAGATTCATTCCTCTCCTGGATTGGGTGGATTCAAGCACATCAACCACACGAAGGCTCTGCTCATTATGTTTGAATCCGCCTTCATGTACTTTCTCCAGAACCTCTTCACCATTGTGTCCGAAAGGTGTATGCCCTAAGTCATGTCCCAGTGCGATTGCTTCTACAAGGTCTTCGTTTAAATTCAATGCTCTTGCAAGAGTTCGTGCAATCTGAGATACTTCAATAGTATGAGTCAATCTGGTTCTGAAATGATCACCCTCAGGAGCAAGGAATACCTGAGTCTTATGCATAAGTCTTCTAAAAGCCTTGGAATGTATTATTCTGTCTCTGTCACGCTGGAAGTCGGTTCTGATATCGCACTTTTCCTCCGGAAAGCGTCTTCCTCTGCTTTCGGCGCTCTTTACAGCTTTTTCCGACAATATATCAAATTCTCTTCTTTCTAAATCTTCTCTGAGTAACATATCCGTCCTCCTATATTATATATATCCTGATTAGATGACGGGATATGCTTAGGAAACCTTTTGACTGAGCGTGGCTCCATAGCAGACGGAAGCGAGCGAAAACTTTGGCTGCAAAGCTGCACCGTTCAAGCGCCGCAAGGCGCGCGTTTGCAGTTTTACCCAAAGTCTGCGAGCGGTCTTGCTATGAGCAGCGGGGCAAAGGGTTTCCGTGCATATCTCGACATCTAAATTCCTGTGTGGCCGAATCCGCCGCTGCCCCTCTCAGTTTCATCTATTTCTTCTGCGGGTTCAAACTCTGCCTGAACGAACGTTGAAAAAACAACCTGTGCTATTCTATCCCCATTATGTATGGTATATGGCTCATCTCCCCAGTTTATAAGAGGCACATTCCATTCACCCCGATAGTCGCTGTCTACAGTTCCGACACCGTTTACAAGACCTATTCCGTGCTTTATGGAAAGGCCTGAACGCGCCCTCACCTGTGCTTCCATTCCTAAAGGCAGCTCAACAAAGAGTCCTGTAGGTATAAGCCTTCTTTCCCCGGGCATCAGTGTAACCGGCTCCTCGAGGTATGCTCTAAGATCTGCACCTGCAGAACCTTCCGTTGCATATTCGGGCATATATCCGCTTTTGCTCACAACCTTGATTTTATTCATGATACTGTTTTTCATAGCGGACCTCCCTACTGCCATTTCCAGATTTTCTTCCAATCAATCCTTTTATCTGTGACCGCCACACCTGTATATGCCGCAGGATTACATATCAGCTTCTTTACCATATCTATGTCTTCGAGGCTGACCTTATCAATGCCCTGTACTACCTCATCCGGTGTAAAAATCTTATCAACGAGGATTAAGTTTTTGCCGTTGGCAAACATTCTGCTGGCAACATTTTCCTGACCGAAAATGTAACTGCTCTTCATTTGCTCTTTGGCCATGGAAAGTTCATCCTGTGTTACCCCTTCTTTACTGAGTATTTCCAGTTCCTCTTCAATACCTCCAAGAGCATCTTCTATTTTATCATGGCCTACTCCCGCGTAGATGATAAAACATCCATCTGTACTGTACGAGCTGTTCATTGAAAAAACGCTGTATGCAAGGCCCTTCTCTTCCCTGATATTCTGGAAAAGTCTTGAACTCATACTGCCGCCCATTATGCTGTTAAGAAGTGACAGTGCATAATATCTTTCATCGTCAAGTGCTATTCCCTTGGCCGCAAGGCATATATGGCTTTGTTGTATATCCTTCACAAGAACCCTAAAGGAAGGTTTATAAGGAACAGTTTCAGCTTTCATATCAGGTTTTGATGCCGCAAGGCCGACGAATTTATCTTCCAGGAAAGCGCAAAATTTATCTTCGTCAAAATTGCCCGCCACGGACACCACGATAGAATCTCTCGTGTATTCCTTTTCCTTGTATTCGGTCAGTACTCTCCTGCTGATACCCTTCAGGGATGTAGGAGTTCCTATGATACTTTTGCCCAGGGGATTCCCTTTAAACACCAGCTCTGTTACAGTGTCATGAGCCAGGTCGTCGGGCTGATCTTCTATCATCTTTATTTCTTCGCATATAACCTTGCGTTCCTTAGTCATTTCACGGCTGTCAAATACAGCATTGTTAAGCATATCAAGGATTACCTCTGCCCCCTTTTCCAGGTTATCCGCGATAGTTTTCACATAATAGCAGGTGGCTTCCTTCCCCGTAAAGGCATTCATCTGTCCACCGATTTTATCTATATCCTCAGCTATCTGTCGTGCACTTCTCTTTTCGGTACCCTTAAACATCATGTGTTCTATGAAATGAGAGACCCCAGAGTTGGCAGGCGTCTCGCAAACGGCCCCGACCTTTACCCATACACCAAAAGCTGCTGATTTGACGTAATCTATCTTTTCCATTATCACTCTTACCCCACAGTCGAGTGTCCTTACTTCAATTCTGCTCATATCGTTTCCCTCCGGTCAAAGTTATTTTAGTCTATACAAACATGGTTTATTGTAACACACTTCCGGGAAAATTCATATACTATGAGAGAAAGATATTGGACTTTAAGGAGGTAAATTTATGAGCTGCTTTGGTGGAAGAGTATCCCAGGACCTCTATCAGAATTGCTGCAACGCCAATGTCCTCTGCGAATTTAACGGAGATTTAAGTAATGTGGTTACAGAGCCGATCTATGTACAGAAAGTGTACGATGCGGTTTTGTTTAACCTTCAGGGTATGAAAACTGTTCAGAACCAGGGCTTTACTCCCCGCATTCCGCAGGGACACAGAGTTAAAAGAGTAATAGATATCAGATGCAGGCGGAGCTTTAATCCAAATAATGTAGAAGATCCTACAAACCTTAAACTTGATGTTGACACCACTATTTCCGGTGCAACATTCATCAGAAACGGTGCAGGCGAAGAAATAACAGTAGTCGGTGCCGATGGAAACTTTTCAGAAAAACTTCTGTTTGCAGACACTTCTGACTGCGATGACAAATGCAAGGGTACGCCGGTTTTCGGCACACAGAACATATCAATTACAGGAAATGTGATCATAGAAATCGATCTTCTGTTGTGTGACAGCTGCAACAACGAAAGCGTATTTACAATCTGTACAGATGTTAACATTGCAACAAGAGAACACCCGCTGGTACTTACAAACTTTTTCGAAATATGTATGCCGTCGGCAATTGACACAGCATTCCTGCCTAGATTCACAGAATTCTGTAATTCTGCCTGTGAGGCAAGGCTTGCCACTAACAATCACGGCAGAGACCTTTGTATAGGCACTGACGGGTCTGTGACAGGAAATCTCATCGTGGCTATATGCGTAACATGTGAGAAGAAAATTGTAGTTCCTGTTCAGATATGTGTACTGTCAACAGGTTTTGTACAGGTGGCTTCACAGCAGAATGCAATATGCACTACTTTCCCTACCCTTTTCCCTAACCAGATAAAGCCTTGCGACACAATTGAAAACTGTGGTGAAGAAAATGAGGAGGAACATGACAACTGCTGTGAACATGATGACAGATGTGACCCGTGCGATCAATGCGACCCGTGCTCAGGTGAAAGAGGCAACCGAAGCAGGAGGCCTCAGCCCAGAAGATAAATAATTGAAAAGAGGTCTTTGTTTTTTTCAAAGACCTCGTTTTTTTACAGTCTGCTTATTACATAATCAGCAAATTCACTGCATTTTGCTCCTTCTGCTGTGCCTGTAACAACGACCTTCTTTTCCTTTTCGCTGCATATGTAAAGTGCTTCTGCCAGCCTGTCAGCTTTTTCTGTAAAGCCAAGATGTCTGATCATCATTTCTGCTGCCTTAAATATGCTTGAAGGGTTTGCATAATTTGCCAGTCCTTCCTCCACCATTCTTGGCGCAGTTCCGTGTATAGCTTCAAACATGGCATATCTAGAGCCCAGATTTGCACTTCCTGCTGTACCTACGCCTCCCTGGATTTCTGCAGCCTCATCTGTTATGATATCACCGTACAGATTTGGCAGAACAAATACCTGGAACTTATTTCTGATGTCTTTATTTACCAGGTTAGCCGTCATAATATCAATGTACCAGTCCTCAGCTTCGATTTCAGGATATTCGGCCGCAATCTCATGACATATTTTTGAAAAGCTTCCATCTGTCTTTTTTATTATGTTAGCCTTGGTTACAATGGAAACATTAGTCTTGCCGTTGGCACGAGCGAAGTCAAAGGCTGCTTTTGCAATTCTTCTTGTACCCGGCTCCGTTGTAACTTTAAAGTCCATGGTCAGGACATCTGGAATTTCTATGCCTCTGCTTCCAAGCACATATTCACCTTCAGTATTTTCTCTGAAAAAGGTCCAGTCAATGCCTTCCTCAGGCACCGATACAGGCCTGACATTAGCATATAAATCGAGCTCACGGCGAAGTGTTACATTGGCACTTTCCATGGTGCCTCCCTTTGGAGTGGTGGTAGGTCCTTTTAGAAGAACATCACATGACTTAATTTCAGAAAGGACGTCCTCAGGCACCGATTTTCCCAATGCCGTTCTGTTTTCAATGGTTAAACCCTCTATGTTTTTAAGGCTGACCTTGCCCGCTTCCAGTTCTTCTGCCAGAAGCTCTCTTAAAAGCCGTTCTGCCTCCTTCATTATGACGGGTCCTATTCCGTCTCCTCCTATAAGTCCTATGGTGATATCCTTATCTGCTTTATGGGAAGGATTATTTTCGCCATCCTTCATTCGCTCAGACCTGTTTATCTGTTCTCTGAGGACTGTCTCAAAATCAGATACGGCCTTTTTTATATAATCTTCTTTTTTATCGTCAAACATTACAGTCCTCCTCCCTGTCCTACGTATTTAAGCAATCCTCCTGCTTTCAAAATAGCCTTCTGACGGTCTGTAAAACTGCAGACAAGTTTTATCTCCTTGCCGGTTTTCTCATCGGTCAGAAGGAGATTTCCGCTGTCCATACCCTCGTATACATTTTTGATGGAAAGCATATCAGTCTGGCTGAGGCAGTCATAGTCATCAGGGTTTTCAAATGTAAGCGGCATAATACCTGCGTTTATCAGGTTAGCAGCGTGGATTCTTGCAAAACTCTTGGCAATTACAGCACGTACGCCCAGATAAAGCGGTACTAATGCTGCGTGCTCTCTTGATGATCCCTGTCCGTAGTTGTTTCCCCCTACGATGATGCTCTGGCCGGCCGCCTTGGCTCTTTCAGGGAAAGTCTCATCACAGACTCCGAAGCAGAACCTGGAGAGATAAGGTATGTTTGAACGATACGGCAGTATCTTTGCTCCTGCAGGCATAATGTGGTCTGTTGTAATATTATCTCCCACTTTGAGAACCAGTTCAGCTCTCAAAGTATCGCCCTGCGGAATACTGTCAGGGAAAGGCTTGATGTTAGGTCCTCTAAGTATTTCCAGTGATTTAGCTTCCTCCGGATCTGCCGGCGGAATAACCGCACTGTCGTCAATCTTAAATGTTTCCGGCATTTTAATCTCCGGCATGTCGCCAAGAAGTCTAGGATCAGTGATTTCACCTGTAAGGGCCGCAGCCACTGCAGTCTCAGGAGAAACCAGGTAAACCTGTCCGTCAGCAGTACCTGAGCGACCTTCAAAGTTTCTGTTAAAGGTTCTTAGAGAAACACCACCTGAATTCGGTGAGAATCCCATACCGATGCATGGTCCGCATGCGCATTCCAGAAGTCTTGCACCGCTTGCAAGAATCTCAGAGAGTGCACCGCTGTCTGCCAGCATAGAAAGAACCTGCTTTGAACCCGGCGATACAGAAAGGCTTACTGACGGGTTAATGGTTTTTCCTTTAAGCAGTGCCGCTGCCTTAAGCATATCATAAAGGGACGAATTAGTGCACGAACCAATGCATACCTGATCAACCTTAGTTCCTTTAAGACTTTCAACCGTAACAACATTATCAGGGCTGTGAGGGCAGGCTATAAGCGGTTTAAGTTCAGAAAGATCAATGTCAATAACTCTGTCATATACAGCGTCGTCATCGCTCTTAAGTTCTGTGTAATCCTGACCCCTTCCCTGTGCCTCAAGGAAGGCCTTTGTAATCTCATCAGACGGGAAAATTGATGTTGTGGCGCCAAGTTCCGTTCCCATGTTGGTTATAGTGGCCCTCTCAGGAACGGACAATGTTTTGACTCCTTCTCCGCCCCATTCTATGATTGCACCAACACCGCCTTTTACCGAAAGAATCCTCAGAATTTCAAGACTTACATCTTTGGCGGTAACAAAGTCCTGAAGTTTTCCTGTGAGATTCACCTTGTACATTTTAGGCATAGTTATGTAATAAGCTCCGCCGCCCATTGCCACAGCTACATCAAGACCTCCTGCTCCCATGGCCAGCATTCCGATTCCGCCGCCTGTAGGCGTATGACTGTCTGAACCGATAAGTGTTTTACCCGGCTTGCCAAAACGTTCAAGGTGAACCTGATGGCAGATGCCGTTTCCCGGTCTTGAAAAATAAAGGCCATACTTCTTAGCCATTGACTGGATGAATCTGTGATCGTCAGCATTTTCAAATCCTGACTGGAGTGTATTATGATCTATATATGCCACAGAAAGCTCCGTCTTTACTCTTGGAACACCCATTGTTTCAAATTCAAGGTATGCCATAGTTCCTGTCGCGTCCTGTGTCAGAGTCTGGTCAATTCTGAGAGCGATTTCCTCACCGGGTATCATCTCTCCGCTGACCAGATGTTCTTTAATTATCTTCTGTGCAATAGTAAGTCCCATTATATTGTTGCTTCCTTTCTTATCCGTTTATGATGCTGGTATATGCGTGTTCAATATGTTCCAGCATGTATTTTTCAACCTCATTAATGTCCCTTCTGGTCATGGCTTCATAGACCTTTCTATGTTCCTTGACGGAATTCATTATTCTGTCTTTCTTTTCCAGTGAGGCTTTCCTGCACTTGGAAAGCTTGTGATGTATAGGTGAAAGTATAATCTCATAGGTTGTACTGCCGCATGCGGAATAAATTATATCATGGAATCTGGTATCGAGATTTTTAACTTTCTCTACATCACTTTCCTCTACGGCCTTCTCCTGCTGAACCAGAATATCGCCCAGCGCATTCAGTTCATCATCACTTATATTATTTGCTGCCAGAATTGTAGCTGTTGTTTCAATCTTTCTCTTTACATTAAACATGTCCTCTATATCTGCTGCCGTTATACCGAGAACCTTGAAACCCTCAGCCGTATCCTCAATGAGTCTTTCCGTCTGAAGTCTGATTAAGGCTTCTTTCACAGTGCCCAGACCCACTCTCAGGTCTGAAGCTGCATTTTCCGGTGAAATAATGCTTCCCTGAGGGTATTTTCCGTGTAAAATTCCTTCCTCCATTTTTTCAAAAATCTGATTGGAAAGTGATATCTTTTTATAATCTATCATCTTGAAAACTCCTTACCATCTGTTAATTCTCTGATCTTATTTTCAATCTCGCTATTTGCCAGACTTGTGGTTCTGCCGTCGGCATACATTTCATCTACCCATTCCTTAAGCATCTTGACCAGTTCATCATTTTTGCCAAGCTTTTTGTCCTCGCTCAAGCTGTAGTGTTCGTTGATCCAGTAGGCAATTCCGGCTGCACCTGAGGTCTTGCTGACGGTGACTCCCGGTGCTCTGTTAAGTATTTTCTTTGTATTGAAAATATTATAGATTTCTTCGTCTTTCATAAGTCCGTCCGCATGGATACCTGCCCTGGTAACATTAAAGTTTTCTCCTACAAAAGGTGTCATAGGCGGAATATTGTAACCCATCTCATCTCTGAAGTAAGCGCCGATTTCAGTTACCACCGTCGGGTCCATACCGTCAAGAGAACCACGAAGAGATGCGTACTCAAACACCATTGCTTCCAGTGGAATATTTCCTGTTCTTTCGCCTATTCCAAGCATCGAGCAATTCACTGCACCGCAGCCATAAAGCCACGCTGCTGAAGCATTAGTAACAGCCTTGTAGAAGTCGTTATGTCCATGCCATTCCAGCATTTCGCTCGGTACTCCTGCATAGTGCTGAAGGCCGTAGATGATTCCCGGAACACTTCTTGGAAGAGAAGCACCTGCATAAGGCACGCCATAACCCATAGTATCACAGGCTCTTATCTTAACAGGTATTCCTACTTCTTTTGACAATTCCATGATTTCATTGACAAAAGGCACCACAAAGCCGTAAAAATCAGCCCTGGTTATATCCTCAAGGTGACATCTTGGAACTACACCTGCATCAAATGCATCCTTGATTGTAGCCAAATAAAAGTCTACAGCCTGTCTTCTGGTCATGTTCATCTTCTTAAAAATGTGGTAATCACTGCATGACACAAGAATTCCTGTCTCTTTGATTCCCAGTTCCTTGACCATTTTGAAATCTTCTTTAGATGCTCTGATCCATGTGGTTATCTCAGGGAAAGTATATCCAAGCTCCATGCACTTGTCTATAGCCTCTCTGTCCTTCTTTGTATATATAAAGAATTCCGACTGCCTTATTAAGCCGTAAGGGCCGCCCAATTTTGCAAGAAGTTTATAAAGGTCCACTATCTGTTTAACAGTGTATGGAGCCATTGACTGCTGCCCGTCTCTGAAGGAAGTGTCAGTAATCCATATGTCTTCCGGCATGTTCATTGGTACACGTCTGTGGTTAAATGAAACCTTAGGCACTTCGTCGTAATTGTATATTTGTCTGTAAAGATTAGGTTCTTCTATATCCTGCAGTGAGTATTTGTATATACTTTGCTCCAGAAGGTTTGATTTCTTTGAAATTTCAAGCATTTTGGTTTCTTGCCCCCTCTTTATCGATTTATCATGTTACAAGTATAAAACTACCGCTGGAAAAAGTCAATACATTTTTCAAAAATGTTTTTATATTGTTTTTTCGTTAACAAAATATAACCCGAAAGTATCCTTCCGGGTTATCAAAATTAAGATATTAAATTCTATTTCTGTGCTTCCTGTACAAGCTGTGCACCGTAGTGCAGAGCATTTAAGTTAACCTCTTCTGTTCCCTTTGGTACATGGTTAAGAACTGCTTTTTCAACAGCTTCCTGTGAAGCTACATGAAGGAGTTCGTTTACTACGCCTACAGAAATGATATTGGCAGACATACGGTTCTTAACCACCTCTTCTGCTCCTCTAAGGATTGGAAGGTGATAAACTGTATGAAGACTTTCAATCTTATCAGGGACAGTGATCTCCTCATCAACTACTACAATAGCATTGTTCTTAAGGCAGCCGACATATTTGTCGAGAGAAACCTGGGTCAGTGCAAGAAGCATATCAGGTCTTATAACCTTAGTATATGTAATCTTTTCGTCAGAAACGATAGTCTCAGCCTTGGAAGAACCTCCTCTGGCCTCCGGTCCGTAAGCCTGGCACTGAACAACATGCTTTCCGTCCTCATAAGCAGCCTCAGCAAGAATGATAGTGCCCATAATTACACCCTGGCCGCCGGAGCCGGTCATTCTGATTTCTGTCTTAGCCATTACTTGTCACCTCCGACTTTTTCGATAATCTTCATATACATATCAGTATATTCTTCCTTATTTTCAACACTTGAAAGCTCACCGATAAGGAACTTGCCTTCAAGCTGCTCAGGTGTCATTTTTGCTGCAGCCTTCACATCAACAGCATTGTCCTTCTGCCAAGTGAGCATCTTGACTGAGTCACCTTTCTTGTTCTTACGTCCATAGTATGTAGGACAAACTGAAAGGCCTTCAATAAGTGAGAATCCGTGGTGTCTGATACCTGCTTCAATAAGCTTAATAGCCTGCTGAGCATGGTAAGCTGTACACCGGCCGGTAAAAGTTGCGCCAGCAGCCTGCGCCAGCTGCGGAATATCGAAATTGTAGTCGATGTTTCCATATGGAGCTGTAGTTCCCTTTTCTCCATGAGGAGTTGTCGGTGAATACTGACCGCCTGTCATACCGTAAATATTGTTATTGAAAACTATAACGGTTAAATCTATATTTCTTCTGCACGCGTGAATTAAATGGTTGCCGCCTATGGCTGTTGCATCACCGTCACCGGTGATTACTATTACATGGAGGTCTGGATTTGCAAGCTTTACGCCTGTTGCAAACGCAATTGCACGGCCATGAGTTGTATGTAAAGTGTTATAGTTCATATATCCGGCAGCTCTTGAAGAACATCCGATACCTGAAACGATAACAACCTTGTCCGGATCAAGTCCGCAGTTTTCAATTGCCTGTGCAACATCTCTCATCAAAATTCCGTGGCCGCAGCCCGGACACCAGATATGAGGAAGTCTGTTAACACGCATTGTTTTTTCAATAAGATTGCTAGGCATATTAATATACCTCCTTTACTTTGTCTATTACATCTGTAGGGGTAATAGTTGTTCCGTCGATCTTACCGAGGAAATCAACAGGCACTCTGCCCTCTACAATTCTCTGCACTTCAAGCAGCATCTGTCCATCATTATGTTCAGCAACGATAATCTGTCTCAGATGTTTGTTTTCTTTTATGATCTTAAGGAGTGCTTCTTCAGGGAACGGCCAGACTGTAATAGGTCTGAACATACCGAGCTTAATAAAGTCCATTTTCTTGGAATCTTCGATTGCTCCCTGCACTGCTCTTGCAGTACCGCCGAAGCAGATGATCATAGTTTCACAGTCCTCACATTCAAACTCTTCCCACTTCTGGATACGGTCTCTTCTCATTCTGATCTTATCAAGAAGTCGTCTTTCCTGAGTATCAGTGATATTGTTGTCGTTAGTAGGGAAACCATCCAGGTCGTGGAACAGGCCTGTTACATTGAACTTATCTCCTTCACCAAACGGTGCGTATTCCGGAACGTAGTTTCCTTCCTGAACAGCATAAGCAAGTGTACCGTTGAATGAACGGTCAACCCTTCTGTTGGAAATAGTCAGTTCTTCAGACGGAATAAGTTCACAGCCTTCTCTCAGGTGTCCTATAATTTCGTCCATAAGGAAAATTACAGGTACTCTGAATCTTTCTGCCATATTGAAAGCTCTGATGCACTCTGTATAGCATTCCTGAACTGATGAAGGTGAAATTACGATAACCGGATGGTCACCGTGAGTACCCCATTTGGACTGCATTAAGTCACCCTGAGATGGTGAAGTCGGAAGTCCTGTTGAAGGTCCTTCTCTCTGTACATCTACGATAACGATTGGAATTTCTGCGATAGCAGCATATCCTATGTTTTCCTGTTTAAGTGAGAATCCCGGGCCGGATGTTGCTGTCATTGACTTGAGTCCGGCTACAGATGCTCCGAGAGCGGCAGCTATACCGCCAATTTCGTCTTCCATCTGGATAAATTTGCCTCCCACCTGCGGAAGTCTGAGCGCACTTCTTTCGGCGATTTCTGTTGAAGGAGTGATAGGATAACCTGCATAAAATCTCATGCCTGCAGCGATTCCTCCTTCTACAACGGCCTCATTGCCCTGCAGTAATTGAAATCTCTTTCCCATTAGTTTTCCTCCTCTATATATATTACATAATCAGGACAGCGAAGTTCGCAAAGTCCACATTTGATGCATGCTTCTTCATCAGCAATCTGCACCTTTTCGTGCTCAACTGCGAGCACATTCTTAGGGCAAAACGCCACGCATATTCCGCAGCCTTTGCACCACTTCGGATTGATAACCAAAGTTTTGTTTTTTGCCATTTAAGCTCACCTCGTAATTGTATTTAAGTTTTATCACGTTTCCCATAATACCATATATTGTTGAATTTTCAACATTTTCGGAGAAAAAGCACTTTTTTTGTACAAAATAACTTTTTGTATAAAAATATACAAAAAAACTTCCGCAGCAAAGCATACTGCAGAAGTCTTGAAATCATGCTTATTTTTATTTACTTTTCGAAGTATGAGATGAAACGGCCTGCTCTCTCAGTGATAATTTCATTATCTTTAGCGGCAATCTGACCTCCTACAATTACATAATCGATACCTACAGGCGGTGTTGCAATATCTCCAAATGTTGCTCCGTCTATAATGGTGTCCGGATCGAAAACTGTAATATCGGCGTCTGCGCCCATCTTGATTACACCCTTACGGTTTTCCAGGTCAAGACGCTTAGCAGGTTCGATGGTCATTTTCTTTAATGCATCTATCAGTGAAAGTCGCTTTTCTTCCCTTACATATTTACCAAGAACTCTAGGAAAGGTTCCCGCAGCTCTAGGATGACCATTGCCATGGTTGATAATTCCGTCGCTGGCCACCATACCTTTCGGATTTGCAACGGCTTCGGCGATTTCTTCCTCGTTCATTACGAAAGCAACTACCAGCATCTTAGGGTAGTTCTTTCTTGCATCTTTAAAGATTTCTTCGGTACAGTACACATTCTTGTAAGGATCGTCTGTAAGCATGAGGTCTTTATAGTCCTTTCCCCATGCCTCAAGACAGCCGTCATCAAAAACTGTTGAATTGATGGTGGTAGAAAATGCATTGTACGGATACGTATCAAAGTTAAGTCTTGGATCTTCATCCATGGCCCTGTTTATAAGTTCCAAAGACTCCTTCATCTGCCCCATGGCAGAGCAGCTGGAAAGATGCGAAATCTGGAATCTCTTGTTAATATGCTTCTGTATATTGACCATTTCCTCAATGGAATCGATATTGCCAAGGCAGTCACTTCTGTAATGAGCAGCAACCAGCAGATTAGGGTCATCAGAAGCCTCTGTTCCGTAGATTATCTCATCAAAGGTAATGCCCGGGTCATACTCAATACCAAAGGAAATACCCATAGCGCCCTCTTTAAGGTCCTCCTGCATCTTGCCTCTGATGATATCCCACTGTTCTTTTGTTGCAGTATCAAAATGTCCAAGCCCGAGAGCAGTTCTGTACCAGTTATAGCCTGTGAGCATAGCATAATTTACAGGTGCTCCGCCAAGTTCATTTATTGTATCTTTAAATTCCTTTAGTGTCTGGTACTGCACGCCGCAGTTTCCACCCACACAGGTTGTTACACCCTGTTTCAGCATCAACTTGGAAATCACATATTCCTTACCTTCATTGGCAAAGTTTTCCTCATGCATATGAATATCGATAAAGCCTGGAGAAACTACTTTTCCTTTTGCATCTATTGTCTTTTTGGCCTCGGGAGTTTCACTGCCGATATAGGCTATTTTACCGTCCTTTATTCCTATGTTTGCTTCTGTAAACTGATTTTTTTCATAATCAGGATATCTGCCTGCTGTAATTAAAATGTCTAACATCATATCATCCCTCTCTTACTAAAAATCTTCTTTCATCCTGCGGATTTTTTCTTCATCCGAGAAGATTTTAGCAACATGAAGTCCAATGACCATAGCACCTTGCTTAATTGCTTCGTGTGCTCTTGGAGTCTTTACAGCCTGTGCGAATTCTCTTGTATGTATTGCCACTCCCCTGTCCACAATCTGAAGTGTCGGATGGAAAGTAGGGCATACAAAGCTTACATTGCCTGCATCAGATGAACCGAAAATCTTATCATGGTCGCCGTTAATTTCAATGCCAAGCTCATCGTAAACTTCACGCAGTACTTCTATTCCGTAATCATTGTTTTTAAGGTTATCGTACATGGCCGCTGTAAGGGCCTTTTCCCATGTGGTACCTGTTGCTATGGCTGCTCCCTCAGCACAATTATCCGCCCTTTTATCAAGTTCAAAAAGATAATCCTTGTCGAGGGCTCTGTAGTAGAACTCCGCACTTGCCTCCTCCGGTACAATGTTCGGAGCCTCTCCGCCGTTTCTATATACTCCGTGCATTCTTACATCAGGAGTTACATGCTGACGAAGCATATCTATACCATGGAACATCAGCTGTGCCGCATTCAATGCATTCACCCCATCCCAAGGTGCTGCGGAAGCATGGGCTGCCTTGCCGTGGAAGGTGTAAAGATACTGATGAAGACCCAGAAGCTTGCAGTAAAGCAGATTCTGGTCGTAGAGATGTATCATCATTGCCATATCATATCCGTTGAAAATTCCCTGGTCAACCATGGCACACTTGGCACCATCGATTTCCTCATTTGGAGTTCCAAGAATGTGAATATCGCAGTTAAGTTCGTCCTGAAGAGGTGCCAGTGCAATTGCCGCCAGCACACTTATAGAACCGCTTACGCAGTGTCCGCAGGCATGACCTATTCCCGGAAGGGCATCATATTCTGTCATTATTGCAACTTTATATTTATGATTATCAGCTCCGAAAACCCCACGGAAAGCAGTCTCAAGTCCTGCAAAAGGCATTTCAACTCTGAATCCGTTTTTTTCAAGAAGCTCTGCAATTTTCTGTGACGAGCGGTGTTCTTCTCCCGAGAGTTCAGGATTGTCTGCAAGGTCGTCATTAAGGGCGATTAAGTCCGGAAGCTTTTCCTCTACTTTGCTGGTCAGTAATGATTTTAGTTCTGAGTATTTATCCATTATAGTCACCTCATCTCATGAATATATATATTTTCTGTTTTGATTACAGTATTTTACCACAATTTTCTGAAAAATCAACTCTTGTAAGTCTGATTGTAATTTCAGCATTAAGTTTATATGCCGGATAAGGCTGATTATGACTTCTGGCCTCACTCCAGTAAACTTTTTTGTGTTCCTCCAGGATTTCTTCGTCCGAAAGTCCCTCTTCTATGCATCTGAAAATAAGCTGTCTTTCAGCCTTTGCAGCATCTATGAAATCATCGAAAAATGTTTTCTTGGCATCATCTGAAAGGACTCCGTAATGAGGCACAATTATTTTGTTCACCTCCAGCTTTTTAAGTCTGTACGCCGACTCAACTGCATCGTTGTAGTTTTTTAAAATGGATGGGTACATAAATTCTGTACCGTTTACAACGCCTGTAGATTCGCTGGAAAAAAGGATACCGTACGGACTTAAAAGATAGCTCATGGAGCAATCAGTGTGCCCTTTCGTTTCATATGCCGTTACAGTTTCCTTTCCCAGGCTGACGCAGTCCCCATCTTTAAGGATAACATCTATTCTCAAGCCTTCCGTCGTTATTTCGATATCTGTTCCGAACTGCTCCTTTGCTTTGTTTCCCAGCCTCTCCATGGTCCTTCTGGCACCTTCGCTGGCAAAAACCTTAACGGCTTTCTCTCCGCCGCACACTTTTGCCTCTGGCCACTCCTTCAGAATATACGGCAATGCGCCTATATGGTCATAATGAGTGTGAGACATGAATATGTAGTCAACTGTCCTCTTTTCCTTATCAAGAACTCTATGGATATTTTCAATCAGTTTATCGCTGAAACATGCCATTCCGCAGTCGTATAAGCCGGTCTTCTCACTTCCCAGAATCAGTATTGCTTCTCCTCCTCTTCCGCCTGTGACTCTCACAAGGGGTTCAGGAAGATTAAAAGGGTCAAATTTATTTGAGTTATCATGAGTCTTTGATTTTTTCCATACGGAGAAAAAATTCATCACTATCATGGCAACTATTACGAAGCCAAGATATCCCTCTATAGGGAACATATACGCCACAACGTTTTTGAATCCTACAAGACCTAAGAAAAATGCCAACGCCGCCGCAGCGATAACCAGCCTGTTCTTATGAGGTCCATTTTTTATCTTTGTGGTAAAACCGTAAAAATTGCTGGTTGCCGAGGAATAAATAGCAGCAAAAAGTATTACGGAATAAACCAGTCCGACAGGTCCTGATACTCTGGTGGAATAAGCAAGCATCGGCATATCCGCAGCTTGTGCAAAAGTCATGTCTCTCTGCAGCGCACTTACTATCACAAATGCCAATATACCCAGAAAAACTCCTCCGATACCCGAGCCGATAATAGCAGTTTTTTCTGATTTCGCATTGACCGATGATGTTGCAACGATAGGTATCATAGCCAGAATATTATATGAAATATAAAGGCATGCCGCCAAAATCCAGTTGCCCGTTATAGGAGAAGGCTTGAGGCTGGCAGGATCTGCAGTTGTCTTCTCACATGAAAAAATGACAATAATGCTGACCGTCACAACTGCAGCAAAAAGCACCGGCATTATAAATCTGAATACTTTTGAAATACGCTGAAATTCACCCAGCACCGTAATAATTACCAGCACAGCAATGAGCACTCCGCCTATGAGACGATTGATACCAAAAAGCTGATTGAGCATAGCTCCACAGGCTGCTGTCATATTAATCAGAACTGTAAAAAGTATAAATGCCATAAACCAGCTGATAAGGTTAGAAATTTTTTGATTGTTTCCGGGCACGATTATTCTTCCCATGTCGCTCGTGTTGAGTTTCCTTGCTATATATGCTGTCATGGTTCCCAGCATAATAAAAAGCACCCCAACCAATAAAACGCCTATTTGTCCCTTTTCACCGAAAACACCAAAGAACTGCCAGATTTCACGCCCTGACGCAAAACCGGCTCCCATAATCGCACCGACGAACATGAGAGCCACATTGAGCACATTTAAGTTAACGGATTTTGAATTATCCTTCATTTAAATTCTCCTTAGACAATTTATAGTACTTAAATTCACCATAGCTGAAAAATACCAGTCCCACCCATATGATTGCAAAAGCGATAAGCTGTACCTTTTCAAACGGCTCGCTAAACAGGAAAATACCTATTATGAGCGAAAGCGTAGGTGAAATATATTCTGTAAGCCCAAGCACAAAGAGATTGATTTTGTTTGCTGCATCGGCAAAGAGACCCAGTGGGAAAGCGGTAAACAATCCGCAGAACATGAGAAGTCCGTACTTGTATAATTCTCCGCTTCCAAGTGAACTGATGGCTCCCTGTCCAGTCACCTCCAGATAGATTATTACTATCAGTGCAAAAGGGGCAAGAAAAACAGTCTCATACAGCAGTGACAATATGGGCGGTTTATTGAGATTTTTCTTTATAGCTGCATAAATAGAAAAAGAAACTGCCAATCCCAATGCAATAAGCGGAACCTGTCTGAAGTATATGATAATAACTGCAACTCCTGCCAAAGCAAAACCCAGGGCAGCTTTCTTATACATATTAAGCTTTTCCTTAAAGATAACCACTCCGAAAATACAGACCATAAGAGGTTCTATATAATAGCCTATACATGTCTGTATAACATAATCAGCATTGACAGCCCATATATAAATGGACCAATTAACTGTGATTATTATTCCGGCAGCAATGTATGTAAGAATAAGCTTTTTATCCTTCAGAGGCTCCAGTATTTCATTTATGCTATACTTAAACAAGGCGGCAATCAAACAAACGACTGCCACCAGTAAAATTCTATAGAATATTATAACCGAAGATTCGATCGGGCGAAGCCACTGCCAGTAAATCGGCATAATTCCCCACCATACACTGCACATGATGGCGGAAGCAAGGCCTTCCCTATAAGTCTTCACCGAATCTGATGCGACCTGAGGTTCCATTTATTCTTCTCCCTCTGAGCCCTCTCTTGATTCGCTCTGAGTTTTGTAAGCCAGAGTTTTTATTTCCTCTCTGTTTGCGCTGAGAGTTGAGCCTATTTCCTCGAATGTGTGTGCCAGATTTGTATACATCTCGCCAAAATACTTCATGTTAAGCTCGTCCATCTTTCCCTGCATATCATAAAGCATCTTATCTACATAGTCGTAGGTTTTCATTTTGAGCATTCTGGCATTTACCTCTGCATCTTCAAGGATCTCATTGGCAAGTTTAGTGGCTCTCTTAGTAATATCATCTGTTTCAACAAGATAATCAGCCTGCTTCTTGGCCTCGCGTATGATTCGCTCATACTCAGCCTTAGCTTCAGCAAGGATTCTGTCTCTCTCGTCTCTTATCCATTTTGCCTGCTGCATATCATCAGGCAGAGAAAGCCTTATATCCTTTACTATAGCAAAAATCTCTTCTGCTTCCAGAACAACCTTGCTGGTCAGAGGCACTGCTGTAGCATCCTCCATAAGGTCTTCCAATTCGTCCAGTAAGTCTAAAACCTTTGTTGTATCTTCCATTTACTTGCCCAATTTTCCTTTCATAATATTTAAAATATGGGGCGGAACCAGACACTCTCCGTCTCCTCCCAGTGAAATGACCTGCTTGGCCATAGTTGAACTGATAAAATCATATTTGGAGTCTGAAATCAGAAAAACTGTTTCGACCTTGTCCTTGTACAGGTATTGATGAAGCTGTGCCATCTGTCTTTCAAGGTCATAGTCGGAAACTCCGCGCAGCCCTCTTACTACCACGTTAAAGCCGTTATTATTTACATAATCGGCCAGGAGTCCATCGCACATTCCTACTGTTACGTTAGGCAAATGCTTGGTTACCTCCTTTATCATATCCATGCGCTCCTCAAAGGTAAACATGGTTTTCTTTTCAAGATTAACTACAACACCTACAACAACCTCATCGAAAATATTTGATGCCCTTTCTATAATGTCAAGGTGTCCTAATGTAAGCGGGTCGAAAGACCCTGCATATAAAGCTTTTGTATTCATTTTTACCTCGTGTGTATTACGAAAATATCTTCTGCTATTTTACCACATTCAAAAGCCTTAATCAACCGTATATTGAAATTGCAACCGTTCCATAGGTTCTTTCTTTGATCATTTCAAACCCTGAAAGTTCCTCTGCCAATTTATCTCGGACATTGTGTTCCGCAATTATGATTCCCTCTTCTGCCAGAAGCTCATGCTCTCTTATAAGCTCAAAACACCTCTCATAAAGCCCCTTCTTATACGGAGGATCGAGAAAGAATATATCTATCTTCTCTCCCTTTTCTCCAAGTATTGTCAGCACCTTCTCGAAGTCACCGGGAATGACCACAGACCATTCCTCCGCCCTGCACATTGCAATATTTTTTTTAATCAATGCCAGGCTTTCTCGGGAGTTATCGGCAAAATAGCATTTTTCTGCACCTCTGGAAAGTGCCTCCAGGCCAAGATTTCCCGTTCCGGCAAAAAGATCAACACAGACTGCATCCTCAAGGTTTCCTGCAATTATGCTGAATATAGCCTCTTTCACCTTTTCTGTAGTAGGTCTTATATTGTTGTTTTCGGGCATCTCCAGTCTTCTGCCCTTAAAATCTCCTGTAATTATCCTCATATTGTAAACTTCCTTTTTGAAATTTTTTTAAAAAATCTTTAATAC
>CALZOZ010000022.1 GCA_945828095.1 uncultured Clostridia bacterium
GAGAGGAATATATCAAGAGGGCACTGAAGAGCCTGTTTTAGCCCGGAATAAGGTATTAAGAAACGAAATGTTGTAAAAATAAACGGCAGAGAGTAATTTTTACAACATACCAATATAATCAGGGACTTCGCGGAGGCAAAATGTTGTATTTTTTTCGAGTACCCATCTATTTTTACAACCGTTTTTTTATTTATGTCGTGAAATGTTGTAAATTTTCGTAGAACCAATTATTTTTTACAACATTCACCCCGGATTTTGATCGATTTCCGGCCTTAAAAAGCGATATGTTGTAAAATAGACCGGTGCGGCATAATTTTTACAACATTTTAGTGCCCGGCCGCCCTGTAAAAAATCCTGAAAGGTAAGTATAACTAATGGAAAACGAAAGAATTACATCTGCTGCTTCCAAATCGGGCGAGGGCAAAATCGAGGCGGGACTTCGTCCTCAGCATCTCGACGATTACATAGGACAGCAGGGTGTTAAGGAAAATCTTAAAATATTTATAGAGGCAGCTCGTCTGAGGGGAGAGCCCCTTGATCATGTGCTCTTTTACGGGCCTCCGGGACTGGGCAAGACTACTTTGGCCGGAATAATTGCCAATGAGCTGGGAGTAGATATCAAGATAACCTCCGGCCCTGCCATAGAACGTGCGGGTGACCTGGCAGCTATTCTTACTAACCTGAATGATAACGACGTTCTTTTTATAGATGAAATTCACAGACTTAACCGCTCCGTAGAGGAAGTGCTGTATTCTGCCATGGAGGACTATGCTTTGGACATTATTATCGGAAAGGGTCCTTCGGCACGTTCCATAAGGCTTGATCTGGCCAAATTCACTTTGATTGGAGCTACAACCCGAGCAGGAAGTCTTTCCGCACCGCTGAGAGACAGGTTCGGCGTACTTGGCAAGTTTGAAATGTATACTCCTGAGGAGCTTGCGCAGATTATAAAGAGAACAGCCGGAATTCTTGGAGTGACTATCGATGACGAGTCAGTAGCAGAAATGGCCAGAAGGTCCAGAGGTACACCGCGAGTTGCCAACAGAATGCTCAAGAGAATAAGGGACTTTTCACAGGTAAAGGGAAATGGTATAATAGACATCGCAATTACCAGAGAAGGCCTTGAGGCTTTGGGCGTTGATGAAATGGGACTTGAACGTCTCGACAGAGAGATACTGACTACGATTATTCAACGCTTTAACGGCGGTCCTGTGGGAATAGACACTATTGCTGCTTCCATAGGTGAGGAAAGAGTCACCATTGAGGACGTTTATGAGCCTTACCTGATTCAGTCAGGACTTCTGTACAGAACCCAAAAGGGCAGAATGGTTTCAAAGGACGGCTACAGGCATCTGGGACTTGCCTATGCCGGAGACGATGACAATAATGATGAAGAAAGACAGGTTACATTTTAAAAGCTATGCATATTAACGATTTTGATTACGAATTACCTAAGGAGCTTATAGCTCAGACCCCTGCAGAGAAAAGGGATTTTTCCAGACTTATGGTGGTGGACAGAGCCACAGGAGAGGTGGAGCATAAGCATTTTTACGATATTTTAGAATATTTAGGACCCGGGGACTGCCTGGTGCTTAATAACTCCAAAGTTCTTCCGGCAAGGCTTTTTGGGGTAAAGGAGGGCACAGGAGCCAAAGTTGAGTTCCTCCTTACCAAGAGAATTGAAGGGGATACATGGGAGACCATGGTCAGACCGGGAAAGCGTCTTAAGGTTGGCGATGCGGTAAACTTTGCTGGTTCTGGCTCTGGTTCAGACTCAGACGGCCAGGAAGGCAAGCTTTTCCGTGCAGTGGTAAAGGACTACGGCGATGACGGAACCAGAATTGTGGAATTCGAGTACGATGGTATTTTCCTGGAAAGACTGGAAGAACTGGGTCAGATGCCGCTGCCTCCATATATCGAAAGAGAAAACAACAAGGATGACAGAGACAGGTATCAGACAGTTTACTGCCGCGACGAGGGCTCAGTGGCAGCACCGACTGCGGGGCTTCACTTTACTGAGGAACTTCTTGCGAAAGCAGAGGCTAAAGGCGTGAAAATCGCCTATGTGACTCTCCATGTGGGCATAGGTACATTCAGGCCTGTTAAAGTTGAGAACATCGAGGAGCATCATATGCACTTCGAGGAATATTTCGTGAATGAGGAGACTGCTGAGATAATTAACGAAACCATTAAAGCCGGAGGCAGAATCGTTTCTGTGGGCACCACATCCACCAGAACCGTGGAAAGTGCTGCCAGGTTTGACGAAGCCAGCGGACTCTGGCTGGTTCAGCCGGGACACGGCAACACGGACATATTCATTTATCCGGGATATGAGTTTAAGATTATCGATGCACTGATTACCAATTTCCATCTTCCAAAATCAACTCTGCTCATGCTGATTTCAGCGTTGTATAACAGAGAGGATATACTCAGAGTATATAAGATTGCCGTGGAGGAAAAGTACAGATTCTTCAGCTATGGTGATGCCATGTTTATCAAATAACTTTTTAGCAAGCAAAAACCCCTGCAGCGTGACAGGGGTTTTGATGTCTTTATTTATTAGCGCCGCAGCACTTTTTGTATTTCTTTCCTGAACCGCAAGGGCATGGGTCATTTCTGCCCGGTTCCTTTTCCTTGTGAACAATCTTGGAACGCTTGAAGTCCTTTACAATTTCCAGTCTCTTTTCCTGTGAAAGCACATCTTCCCACTGCGGAAGAGTGTAGAGATAGTCTGCATCAGCCTTAAGCATGTTGAAGAAAAGCTTTTCCATATCAACATCAAGATCGATTTCAGTTTCCTCTGTGAACTTTTCCAGGTCGTTAACTTCCTTTAAGCTTGTGTTAATGCCGTCAAGGAATCCCATGAAGATAACAGGGTCTGCTTTGAACTGCTCAACTAAATCGCTGAATTTGCCTTTAAGGTGTTCATCTTTATGAGTAAGGATATGTTCGTAGATTCTTGTTTCTGTGGAGCTGTATTCTTCCCAGAAAGCCTCAAAGGTTTCATCTGTCTGACCTTCCATAAGGTCAACCCACTGTTTGTATAAACTCATTTTGATTTTCCTCCTTGAATATTCTTTCTATAATTCCTTGGCAACGCTGATGATGTCGCCTACGATGGCACTGCCTGTAGGAAGGGCACCGGCACCTTTGCCGTAGAACATAACTTCGTCAACCATGTCGCCTGTAATATAAACTGCATTGAATTCGTTGCTGACACCTGCCAGAGGGTGGGAATCCGGAATCTTTTCCGGAGCCACGCTGCATACAACCTGTCCATCTTTTAATGTGGCATGAGCGATAAGCTTGATTTTGCAGCCCTCAGCTGCTGCAGCCGCGATGTCGTCGCCGGTGATTTTGGAAATTCCCGTAGTAGGAATGTCTGTAGGTGCAATGTATTTGTCAAAAAGAAGGGCTATAAGAATGCAAAGCTTGTTTGCAACATCTATTCCTTCTACATCAGCAGTAGGATCTGCTTCAGCAAACCCCTTTGCCTGAGCATCTTTAAGAACATCGGCATAATCTGCGCCTTCCTCGGTCATCTTGGTGAGAATGTAATTGGTGGTGCCGTTTACAATACCCATAACCTCGAGAAAATTGTTGCCTGCAAGAGCATTCTGTATAGCTGTCAGAACAGGGATTCCTCCGCCTACGCTGGCTTCAAAGAGAAATCTGACATTGTTTTCGGCAGCAGTCTTCTGAAGCTCTTCATAAGTGGCAGCTACAGCCGCTTTATTGGCAGTCACAACATGCTTGCCGTGTTTCATAGCCTGAAGCATAAAGGATGAAGCAGGCTGAATTCCGCCCAGGGTCTCCACGATAAGGTCAACTTCAGGATTGTTGAGAACCTCGTCAGGCTCATCTGTGAAAAGGGATTCATCTACACCCGGTCTTTTGCGCAAATCAAGAATCTTTACAACCTCAATGGTAACGCCGGTTCTCTTCTGAATTATGTCCTTATTCTTTACGAGAATGTCATAAGTACCGCCTCCGACAGTACCCAGTCCTAAAATTCCTATATTAAGTTTTTTCATATTATAAACCTCCGGTTTTACTTGAAATTTGACTCGATTTTTTGATTCTACCATAAATATATGAATTTGTCACATAAAACCGGAAAAAGATTTGAAAAATCTCACCCTTGAACTTTTCCGCGGTTATTTATATAATAGTTTTGGCTGAATAAGTATATCAGCCTGGAAAGGAGTAGGACATATGTCTTTACATATAGTTTTTGTTGAACCGGAGATTCCGCCAAACACCGGCAATATTGCCAGAACATGTGCTGCAACCGATACAGTGCTGCATCTGGTTGAGCCGCTGGGATTTAAAATAGACGATAAGAGTTTAAAAAGGGCAGGACTTGACTACTGGCCTTTTGTAAAGCTGGAAGTCCATGAGAATCTGGACGCATTTATGGAGAAATACGGACAAGGGGACAGGAGACTTTTTCTGGCAACCACCAAGGGAGGAAGAATCTATACCGAGCCGGAGTACCGGGATGAAGATATGTTCCTCTTTGGAAAGGAAACAGCAGGACTGCCGCGAGACTTTATTGCGGAGCATGAGGATACAGCCATCAGAATTCCTATGAGCGAGGATACACGCCTTAGGTCATTTAATCTGGCCAACTCAGCAAATATTATTTTGTTTGAAGCTTTGCGTCAATTAGGCTTCCCGGGGTTGAAATAAGATAAAATCTTTGGTATAATATTTGCATAAGCTGAATTGGCTCAAACGGAGGAAAAGAATGAGACTAGGATATGACCTGACAATTGAACAGACCCAGAAACTGACCATGACGCCGGAGCTTATTCAAGCCATTCAAATCCTGCAGTTTAACACTCAGGAGCTTGAATCCTTTGTTCAGGATGAACTTATGCAGAATCCGGTGCTGGAATATGACAGCACTGAAAGCAAAAAGGAACCGGAGATTTCCAAGACGGAGGCTCTTGACCGCAAGGAGGCGGAGGACTCCGAGATTGACCTGCGCGAAAAAGTAAAAGAAGCCGAGTACGACGATATAAGCTACAGGCAGTGGGAATATTCCAAAGATCACGATGAAACTTCCTTTGAACAGTTTGTCAGCAAAGAGGAAACTCTGGAGGACTATCTGCTCCTTCAGCTGACATTTTCCAGTTTAAAGGGATGCGAAATGAAAATAGGAAGATATCTGGTTGAGGCTATCGACGAAAACGGATATCTGACCGTAGACACGGATAAGGTTGCCAAGTGTTTCAAGGTATCCAGAGATGTGGTGGATAAGGTGCTGGATGTTATTCAGACCTTTGAGCCTGCCGGAGTAGGGGCCAGAAACCTTGAGGAATGCCTCATAATCCAGCTGGCTGCTAAAGGACTTCTGGAGGAAAGGGTCGAGTACATAATATTAAATCACCTAAGCGATTTAGGGGAAAACAAGCTCAGCAAGGTATCAAAAGCAACAGGACTGACTGTGGAACAGGTTCAGATGGTTGCAGACCTTATCAGAACCCTGGAGCCGAAGCCTGGTCGCCAGTATTCGTCGGGAGAAACGGTGAAATACATAGTGCCTGATGTGGTAGTAGAGAAGATTGACGATGAATATCAGGTGGTGACAAACGACGGAACCGTTCCGAGACTTATGGTCAGCCCGTATTACATGAACCTGGCCAAGCAGTCACCGCAGGATGAAGAGCTTTCAAAATACTTAAACGACAGATACAACGCGGCGCTGTGGCTCATCAAGAGCATAGAGCAGCGCAAGCAGACCATATATAACGTGGCTAATTCGGTAGTCAAGCACCAGAAGGAATTTTTGGACAAGGGTCCTAAGTACATGAAGATTCTTACCCTTAAACAGGTAGCCGAGGATCTGGGAATCCACGAATCAACGGTAAGCCGTTCCATCAACGGCAAGTATATGCAGACACCGAGAGGAGTTTTTGAGATAAAATACTTCTTTTCCAGCGGCGTTACCGATGCAAGCGGCGAGGGCATGTCCTCAAACAGCATTAAGACCTTTATCAAGGAAATCGTAGACGGGGAAGATCCTAAAAAACCTTACAGCGACCAGGATATGGTTGAGATTCTCAGCAGGAAGGGCATAGAAATTTCAAGACGAACCGTTGCGAAATATAGAGAAGGTATGAATATCCTTTCTTCATCAAAACGAAGAAGGTATTGATATATAAAAAATTAAATTGTCATTGTTTATCAGAGAAATAGGAGGAGAAAATAAAATGGCGATTAGAGTTGGAATTAACGGCTTTGGAAGAATAGGCAGAGTAGTAATCCGTGCGGCTATGGATATGCCCGAAATTGAAATCAGGGCAATCAATCTGAGAAATGCTAACCTTGAGTACATGGTATACATGCTTAAGTATGATACAGTATTCGGCAGATTTCCTAAGAGCCTTGATTATGATAAGTCCGGTATTTTTATTGATGGAAAACATGTAGATGTTTTCTCCTATTCTGATGCACTGGAGATTCCTTGGAAAGAAGCAGGCGTTGACTATGTCATCGATTGTACCGGTGCATATGTAACCACAGAAAAAGCAATGGATCACATTGAAGCAGGAGCAAAGCATGTTATTATTTCAGCACCGGCAAAGGATAAGGAGACACCTACTTTCGTATACGGCGTAAATCATGATACATACAACTCAGATATGAAGGTGGTTTCAAACGCATCATGTACCACTAACTGTCTGGCTCCGCTTATGAAGGTTATCGAAGACAATTATGGCATCAAGGAAGGCCTTATGTCTACTATACACGCAGCTACAGCAAAGCAGAAGGTTGTAGATGCTAAATCATTAAAAGACTGGAGAACAGGAAGATCTGTATTCGGAAATGTAATTCCTTCCACTACAGGAGCAGCAAAGGCTGTAGGTCTGGTTATTCCATCACTTCAGGGTAAAATGACAGGTATTTCATACAGAGTTCCTACTGCAGATGTTTCCGTAATCGATGTAAACGTTGTATTAAATACTCCTACAAGCGGCCCTGAACTCAGACAAAAGATTAAAGAAGCTTCAGAAACATATCTTAAGGGAGTTCTTGAGTATGTAGACGATGAAGTGGTTTCCGGCGATTTCGTGGGAGACCCTTGCACATCCATTTTCGACGCAAGACAGACCATTGAGCTCAATGACCACTTCTTCAAGCTCATAGCTTACTATGACAATGAATTCGGCTATTCCACCAACCTGTTACATATGCTGAAACACATGCACAGTGTAGATAATAAATAATTTGTAAATAATTGAAGCATAATACAACTAAAAGGCCTTTGCTCCTATGGGGCAAAGGCTGTGTTGTCAAGCAAAGGAAGG
Organism: uncultured Clostridia bacterium; assembly: GCA_945828095.1. Classification (GTDB taxonomy): domain Bacteria; phylum Bacillota; class Clostridia; order Peptostreptococcales; family Anaerovoracaceae; genus SUG1106. Next base: position 7,317 of record CALZOZ010000022.1, read on the forward strand.
TTAGAAAATGAAAAAGACAGTTAAGGATATCCAGGTAAAGGGAAAGCGTGCCCTGGTAAGATGTGATTTCAACGTGCCTCTTAAAGACGGTGTGATAACTGATGATATCAGAATCGTCTCAGCATTGCCTACAATCCGTTATCTTATGGAGGGAGGGGCAAGGGTAATCCTCATGTCCCATCTGGGAAGACCTGACGGAGAAGCTAAGAAGGAGTTTACACTGGCTCCTGTGGCAGCAAGACTTGCAGAACTCCTTGGAACAGAGGTTAAGTTCGTAAGCTCTGACACAGTTGTTGATGATAAGGTAAGAGAAGCGGCAGCTGCGCTGGAAGACGGTCAGGTTATGCTCCTTGAAAACGTCAGATTCAGAAAGGAAGAGACTAAGAACGGAGCTGATTTTGCCAAAGAGCTTGCTCAGCTGGGTGATTTCTTCGTAAACGATGCTTTCGGAACAGCCCACAGAGCACATGCTTCTACAGCAGGTGTTGCCGACTATCTGCCGGCAGTTTCCGGGTTCCTCATCGAGAAAGAGGTAGAATTCCTGGGCAATGCGGTAGAAAACCCTAAGAGACCTTTCGTGGCCATCATGGGAGGCGCCAAGGTAGGTGACAAGATTCCGGTTATTGAGAATCTGTTAAAGAAGGTTGATACGCTGATTATAGGCGGCGGTATGGCATACACTTTCTTTAAATCCCAGGGACTTGAAATCGGAACATCAATTCTTGATAAAGACAACGTGGAGCTGGCCGCAGAGCTTCTTAAAAAGGCAGAGGCTGCAGGAGTGAAGATGCTTCTTCCTGTGGACTGTGTTTGCGGAAAGGAATTTAAAAACGATACAGAATATGCGGTATTTCCAAGGGAAGAAATCCCTGCGGATATGATGGGACTTGATATAGGTCCAAAGACCGCAGAACTTTACAGACAGGCTGTTGCTGATGCAGCTACAGTGGTATGGAACGGCCCTATGGGCGTTTTTGAAATGCCGAACTTTGCTAAAGGAACCAGGGCTGTTGCTGAGGCTCTTGCTGAGAGCAGCGCTGTAACCGTAATCGGCGGAGGTGACTCTGCAGCGGCAGTAGAACAGTTTGGTCTGGCTGACAAGATGACTCATATTTCAACGGGAGGCGGTGCATCCCTCGAGTTCCTCGAAGGAAAGGTATTGCCGGGAATCGCTGTTTTAGAGGATAAATAAGATAAAAAACAAAGGATAATTGTAGTTAAGGGAGGTTTCATCAATGAAAGTTGCAATAAACGGATTCGGCAGAATCGGAAGACTTGCTTTCAGACAGGTTTTTGATGACCCTGCACTGGAGGTAGTTGCCATAAACGATCTGACAGCCCCTAAGATGCTTGCACATTTATTAAAATATGACTCAGTTCAGGGAAGATACTCAGGACATGAAGTGGAATGGGACGAGGATTCAATCACAGTAGACGGAAAAAATATACCTGTATACGCAGAGGCTGATGCTCGCAATCTTCCTTGGGGAAAGCTGGGAGTGGATGTAGTGCTGGAATGTACAGGCTTTTACACATCTAAGGAAAAGTCTCAGGCTCACATCGATGCAGGTGCAAAGAAGGTTCTGATTTCGGCTCCTGCCGGAAACGACCTGCCTACTATCGTGTACGGTGTAAACCACGAAACCATTAAGGCTGAAGATAACATTATTTCCGGAGCCTCCTGTACTACCAATTGTCTTGCACCAATGGCCAAAGTGCTTAATGAGTACAGAGAACTTCGTACAGGATTTATGACTACAATTCATGCCTATACCGGCGACCAGATGCTTCTGGACGGACCGCACAGAAAGGGAGATCTTCGCAGAGCCAGAGCAGGTGCAATAAATATTGTGCCTAACTCTACCGGAGCCGCCAAGGCAATCGGCCTTGTAATTCCGGAACTGGACGGCAAGCTTATAGGATCAGCACAGAGAGTTCCTGTAGCATCAGGTTCCATAACGATCCTGGATGCTACTCTTAAGGACATGACAGACTCCGTATCTGTTGAAGGAATCAATGCGGCTATGAAAGCAGCAGCTTCTGAATCATTCGGATACACCGAGGAAGAACTGGTATCTTCAGATATAATCGGCATGAGCTACGGTTCGCTCTTTGATGCCACACAGACCCTTGCACAGCAGTGCGGCACTCACATTTACGAGGTTCGTATTGTGGCATGGTACGACAATGAAATGAGCTATACATGTCAGCTAATCAGAACACTTAAATATCTGGAGAAATTCATATGAGAATACCATTTATAGCAGGAAACTGGAAAATGTACAAGAATGCCGACGAAGCCAGAGCCTTTGCTGAAAAATTTAAGAAGCTGTACCACGATACAGATGTAAAGGCTGCAATATGCGCACCTTTTACTCAGCTGGAAACCCTGGTTGAGGCCTTTAAAGGTACAGGCATCGGTGTAGGCGCACAAAATGTACATTATGAAAAAGAGGGAGCATACACGGGGGAGATTTCCGTTCCCATGCTCCAGTACATAGGCGTTGACTACTGCATCGTAGGACACTCGGAAAGACGGCAGTATTTCAACGAATCGGACGAGACAATAAACCTGAAGCTTAAGGCTTTGCTTGAGACAGAAATTACACCCATACTCTGTGTGGGCGAAGATCTTTCTCAAAGAGAGGCAGGTCACCAGGAAAGGCTGGTAGAGGAGCAGGTTCAGAATGCACTGAGAGACATCCCGGCAGAGAAAGCCGAGAAACTTGTGATAGCTTATGAGCCGATATGGGCTATCGGAACGGGCAGAACTGCTACCCCGATTCAGGCAAATCAGATGTGCAGCCTTATAAGGGACACACTCATAAAAATGTACGGTGAAGACACAGCTGACCGGGTTATTATACAGTACGGAGGCAGTGTAAAACCGGAAAATGCCACTGAAATCATGAATATGGATGAGATTGACGGCGCACTGGTAGGCGGAGCCAGCTTAGATCCGCTAAAATTTATTGAAATTGTCAACTTTTAGCTTGATTTTACCGTGTGGTATATGGTACAATTATCGAGTTATAATGTGAGGAGGTACGAGATGAAAATTTTCCTGATGATTTTACTCGCAGTTGCCAGCGTAATTCTTATCGCCAGCGTTCTGCTTCAGTCCGGAAACAGTGCAGGTCTCTCCGGTTCAATTGCCGGCGGTGCTGAACAGCTCTTCGGAAAGAAAAAGAGTAAAGGTTATGAAGCCCTGTTAGAAAAGATTACTACAATTTCAGCTATTCTTTTCATCGTTATTTCAATCGTCATCGTAGCGATGTTCGAGTAACAGGGAAGCTTAAATGCGTTTCTAAATTTTTTATAATATTTCACTTAAGAAAAAAGAGGTGCGGCATTCCGTACCTCTTATGTGACGTTAAAAGTGAGTAGGAGGTATCATATCATGAAATTTTTTGCTGTAATCGCAGCTGCTATTGGTCTGATTGTTGCTTTCTGTTTAGCAGCATGGATCAAGAAGGCTGACGAGGGAACAGACAGAATGAAGGAAATTGCCAGCTACATCAGAGAAGGTGCTATGGCATTCCTTGCAAGAGAATACAAGACAATGATAATTGTTATTGCGGTTCTCTTCCTTTTAATCGGTTTCGGCTTACAGAGCTGGACAACAGCAATTCTCTATGTATGCGGTGCACTGCTTTCCGTTCTCGCAGGCTTCTTCGGAATGAAGGTTGCTACTCTGGGTAACGTTAGAACTGCCAACGCTGCAAGAGAATCCGGCATGGACAAAGCATTAAAGATCGCATTCAGATCAGGTGCTGTAATGGGTCTTTGCGTATCAGGCCTGGGTCTGTTAGGACTTGGAATTATCGTTTGCGTATTAGATCTTGCTACAGTTACTCAGTGTGTAACAGGTTTCGGACTCGGTGCTTCATCAATGGCTCTTTTCGGACGTGTTGGCGGCGGTATCTATACTAAGGCTGCTGACGTTGGTGCTGACCTTGTTGGTAAGGTTGAAGCAGGAATCCCTGAAGACGACCCTAGAAACCCTGCAGTTATCGCAGATAACGTAGGTGATAACGTAGGTGACGTAGCAGGTATGGGTTCAGACCTTTTCGAATCCTATGTTGGTTCAATCATTTCAGCTATCACACTTGCTGCAGTTGCAGTTAACACAGCTGCAGAAGACGCTGTTTTCACAGAAACTACAGCAGCAGTATTTCCGCTTATCATTGCAGCAGTTGGTATCATTGCATCAGTAATCGGTATCATGCTTGTAAGAGGTAAGGAAGGCGGAAACCCTGCAGCTGCTCTCAATATGGGAACATATATCAGTGGTGTTATCGTAATCGTTGCAACAGTAATCCTTTCCAAGAAATTACTTGGTGATTACACTTACGCAGCTGCTATCATCGCAGGTCTGATCGTAGGTATTGCTATCGGTAAGATTACTGAAGTTTACACTTCCGGAGACTATAAGTCAGTACAGAAAATCGCAGAACAGTCACAGACTGGTGCAGCTACTACAATCATCAGCGGTTTAGGCGTTGGTATGATGTCAACGTTATGGCCTATCATCCTTATCTGCGTTGGCGTATTCGTAGCTTATCAGTTTGCAGGTTTATACGGAATCGCTCTTTCAGCAGTAGGTATGCTTTCAACAACAGGCATGACAGTTGCAGTTGACGCTTATGGTCCTGTATCCGACAATGCCGGCGGTATCGCAGAAATGTCAGAATTACCTCACGAAGTAAGAGAAATCACCGACAAGCTTGACGCAGTAGGTAACACTACAGCTGCTATCGGTAAAGGATTCGCTATCGGTTCCGCTGCTCTTACAGCACTGGCACTGTTCGCTTCATACGCAGCAGTTACCAACCTTGAAGTTATCAGCTTGTTAGACCCAATCGTAATCATCGGATTATTCATCGGTGCTATGCTTCCATTCTTATTCTCAGCTATGACTATGAACTCAGTAGGAAGAGCTGCTAACCAGATGATTGAAGAAGTTAGAAGACAGTTTAGAGAAGACAAGGGCATCATGGAAGGAACATCCAAGCCTGACTATGCAAACTGCGTAGACATTTCTACAGCAGCTGCTCTTAAGGAAATGATCGCTCCTGGTATCATGGCTGTAATCGCTCCGCTTGCAGTTGGTCTGATCTTAGGACCTGAAGCTCTCGGCGGAATGCTGGGCGGCGCATTATCCGCAGGTGTACTCATGGCTATCATGATGTCAAATGCCGGTGGTGCATGGGATAACGCTAAGAAGTATATTGAAGAAGGACACTTCGGCGGCAAGGGTTCAGAACCTCATAAAGCTGCTGTTGTTGGCGACACTGTTGGTGACCCGTTCAAGGATACTTCCGGTCCTTCCATCAACATCTTAATCAAGTTAATGACTATCGTTGCAGTAGTATTCGCACCTTTATTCGTATCTGTTGGCGGATTACTGACTAACGTTCTGTAATTAACGGATAAGTAAATATGACTGTTAAGCTGCCGGTGCGAGCCGGCAGCTTTTTGTAATTACGGGAAACCGCGCCTTTGGTTCGCTGCTTACTTTTTTCGGGTAATCTTTTCAATGTAATTGATTCAACTTACACCTGATTTTATGCATTTTTTTCTTACGTGAGCCGAGAACGTTGAAAATAAAATAAAAATCAGAAAAACAGTTTGAATCGTTGCCAATATGAATTACGAGGGTTTACCTGAAAAAGTAATTTGAATAAAAATATATGATAATTCTTTACGATTTACAGTAGATTTCAGGCACTTGTTTTGCGGTAGGGTATCAGCTAATTGAATGTGTTTTCTTCCCATGCATTTTTTTATGCGGGTTACGTGTGCTGGTGAGAAAATTATGCATAAAATAACGCATAAATAATTTTTACACCCGAGCATTTGGCATAGAACTGATTATTTGTGTTCGTTTTTCTCAGAGATGACCTTGAATAATTAGCGGGAAATTAGTATAATAGACTAAGAATGCCAAGAAAGGGGGAAGCCTGATGCCTGTTAAGAAGCTAAAATCAAATAATGGCGCAACTATTCTGATTGCACTGGTGTTTTTCTTGCTTTGCGCAGCGGCAGGTTCTGTTCTCCTTGCATCGGGCACAGCCTCATCAGGCCGAATGGCCGGACTGGTATACCAGGAGCAGGCATACTACTCGGTCAGCTCAGCGGCGCGCATGTTCCGCGATGTGATAGAAAATGAGACCTTCGGGTATTATGTTCTGGAAGGGGATTATCCTACGGGAGAAGATAAAGAGGCGTCTTTTAATTCGCCCACAGGGGAACTTAAAGAACTGCTTTCTGAAGGCGGAAAATACATTTTTAATTTGAGTCTGTTGAAGAGAGCGAATGAACCTTCAGAGACTACGGCCAAGGATTATGAGAAGGAACTTTCAATCGATGCCGGTGAAGGATTAGATCCTGTAACCTGCAGGTTTAAGATGGAAAAGGATACTTATAACATAGTGGCTGACTTTATGTGTTCTCACGATGGAAAGGCGTTGTATAAAATACGGCTGACTATCCCTGCAGCTTTAAGCAATAATCTAAACGAAGAGTATTTTACCTACGACACCACACAGGGAGAAGGCGATGATGCCATAACTATAACTCACCAGTACTGCAAGGTTACTACTACTCTTTCGTGGGGCAAAGGCAAGATAACCAAGCTTGGAAAGGAATAATCATGATAAAGCTTATTAAGTCAAAACTTAATAGCAGGTCAGGCGAGACACTGGCAGAAACACTTATCGCTGTGCTGATTTCAGCTTTGGCTCTTGTTTTTCTGCTCACGATGATTACAGCCTCCAGCCGCCTTATCCAGAACGGTGAGGCAAAGATGGACGAAATGTATGCAGGCTCTGCGGCAATAGAGCAGGCTGAAATAACACCTTCTGATGCCACTGTTAAAATTAATGATAATGCTCTAGATGGCTTAGGAGAAATATCAGTTAATGTAAAACTATATAAAGATGCAGATTCATCTTTGAGCAAGTACGAATATAATCCTGCAAGTTAAACGGAGTAACTACTATGAAGACAGGCAAGCTCATGAAAAAACTGAATAACAGCAAAGCATTCACCTTGTCTGAGCTTTTGGCAGTGGTACTCATTCTTTCTTTGATAATGACCACACTGGCAGGAGGTCTGACGGTAGTCAGAACCGCCTATGAAAAGATAACCTTGAAGGCTGAATCTGCGACCCTCATGTCTACCGTCATAACCAAGGTGACCGATGAGCTGAGATTTGCTTCAGACGTAGAAGTGAACGGGGATGGAGTTGTAACCTTTGAAAGCGGCATAAGAGGATATCGTATTTCTATTGAAAACATTACTGATAGTGAAGGTAAAACGCAAAATATAGGAATAAAAACAAATCAGGGCGATTCACCGATAGTTCAGCCCCTTGTATCTGAAAAAATATTATCTGAGGGGGTTGTTCCGGAAATATCACTTTCATATAATACTGATAAAGGATTATTTGATGTAACGGTAACCGTAAAAAAGGGAGATACCACAGTAGTGAATCAGAAATTTTACGTAACCCCGGTAAACAATTAAATGAATGATTTTTTCCTGTCCGCTTTTCCAAGAAGAAGCGGACCTTTTTTATTGGAGTAGAAGTCCATTCCCCACGAAAATTCATTAAAAAATGCGATTTACTGGGGGAAAAATAGAATAAAGTGTAAAAAATGGACAGAATTCCGAAGATTTTTGCCGATTTTAAGCAAAAATCCCCCAGTAAACAGCATTTTTTCACACTATTTCGGGGAACAGATCAGCCGGTTTTACCAGCCAGACCAGGCTAAGCATTATAAGAAAGAATTTTTAGCCAGCATTTAAATAAAATAACTAAAATCACCTTGAACTGGAAATAAATGTGTGATATAGTGATATAGCCTTTGTGATGGAGGATACATTTATAGTACTCGCAGAGCATCAGTCAACAATTTGCAGTAACATGCCACTCCGTGATCTTATTTATATATCAACCATGTTGCAACGCATGATAAACACAGACGACCTTTACCGCAAAAAGCTATTAAAAATTCCTCGGCCAACATTCATAGTATTTTATGATGGTAAAGAAGACTTTCCTGACTATCAGGAAATGAGGTTGTCCGATGCATTCCTTGGTGCTGAAAACAGTGAAATTTCTTTACAACTGACCGTCAAAGTGTATAATATAAATAGTGATAAAAACAATGAAATCCTGAAGAAATGCGAGACATTAAGGCAGTATAGCCTTTTTGTGGAAAGAGTTAGAGCGGCTCAGGAGAGAGGGTTGCTTACCGGCATTCATATAGCGGAGCTCATAAAGAACTGTATTTCAGATGGAATTTTGCCTGAGTTTTTAAAGAAGTATGGTACGGAGATGGTGGAAATGCTGTTTAGAGAACTTACGAGAGAAGAAGATATGGAGATATCGAGATTGGATGGATTCGACGAAGGAATGAGTCAGGGTCTTGAGCAGGGTCTTGAGCAGGGACGCGCTGAAGCAGTAATTGAGTTTGCTGAAAAAATGAAGGCAAAAGGTGAATCAATTGAAAAAATATCGGAGTACACAGGCCTTTCTGCCGAGGAAATCCAGGCACTGTAGATAAAAGAATATGATTGAGAAATAAAAGCCCCGAAAGATGGATAATCCTCCGGGGTATTATAATACCATTAATTCCTATGACTGTTTTTCTCCATAGTAATGCGGGCCGCAATCGGCAATGTATTGCTCGAATCCGCCTTCTACTCTATATTTATTCAAATCGTCTTTGCTGGAAGGTTTGAGCCGGTTATATTCTTTTAAAGCCTCCTCATATGTAGCGCATTCTTTTTTGACAGCAGGATTGAATCCGCCGCCACCCTCTATATCGGTGGCTAAACTATAATAATTTGGGGTGCTTGAAGTTTTCCATGCTATATTCGACATGCCAACAATATATTTTTTTGTTTTATCGTCATAACATATAGCGGGAATACGCTTCCATTGCTCATTTGGAGTAACATATGTATTTATTGGATCGTATGTGGACCAGACAAACAATAAATTTCCGTTAGCATCTTTGGCAGCAGTCCATAATTTAACACCAAAATTACCATCTAAATCTACATTGAGTTTTTCCAGTTCTAACATAACATTATTGCGGGTGGGTCCTGATTCATTCTGACCGTCAACTCGATTAGTATTTGTCCAGGTAATTCCATTGAGTACATCAACCATAATATTATCAACCGTTGCTGCCCCGTGGAGGGAGCATTCAACCACCAGATTCATATCAGCGGGTAGTTTGAGCGTATATGTACCGCCGGAAGGGCACTTATATTCTTCTTTGTGGGCATCAAAATAGCTTTGAAGGCCGGTTACCGCCCAGGAAGGATTATTTTTGTGCATCATTTGCTGAATAGTCAGAGCCTGCTTGAAGGCGGTGCGGTTAGTAAGGCAAACCGACTCTTTGGCATCATCGCGGTGCGAGTTAAAAATCGGCACAGCAATAGCCACGACGATACCCAGGATAGCAACCGTAATCAGTAGTTCGCCAAGAGTAAAGCCGCGCCTGTCGCGTTTCTTGTCATGCTCATCGCGTCTGTCGGGTTTAACAGCGAAACCATTAAATCTATTAAATTTACAAAAACTTTTTAGTTTATTCATTGAAACTTTTCCGCTAAAAATTTGTCAAAAAATATGAAATACAAATAAATATAGATTAGTATACCTTGATTTTGTCGAAGATGCAAGAAAAATGAAAAAAACAGGAAAATATACCTTAAATTTCGTTAAGATTGTTGAAAAAAGTGATAAAAAAGGTTATAATAAACTATTAAAATTAACAGAAAATATACACTGGGTGATTTACGACCCAAACGAGGATATACATGAAATATAAGAGATTGGGAGATTTGCTTCTGGCAGCTGGGATGATCACAGAATCAGACCTTGAGGAAGCACTTAAAATACAAAAAGAGCGAAAAGACCGACTGGGCAAAGTGCTCATCGACGAAGGCTATATAACCGAGACCAACCTTATCGATGCACTTTGTATGCAGCTGGGTATCGACTTTATTGACCTCAGCAAGATAGCCATTGAGCCTGAGATGGTGGAGCAGCTCCCTAAGACAATCGCGAAGAAATACGGCGTTGTGCCGGTTAAACTAATAAAAGACACACTATACCTCGCCATGAAGGACCCATTGAACTTTATGGCAATAGAAGAGGTAAAAGGAGCTACTAAAAAGAAAGTAGTGCCGATGATTTCCACGGAAAACGCAGTGGACAGAGCTATCAGCTCACTTTACGGAAACGAGGGTGCAGCCAGAGCAATGGCACAGATGAGGCAGGAGGCAGGCTTTAAGCCGACAGAGGGTGAAGCATTGGAAAGGCAGGATACCCCCACCGAAGATGCCGCGCCGACCATTAGACTGGTCAACTCCATCATTGAGCGTGCAGTAACAGAGAATGCCAGTGACATACATTTTGAGCCATCTGTCCAGGAAATGGTAATTCGAATGAGAATCGACGGCAGACTACACAGGATTCTTGATATACCGTCAGACCTTCAGGACTCGGTAATTTCACGACTGAAGGTAATGGGCAAGATGGATATTTCCGAGAGAAGAATCCCTCAGGACGGACGAAGCGAAGTTCGCCTTAAGGGAAAGGATGTGGATTTGCGTATGTCTACACTGCCTACAATTTACGGCGAAAAGGTTGTAATAAGACTTTTGAATCGTGATGAGGGAATGCTGGACAGAGCAGGAATTGGCATGCAGTCTGCAGAATCAGCCCGCCTTGACAGGCTTATGTCTCATACCAGCGGCGTAATCCTCATCGTAGGTCCTACAGGAAGCGGTAAATCCTCCACCATGTACACCATGATAAAGGAACTCCGCAGCGAGGCCACCAACCTCATAACCCTTGAAGACCCGGTTGAATACAACATAGACGGAATCACACAGGTTCAGATAAATGAAAAGACGGGTATGACCTTTGCTAACGGTCTGAGAGCCATTTTGAGACAGGACCCGGATATCATCTGCGTCGGCGAAATCCGAGACGGTGAGACCGCCGAAATCGCCATGAGAGCCGCAATGACAGGCCACCTTGTAATCAGTACAATCCATACCGAAGATGCCATTTCAGCTATTGATAGATTGAGAGATATGGGCGTGGAGCCTTACCTCATCAGCGGAGGTATCAAGGGAGTTATTTCCCAGAGACTTCTTCGTAAAGTCTGCACCAACTGCAGAGAAACCTACATACCGGATGCCACAATGTGCGGCATAGCGGGAATAGAGCCTCAGACTGAGGAGGCAGTCAGAGCCGGGGCAGATAAAAGACGTTTCGTACATGGAAAAGGCTGTCCGATATGCTTTGACTCAGGCTATAAGGGCAGAACAGGCGTATTTGAAATACTCACCTTTAACGATGAGATCAGAAGTGCCATCACCCGCGGCAAAGACAAGCAGGAGCTGATGGATATTGTAAACAGGACAGATTTCGTGCCTATGATGGAAAACGCCCGCAGGCTGGTTGCTCAGGGCATAACCACCGTAGAGGAAGTCTGCAGAACCATCAGTCATACAGATTAGATTTCTGCGGATTGAAAGCTGATTAGGGATATGAAGCTGAATGTTGTAAAAAATCGACGAAGATTGCCATTTTTACAACATCACGCATTTTACAAGGTGTTTGGAACCTGTTTCAAGGTCATAATGTTGTAAAAAATCTCAGGTTTCTTTCGATTTTACAACGGTTTTGCATTTTGGGTTGTAAAATTTCAGAAAATAAAAAAAATTTACAACGTTTATAACTTTGCAGACCTGTTTTCAGGACCGTTATGGGCGCGATGTTGTAAAAATAATCGTTTCGGCTGTTTTTTTACAACGTAAGACCGCGATAAGCGCTAACAGAAGCAGATTAGATTAGGAGAAAACATGGATATTGAAAGATTAGTAGCTGATGCAGCCGCAAGAGGAACCTCGGACATACACGTGGTATGCGGCGTACCAGTAAAATTGAGAATCAACGGACAGCTTCAGGATGCAGACGACCACATCCTTACAGATGAGGATTGCGAAGCAGTAGGAAAAGCCCTTGCGGGTGATTCATACGAATCCATTGCACATAAAGGTGAACTTGACCTGGCGGCAACCATTGCAGGCCACAGAGTGAGAATTAACCTTTTCCGCCAGCAGGGAAACCTTTCGGCAGCCATCCGTATTCTCAACGACAGGATTCCTGATATTTCAGTATTGGGACTTCCGCCGGTAGTAGAGCAGTTCAGCACCTGGCAGAAAGGAATCATTCTGGTAACAGGCGAAACGGGAAGCGGTAAATCAACCACCTTGGCAGCCATACTGGATAAGATAAATCACACCAGAAGAGAACACATCATCACCCTTGAGGACCCTATAGAGTATGTCTATAAGCCGGATATGTGTCTCATCAACCAGAGAGAAATCAGCAAGGACACAGCTTCCTATGCCGAGGGTCTGAGAGCCATACTCAGAGAGGACCCGGATGTAATCCTCATAGGCGAAATGCGTGACCTTGAGACCATCGAAACCGCCCTTACAGCGGCAGAGACAGGCCACCTGGTATTCGCCACACTCCACACCAACTCGGCGGTGGACTCCATCGACCGTATTGTGGATGTTTTCCCGGCAGAGCGTCAGCAGCAGATCAGACTGCAGCTTTCGGGATGCCTGAGAGCAGTTCTGGCACAGCAGCTCCTTCTTAAGAAAGACGGCAGCGGCAGAGTGGCAGCCTGTGAGGTTATGGTAGTGACCAACGCCTTAAAGAACCTCATCAGGGAGGGCAAGACACCTCAGATGACATCGGCCATGCTCAGTTCAGCCAAGGAAGGAAGCATAACCATGGACAACTTCCTCATCAAGCTAGTGCAGACAGGCGTTATATCAAGAGAAACGGCCATCAACGCCGCCAACGACAAGTCATATCTGACCAGAAGCGGCATGTAGCATCATAGAAGGGCACAGATTAAGGAAGAAAGGAGATTTTGGCAGTGATAACTTATCATTACCGGGCTATGACCGCTGACGGAGCTAAGACCCGCGGAGTGGTTCAGGCAGTGGATGAATACGCAGCAGTAGAAAAAATCAAGCAGACCTGTCCCATAGTCCTTCAGATAAAACCTGTCGAGGAAAAGAAGGGTCTTCTGACCATGGAAATCGGCAGCAAAAAAATCGATACCAAGGCTCTTTCAGTCATGTGCTCACAGTTTGCCATCATCCTTAAGTCGGGAGTTTCCATCACCGCATGTATGGAAATGATAGCCGACCAGACTCAGGACAAGAAGCTTAAGAAGATGCTGGAAAAGGCGGCTGCAGATGTGCAGCAGGGTAGCGGCATTGCATCCAGTTTTCAAAGAAACTGCAAGGAGCTTCCGGTAACTTTTGTAGAAACAATCAGAGCAGGTGAGGAATCGGGTACTATAGACGAATCCTTCGCCGCTTTGGAAAAATATTATGAAAAGGCTTACAAAACCAGACAGAAGGTAAAGCAGGCCATGAGCTATCCGATTTTCGTGCTTTGCGTGGCAGCGGTAGTACTGATGATAGTTATGATTAAGGTAGTGCCAACACTGGCGGGAACCTTCTCAGACCTTGGCGGAGAAATGCCGGCAATAACCAGAGGACTGATAGCCACATCAAACTTTTTAAGCAAGAACATAATACTTATAATAATCGCAGTCCTGGCTCTTATAATGGGTTTCAGGTTCTGGGTACATACAGAAAAAGGCAGAGAAAAGTGGAGTTCATTCATGCTTAGGATACCTGTTCTGGGCAGAATCAATAAGCTTAATGGCTCGGGACAGTTCGCCAACACCATGGCGACTCTCATCCGGTCGGGACTGACAGTGGGACATGCACTGGAAATCACTTCTCAGGTTATGGATAACTACACACTTGGACTTGAGACTTCAAGGATGACAGGAAGCATAGAGGAAGGTAAGAGACTGGGAGACTGCATGAGAGAGTGCAAGTACTTCCCTAAGACATTGGTGGAGATGTGCGCTCTTGGTGAGGAAACGGGAGAACTGGAGATTACCTTGGAGACAACAGGGACCTACTTCGATAACGAGGCACAGCATGCCACAACCAAGGCTCTCAGCAAGCTGGAACCTACCATGCTGCTGTTTCTTACAGGCATAGCCGGATTCATAGTCATAGCAATTTACCTGCCTATGTTTACGGTCTACAATCTTATCTAAGGCAAATCCGGCATTATAACCCTATGCCGTTTGCATAAATGTACATTAATATCCCATAAAGGGATAAAGGGAAATTTCTAAAAAACGGAGGAAAAAACAATGATGAAATTAATGAACAAGAAGCTCACTAAAAAAGGCTTCACCCTGGCAGAACTGCTTATCGTAGTAGCAATTATCGCTGTACTGGTTGCAGTTGCAATTCCTGTTTTCACAAGCCAGCTTGAGAAAGCAAGAGAAGCTACTGACCTCTCAAACATCCGTGCTGCATATGCAGAAATAATGGTATATGCTGTGTCTGACCAAATTACAGACTTAACTAGTAGCACAGGTGCAGTAATAACTTATGATGCTGGTACTACTACTTATAAGGCAGTAGTAACTATGAACCAGAAACAAAATGATTGGGAAGGCGAAAACAAAACTGCGAAGGTAGCTAACGTTGCAACTTCCAATTTTAAACGTACCGATACAGAAAAAACAAACTATGAAATCACTTATAATGTTACTTCAAAAACAGTTGGTATAGTTGCAAAATAAGCGAAAATATTTTGAGTGCTTTGGTGAAATATGCGTAGCAACTTACAATCACTACATATCCCAGCTGAAAGAGTCATTAAAGATTAAATCAGTTGAGTAAAGACAATTGGTGAGAAAAGGAGCATGGAGTCATCACATTAATGAGTTAATCGTCGATGTGGTGACTCTTTACCGCTATGACTTTTTCCCTATGTTCTTTTTTTGGGGACACAAGGAAAGAGCCAACAATAGAGAAAAAAAGGGAAAAAACATTTATGATAAGAGAGAAAGAAAAGCAAGGTGGATTTACATTAGCAGAACTGCTTATTGTGGTTGCCATAATAGCGGTGTTAGTTGCCATTGCGATTCCTGTTTTTACGAGTCAAATGAAAAAAGCAAAACTGGCTGTGGACCATTCTGCAATACGTGATGCTTATGCGATTGTCCAAATAGCCAATAACCTGCAAGAAGTAGAAATTGACGGAACAACCTATTCATTTAATGAACTCAAAGAAGACATTGCTGGATTTGGGTGGATATATTTTCTGTCCAAAGATTGCAGTTCTCTGGTTTCCTTTACAAATTGGGAAAATGCATACAACTTTCAGGAAAGTGGGACAGGAGACGACAGCTCTCCATGTTCAGATTGTACTATTTGGGACGATTCAAATTCCTGTATTGGATTGCCAATGTCAAAAGTGCACAATAAAGGAATGAATGTTTGGGTTGTTTATGACTCTGTGACCAATCAGCTCCATATAGGATATCCAAGTTGAAACGCAAAAGGATAGCTAAGGTTTGTCTCTCCTGTCGTTTTTAATAAAATTTACAAAAATGAGATAATTCAAAAGGTAGCAGACGATAAAATGCGAAAAAGCAAAAATGGCTTGACCCTGGCAGATCTGCTTATCGTAGGACATGAGATGGTTCTATGTCAAGTACCTAATAACATATCTCAATTACTAGGCATACGTGAAGGAAAGGTTATTGACTAAAAAATCGTTCATGAATGAAACTTTTAAAACTCTTACTAAACCGTATTGAGTTGAATATTTATTCTTTTGGCGCTTATATTAAACTTGTTGAATTTGCTTAATCATATAGATAATTTGAAAAATACATGGATAATGCGTAAACTTACATCAACTCGCGGGCTTTCCCGCATAGAACTGATTTGTATAATAGTGATTATAGCCGTACTGCTCATAGCAGCAGGCCTGTGGTGGCATAACTATCAGATTTCCACCATGATAAGCCGCGATAATCTGACCCTCAGGAGGGCCCTTTCCCGCGTGGAGATAGATTGGCTTGTCACAGCAGGCGAAGACAATGGGGGAGAGGACAGGATGGCATATTTCGATGCTGTTCTCACCAAGCTGACAGAGGACAAGCCTGCCGGCTACAACGAGTATCACACCATGACCATAGACGGCAGAACCTACGAAGGTGAACGCAATACAATGGTGATTAAGGCCACCCTGAAGGACGGTGTTTTGCGGCTAGATTGGGTAAAAGGAGACGGAGTCCGGTGATAATAGGACAGGATACATTTTTAACTGCATATGTGCTGACTTTAGCGGCTTTACTCGGTGCGGTCTTTGGCAGCTTCATAAACTGCCTGGCATACCGTTTAGCCCATGGACAGAGCGTGATGAAGGGCAGAAGCCGATGCACCTCCTGCGGACATGAACTGGGAGCAGCGGACCTTGTGCCCGTTTTCAGTTACGTTTTCCTGAGAGGCAAATGCCGATACTGCGGAGAGAAGCTTTCCCCTAGATACTTTATCACCGAGATAATGTTGGCAGCCGCTTTCCTCATTATCGTATACAAGTTCGATGTGAGCCTTGTGACTCTGGAATATCTGGTGCTGGTGTGCCTCCTTCTCGGAGCATCACTGGTGGATCTGGAGATATACGAAATCCCTGACCGCTTCATAATCTGCGGCATTGTAAACTGGCTGGTTTTCCTGCCTTTTACGGGCTGGCAGTGGAAGTCGGGGCTCTTAGGGGCTTTCATAATAGGCGGCGGCATGCTGCTGCTTTCCTCGGTTTTCGACAAGATTACAGGCAAAGAAAGCCTAGGCGGCGGAGATATCAAGCTCTTCTTTATGACCGGCCTTTATCTGG
This sequence comes from uncultured Clostridia bacterium, assembly GCA_945828095.1. Classification (GTDB taxonomy): domain Bacteria; phylum Bacillota; class Clostridia; order Peptostreptococcales; family Anaerovoracaceae; genus SUG1106. Next base: position 24,154 of record CALZOZ010000022.1, read on the forward strand.
GACCGGCGGTGGGGCTGTTTAACCTGATACTTTCCTGTATAGCGGGGATATTTTTTGTAATAGTAATGAAGCAGAAGCGAATACCCTTCGGTCCGGCAATCAGTCTGGCGGTTTTTGTAAGCCTCATCATAGGCACAGAGGCTGTGGACTGGTATCTAGGACTGTTTTATCTGTAATATAAAGGAGCAGACCGAAATGGCAAAGAAATATTTAGGCATTGAAATCGGCAGTCATACACTCAAGATAGCTGTCATGTCAGGCGGCAAGGCAGAGAAGCTTGTAATCGAGCCGGTTCCGGACAATCTGGTGCGTGACGGAGTTATAGTTTCATGGGAGGCTATGGCGGACTGTGTGCGTGAAGCCATAAAAAAGAATAACATCAAAATAAAAAATGTATACATGGCACTGCCTGAGAAGCATATGTATCAGAAACGGATTCTGCTTCCGGCTATGACTACGGATCAGCTCAAGGTGAATCTGCCTTATGAGTTTCACGACTACATATCCGAAGACAGAGACCAGTACATCTACGATTATGTGGTGCTGGAGCAGAAAAAAGACGAAGTTGGCAATATTAAGGAGCTGGATCTCATAGGTGTTGCTGTCCTTAAAGAAGTAGCCGAAAAGTATGTAAGACTGTGCAGAAGAGCCGGCCTCAAGCTGGTGGCTCTGGCACCTGAGTTCAGCGCATACCACAGAGTGCTAATTTCCTATGCCAAGGCAACGGGAAATGACATTAACCGGGATTTTGCACTGCTTAACCTGGGTCACGAATCGGCGCATATCTGGTTCTTTACAGGCGGGGAGTATTCCGTTACCAGAAACATGGATCAGGGAGTAGCTAGCCTGACTCAGACAATTGCAGATATTTACGAATGCGATTTTCATATTGCTGAGGTATACATGTACTCAAACCATGAGAACGTTATGGACAGAGAAGAAGTGATGGATGCCTGCGGCAGACTTAGCATTGAAATAATGAGAGTATTAAATTTCTTTAACTTCAACCATCCTGAGAACAATCTGGATGCAATGTATTACTGCGGAGGCGGAGCACAGATACAGCATCTTATAGATGCTGTCGGTGAAAACCTTGATTTGCCGCTGGTGCCTATAACTGAGCTTATGCAGTCATCTGCTGCCGGATTAAGTGAAGAAGAAATGATGATCGGTGTCGAGGCTATTGGTATCGGTCTGGTGGAATAGGAGGGGGCCATGCTTAAACAAATAGGTAAAAAGGGTAAAGGCAAAGCAGGCTACCCGAACAAACAGTACATAAATATTCTGGACGGCATGAAGTCCGATGAGAACAGGACGCTGGAAATACTGTTTTTCATTGTTTTCCTCATTGCTCTTGCCGCTTTCACTAAATTCGGAGTAATCGACAAGATTGCGCAGATGTCGGCTGCCGAGGCCGCATATAACGATATGCAGCGTCAGATAACAGAGCTTAAGGAGCAGAATGCCGACTACGAAGAGGTAAAGAAAGATTACAGCCACTATGGCATGGGATATCTTGATGATAGTGAAATTCTGCTGGTTGACAGAGAGGATGTTCTCGATCTCCTAGATAAGTATGTTCTCAAAAATGCGGACATCAAAACTCTGAATGTTACAGATAACACCGTAACACTCACAGTAGAAAAAACCAGGTTAAATGCAATCTCGTCAATAGTAAAGGAGCTGGAGGCTGATCCTGATGTTGCCTTTGTTACCGTCAATGTGGCCGGTACTGACAGGGACGTAAATACCGGTTCCGGCAATAAACAGGTGACAGCGACTATGTATATAGAACTTGTACCAAACGGAGGTGAGCAGTAATGATGAGCCGAAGTTTTACAAAAAGAGAAAAAATTCTGCTGCTGATAATGGCGGTTCTGCTGCTGGGACTGGTTTACTACAGGTTCGTTATCGTTGAAACAGCCAATGCTGTAGAGCGTTACGATGTGACCGAGCTGGAAAGCGAACTTCTGGTGGAGCAGATGAAGGCCGAAAGTAAGGCCAAGATGCTGGCCGAGATGGAAAACGGCACCATTAATGCCAACGGTACAGTAACCAGCTACAACAATATCAAGAATGAAATAAGAGAACTCAACGACATCCTGGGTGGTACATCCGGGTACAATATCAGCTTCGAGCAGGCTGTCCGCAGCGGAGATTCTGTTCGGAGAAATATAAGCATTACTTACGAGACATCCGGTTATAAGAAGGCTCGTGCGGTAATGAAGGAGTTAAAGAACTGCAAATACAGGTGCATGATAAAAGATGTCAGCTTTACTTCCCAGGCTCAGGGGACAAGCGGGCTTAAGTCCGGCGGAACGGTGAGCGTAAGCCTTAACGTTACTTTCTATGAGACCATGGTGGATGCAGACACTGCTTTAGGATTAAAGGAAGAAAAGAATGAAGCGCAGGTTCAGGAGGGAACAACTGAATATTAAGTCCAGCGCGGGCAATGGCGATATGAGCAGCGGCAGGCACGGCTGCAAGCTTGGAAAAAAGGGCTTCTCTCTGCCTGAACTGTTTATCGTTGTGGCTCTTATGGGCATACTTGCTGTGATAACTATGACGGGAATCATAGTGTTTGCTAAGGACCTGAAGCTTATGGAGATGGACGGGACAGCTAAGCAGATTTTTGTGGCTGCCCAAAACCACCTGACCAGGATGGAGGCCTCCGGGCTTCTGGCCGGGTACGAGGAAGATGCCGAAAAAGATGGTGCGGCAGGTGACGCAGGAAAAGCTGCGCTTGGGACTGTCATGATAGATGCGACGGATAAACCTGGTGATTTTGATGCAGCTTTCGGAGGACTTGACTGGACAACTGCCACTACTGACGGTTCCCATGCATTTTATCGCGTTGGACACAACAGCGGAACTTCTTCAAGTGATAATTTAGAAGGCAGCATATTGGAGGATATGCTGCCTTTTGGTGCAATTGATGATACCGTCAGAAGCGGCGGTTCTTATTACATAGAGTACGATCTCAAGACTGCTCAGATTTATGCTGTCTTTTATACCGACAGTGCAGACGGGCTGACTGAAAAAGAGGTTAAACAATTGAGTCATAGCGGCAGGTCTGACGATAACACGGGAATGGAAGCACGCAAAAGTCTGCTTACAACCACTGATGGCGGTCGCAAAACTGTGGGATACTATGGCGGAGCAGCAGCACAGAACCTTGAGACTGTTAAGCTGCTGGAACCAAAGATTATAGTAGAAAATGGCGAAAAACTTCAGATAAAGATCCAAGACTTTAATTATTTCGTGGGCGACGGGTTTGGTAATAATATTGAATCACGCCTTGAAGTTACTGTAACAGGGGTAGACAGCGGCAAATCCAAGACCTTTAATATGGCCATTGGCAATACGCCGAATTCAGATGGTTATTACCCATATTCAACGGAGTCGAATAATACATGGCTTTGGGAGGCTGTTAATATTCCGGCGATTACAGCAGGTGGAGTGACTGTTCCTGAACATATGCAGTACACTTTGACCCTCGATGACATCAGCAAGACAGGTACAACCAATGCAAGTGGTATCTACGAAGGAACACATTTTGCTGATATTTTCCCTGAAATGATTCCAGGCGAAAACATCAGAATCGAAGCTAAGATCACCTCAAATAATGTGCTTTGCAGCGCTGTTACAGCTCAGGCCATGACCAACAGCCTCTTTGCTGATGCGAATCACATTATGGCAGCAGATAAAGTAACTGATACCGGCAAACTTGCCGTTAAGGTATCGGCTGTACGTCATCTCGAAAACTTGAATTATAAGGTTTCTTATCTTTCCAAAATTGTAGAAACAGTTGATGTGGTAGGAAACATTTCGTGGAATGATTATGTAAATGCCAATAAGTCATCAGATGGTAAAACCTATGTTTACGCATATAAAGCAGGGACTGATTCAGCAGGAAAAAAATATTCAGAAGACAGTTTTTATCCTATAAAAAGTTCATCTATCAAAATCTTTAGAGGCAACAGATTCGTTATTTCGGATTTTGTTATAGACGAAAGTAAAATAAATGCGCCTGATGGAAGTCATGCTCTTGGCCTTTTTTCGAGAATAGGAGAATCCATATATGGACAGAATTCAATTACTATTGATGGTGTGACCCTTCAGAACTTCAATGTTAAGGGTAACGACTGCAATTATGCCGGAGCACTCGTCGGCTGGATTGACTCAGGCTGCACTGATGCCCAGATAAGCACCGTGCTGGTACTGAAAGGCACGAATTCAGGTGATAAGAGTATCGTAACCGGTGCCAAAAATTGCGGCGGAATGATCGGATACAGTAATGTTAACGGTACTGGTAGCGGCGATGGTCTGAAGGTTACCAACTGCACTGTGGCAGGAAATCTGGTAGGTATCAATGGCACTTCTACAGCCGAAAATGTAGGCGGCTTAATCGGCCTGCTAGGCGGAAAGTATGCTGATATAAGAAATTCCTATGCAAGCGGTATGACATCAGATGGAAATTATCTTACAGATGATAGTCAAAACTGTAATGTAAGGGCCACAGGCTATGCAGGAGGTCTGATTGGATATGTATGTTCGCATTCCGCAGGGTCAGAGGAAAAATATCATAGCGTTATGGACTCTTTCTCAACATGCTCTGTTGCAGGAGATAAAGGCGGCGGTGGACTTGTAGGCAGTGATAGGAATACAACAACTAATTATAAACGCTGCTATTCCGCAGGGCCTGTGGTCAATGTAACGTCAAGTGGGCTGTACGGAGGATTTGCCGGCAGAATAGAAGCCACGACCTTGGACGATTGTTCATATAACAAGAACTATTATACTTCTGACTCCGGCATAAAAGCAGTTGGATCAGGAGATGTATCAAATGCCATCCAAGGAAAAACTACAGAGGAATTGAAGGTCACGGGCACATGCAAAACTCAGGTTTATGACACCACTCTGAATGGTAAGACATATCCTTATCGTCCTGTAAACACCACAGGTATTGTCCTTACAGATGCCAGCGGCTCACCTTTTACATATACAGGCATGTACTACGGCGACTGGGAAGAACCTGAACCACAGGAGGTTGATATACCTGATGAACCGGGAGATAAACCTGAGATACCGGAGATTGATAACGTCGACATTATATTGAATGATGGATATGTGTATGCATATCGTGAAAAGTTAGCGGATAGAGACGGATGGTACTGGTACATTTTGACGACACAAGATGGCATAGAAAGTGATCCTGTTGATTGTCTTGAACATACTAATAATGTTAAAGTAACGGAATGGGAATATGGTTTTATTATGCCATCAAATAAATTTAATGGTAATTTCTCAGGAAACAAGGGAGGATACAGTGATACTGGAGAAAAAGTAGAAATAAAAAATAAAGGTACGATAGGAACATACTATTTCTTCAAGTATGAAGGGACGGCTCCTGAAGATGGATATAAAGTTACTCCAAACTTTAAATTTAGTGGAGAAAAAGGATATACTGTAGTATCTGTCTCTTATACACATCTGACGCTGCCGACGATATGCAGTGTG